>JAGPMN010000015.1 GCA_018052825.1 Methanothrix sp.
AAAATATAAAAATGAGATGGGCATAACGGAGTTCAATAGTCCCGCGAAGCAAGCTGGCTTAATCGATCATGTCTGGAGCTTGCAGGAACTCTTGACTTTTCCATATTACAAAACTCAAACCTATTAGGGGGTCACGACCACAAATATGGATTGCGGTGGAAATGCCCCTGGCGGTTCATTCCATCTTATCCCCCTCATTTCTAAACCACATTCGCATGATATAGACTCCTTCTTCGCTCCTCTTGCTTGTGGCAAATCCCATTTTTTCAAAGAGCTGCACCATTGCGGTGTTTTCATAGAGAACCTCTCCCGTAAATCCGAGAAGGCCTCTCTTCCTGGCCAGCAATATGAGATAGGAGAGAATCTCCGTTCCCACTCCCTGCCTCTGATATCTGTCCGAGACCACCAGCGCCACCTCTGCCGTATGCATATCCGAATTCAGCTCATACTGTCCGATTCCGATTATGACCTCCCGGCCCTTCTCCATGACTGTAGCCACTATCACCATCTTTTTGCTGTAGTCCACTGCCGTGAACTCCTGCAGCCTTTCGTGAGGCATATCCTTTCGAGCCGAGAGGAAGCGCTTGTAGAGGCTATCTTCGGACAGGCCGTAAAAGAAGTCCTTGAGAAGGGGCTCATCTGTGATCTTGACAGGGCGGAGGAGAATATCAAGTCCCTTGCTGGTCGTGCGGTGGGCCTCCAGCTCCTCCGGGTACATGCCCTCCTCACCCGGTATGAAGATCTGATCCTTGTATATGAGGGACCTCCTCCTGGCCTCGGCAATCAGCCAGGGCCGGAACTTGGGATGGGCGATGGCTATGAGGTCCATGGCCCTCTCCCGGATGCTCTTGCCGTGCAGATAGGCTATGCCGTATTCGGTCACAACGTAGCGAACGTCTCCGCGGGTGAGTGTCGTCCCCGCCCCCTCCGCAAGCACAGGCACAATGCGGGAGACGCTATCGTTCAGGGCGGTGGAGGGAAGAGCCAGGATGGACTTGCCTCCTTGAGCCAGCACAGCTCCACGCATGAAGTCAGCCTGACCGCCTATGCCGCTGTAGAGAGTCCCGCCAATGGATTCGGCCGTCGCCTGGCCGGTCAGGTCGACCTCCATAGCGCTGTTTATGGCGGTCATCAGCCGGTTTCTGGCAATATTGAGAGGGTTATTGGTGTAGTCGATCCTCTTGAACTCCACCGCCGGATTGTCATCCAGGAATTCGTATGTCTCCCGGCTGCCCATGCAGAAGGAGGCGATGGTCTTGCCGGGGTTGTGGACCTTTTTGCGGTTGGTAACAATTCCCTCCTTCATCAAATTGACCACGCCGTCTGAGAGGAGCTCTGTGTGCACCCCCAGGTCCTTTTTGCCGCTCAGATTGAGCACCACTGCATCGGGAATTATGCCGTATCCCACCTGAATGGTCGAGCCGTCCTCTATGATCCTGGCCACGTACTTGCCTATTCTCTGCACTATGTCGTTTGGAGCCTTTACAGAATACTCCAGCAGCGGCTCGTCGTGGGAGATGATATAGTCGACGTCCCGGATGTCGACGAAGCCGTCGCCCAGTGTGCGGGGCATATGGGAGTTGACCTGCGCCACGACCATGTCGGCCATCTCCACAGCCGACTGCACTATATCAACCGATATTCCCAGGCTGAGGTAGCCGTGCCTGTCTGGCGGGGAGGTCTGGATGAGTGCCACATCGACGGGTATCATCTCTGAGCGGAATAACTCGGGGACGGATGAGAGAAAGGCGGGTGTGTAGTCTGCAGAGCCGCGATTTACGGAATTTCTCGTGCTGTCTCCCACAAAGAATGTGTCGAGGCGGAAGTTCTCCTTCAGCCGCTCGTCTGCGTAGGGAGCGATGCCAAGGGTCCAGACGTGAATCACTTCGGCATCAAAGAATGCCTTGGGATGGCTCTTTACATATGAGACCAGAGCCGATACCAGGTATTGAGGCTCGCCGCAGCCCGTGCCTATGAATATGCGGTCTCCGGCGTGAATATGAGAGAAGATAAGCTCCTCTGCTGCGAACTTCTCCGGATAGATCTTGCGAAATTCGTCCAGCATATTCTTGTCTTTCATCTTTATGCACCAATCCAGCTGATCTGTGTGCGGTCAAGCATAATCAGCCTGTCGCTACTACGGAGAATTTTTGGCTCTGTCGCTGTCTCCTGTGGATAACCTTACAGGAGCTATTGGTTCATCCATACCATAAACTCAAACCTATTAGGGACTTGCTACCGCAAAAAGCGAAGAATCAGATATGATTGGGATGAAAAAACTTGAAAAAATAATCTGCAAGCTGCCAAAATTTCTGGGTATCTAAAAGATCGCATTCAACTTACAAAAACCATTCAGTTATCGTTATGATCCTCCATAAGGTGCAGCTTTAACTCTTCCTTTGAGTCGAAGATCATGCGACAGATCTTGCATTTGAACTTGCCTTCTCTCTTGGATCCGGTGCCAGCCATTAAAACACCTCGAATCGCTCATCTCTTATATGTCATTATTATTTAGTTTTTCGTTCGTGAAGGGAAGCGATCCGGCTAAATACTATGCAGGCAGGATTGAACTTATGGCCCAAAAATATCAGTGCACCATTTGCGGATACATATACGATCCGGCAAAAGGAGATCCCGATTCGGGTATATCTCCCGGCACGCCCTTTGAGTCCCTGCCGGACTCCTGGACCTGCCCTCAGTGCGGCGCTTCCAGGGACGACTTCAAGAAGATTGATTGATCTCAAAAATGTGTATGGAGTGTGGATGGGACGATGGTGCTCAATAGAGAGATCCGGCCCGGCTTGTTCAGCGTCGGTGCCATAGACTGGGATCGCAGGCTCTTTGATGCCCTGATTCCCCTGCCGGATGGGACAAGCTACAACTCCTATCTGGTCCGGGGCGGGGAGAAGACTGCGCTCATAGACGCAGTGGATGCCACAAAGGCTGCAGGCCTTATCGAGAACCTGCGCAGCCTGGGCGTTGAGAGAATCGACTTTGTTGTGGCTCAGCATGCCGAGCAGGACCATTCGGGAGGCCTGCCGGAGCTTCTACAGGCCTACCCGGAGGCGAAGGTTCTGGGCTCGGCCAGGTGTCTGGAGCTGCTCAGGGAATTCGGCCTGGCTGCTGCTGATAGGATGCGGGAGGTCAAGGACGGAGAGATGCTGGAGCTGGGCGGCAAAAGCCTGCAGTTCATCTCAGCCCCCTGGGTGCACTGGCCTGACACAATCTTGACATACCTTCCAGAGCAGCGCATCCTCTTTAGCTGTGACTTTCTCGGCTCGCACCTGGCCACAAGCAACCTATTTGCAGAAGATGAGGCAGCCGTTTACGCCTCAGCCAAGAGGTACTACGCCGAGATCATGATGCCATTCCGCCAGCACATCAGGAGGCACCTGGAGAGGATCGGGGGGATGCAGGTGGATGTCATCGCCCCAAGCCACGGCCCGGTCCATGGCAGGCCGCAGTTTATACTGGATGCCTACAGGGAGTGGTCATCGGATGCAGTGAAGGATCTGGTCGTCCTGCCCTATGTCTCCATGCACGGCTCCACAAGGGTCATGGTCGATTATCTGGCAGATGCGCTCATTGCCAGAGGCGTGCAGGTCAGGCGCTTTGACCTGACGGCTTTCGACACCGGCCATCTGGCCGAGGCCCTGGTGGATGCGGCCACTGTTGTCATAGGCACCCCCACCATACTGGGAGGGGCGCACCCTCTGGCCCTCTATGCAGCCGTTTTAGCAAACGCCCTGCGCCCCAAGGCCCGCTATGCCACAATCATAGGCTCATTCGGCTGGGGTGGAAAGATGCTCGAGCAGATCACAGAGGCCCTGCCCAACCTGAAGCTGCAGCTCCTCGATCCTGTGGTGGCCAGAGGCCTGCCCAAAGAGGAGGACTATAAAGCCCTGGACCGGCTGGCTGATGAAATCGCAGCTCTGCATGCCAAATTATGAGAGCCAGGATAATTTGATAGAGATATATGTTCTGGTGCTGCTGGCCACAGGGCTGGCCGTGGGGTTCGCCTGCGGCCTTCTGGGAATCGGGGGCGGCTTTCTCATGGTGCCTGTGCAGATATGGGCGCTGGCCTATCAGGGGGTCGAGCCCACACTGGCCACGCGCATCGCCTTCGGCACCTCTTTAGCTGTTGTCCTGCCAACCGCCCTCTCCGGATGCCGCGGCCACTCCTGCCGGGGGGTTGTGCTCTGGAGGCCTGGCATCATCATGGGACTCTCCGGGATGGCAGGAGCCTTTGTTGGGGGCAGCATCGCTGCCCATGCCCCTGGAGAGATCCTCAAGATGTTATTCGGATTGGTGGTGCTGCTGGGGGCGTTGAGGATGCTCTTTGCCTCCGACCTGCAGCCCAAAAATAGGCAGGACTTTTATTCAGACAAGGAGCCCCTTTTTCAGTACATCCTCTGGGGGCTGGCGGTGGGTGTCGTCTCCGGCCTCACCGGGATAGGCGGAGGGGTGATTCTCATCCCTGCCATGGTCGTAGCCATGGGCTTTGGCATGTTTCAGGCAATAGGCACATCCTCTGTGGCAATAGCCTTCAACGCCCTCGGAGGAGTCCTGGCCTATGCCTACAACGGCTGGGGGATGGCGGGACTGCCCCCCTACTCAGTGGGATACATCGACCTGCTGCAGTTCGCACTTCTGGCAGGGACGAGCATATTCTCCGCCCAGTGGGGGGTGAGGGCCGCCCACCGGCTGCCGGCGGAGAGGCTGAGGCAGATCTTCGTGCTGCTCATGATATACGTCGGGCTGAAGATGGCCGGGGTGTTTGGTTAAAGTTTTGGTATGTGTTTAGGTCCATGAATTCAGGATCTATCGGCCCATTTCGTGCTATTCTCTGTCGCCTTTTCATTTAGAGCCTTTTTGGTGAGCATAGTCTAACGATATCGTTTGCTTATTAGATGCATGTCAATTCATATTAATCATGCCCGGACTGAATCAGCATCTACCGACCTACTCTCATGCACCTAAACACATACGATTCTGGAAGAGTTCTTGTAACAACCGTCAAGAGAGTTGGTGTCAAAATGATGGCTGCTGCATTTACTTTTAACCTATATCAGCTCTGCACACTGAAAAAAGCAAATATCATCTAAGATGAGCGGTAGCTGTCGAAGAATAACCGAAAAAGATGGTTAATCAGGGCGTATTAAGAGCGGAAAATGGTTCAATCGTTGGATGAGCCTTATATCTGATAAGAAACCTGTAAGCTATTAGGAATCCTCGCTAATACAATTTAATTTTTCGTCTAATGACTCATCTTGGACTGTATTGATATCTCCTTATCCAGCCGGTAATCGATGCGGACGGTGGTGATGATCCTGGGAACGTCCATCTCAGCCAGCCTCTCATTTGCCTTTTCGATTGCGGCGAATATCTTTGCAAAGTCCTCCGCCTCGATTGCCGTGGACATGGGACCGGGAACAAATCTGACACCGGCCTCGCGAAGCACCTCGTGAACAGCCATCACATAACGGGATGCGCTGGCTCCCGTTCCCATGGGAATTACAGCAATATCTGCAACTATCATGATAATAGGTCGGGCTTTTTGTATAGGAATGTTTTGGGTCCCTTTTGCCTCTTAGCCTCTGCACATCTTTTCATAGCGATTCGAGCAGCATTTCAGCCGCTGCCGCCGGATCCTCCGACTCGTAGATGAAGCGGCCCACGATGAGATGGTCCGCACCTGCCTTCAGAGCTGCGGAGGCAGATCCTCCCTGAGCGCCCACGCCGGGTGAGATGATTGTCCTCTCGCCTATGATGGAGCGGATGAGCCTGATTCTCTCCGGGCGGGTGGCTGGGGCCACCACACCGGCTGCGCCTACCTCATTTGCGAGCCTGGCCATCTCCTCGGCGAGGGGGGCCATGAAGAGCTCTGCTCCGGGATGGCTCATCTCAGTGACCACAAAAAGGTCTGAACCGTGCGCTTCTGCGCTCTTGGCGCAGGCCAGGAGCGAGTCCCTGCCGGGAAAGGCCTGGGCTATCACCGCCGAGGCCCCAGCATCCAGCACTGTATCGCAGATGAGGCGGCTTGTGTTGGGGATGTCCGCCACCTTCAAATCGGCAATGACCGGGGAGAATGCGGAGATCTCACTGACTATGGCAAGCCCGGAATTAAGGATGAGAGGATAGCCGACCTTGATGGCGTCGAAGAAGCCGTTCAGTTCACGGGCCAGGGAGATGGCCCTCTTCCTGCCGGTTACATCAAGGGCCAGGATCAGTCTGGTATTCTTCTTCATATGCATCCGTCTATCAGCTCCACCGCCTCTCGCAGGTCGCCCACCACCTCGCGTCCGATGCGCTCGCCCCTGCGGTCCAAAAAGAGCGCCTCCAGCCCAGCCTGAAGGGGAGACTCGTAGTCGTAGTGGTAGTGGTCGCCGATATGCAGCATCTCAAAGGGCTTGACTGCCATACGGGCGCAGACTGCACCGTAGATGAGCGGCGACTTTTTAACCTCCATGAAGTCGGATGTGGCTGAGAAGGTCTCCTGAAAGTAGTCTTCGAGTCCCTCCAGCTCAATCTCTATGAACTCCCGGGCTGCATTGGAGGTGACTATCAGCTCGTAGTTTTCACTGAGCATGTCGAGGGCCTCCTGCACCTCAGGATAGGGCTCGATCTCATCTTCATACATCTGCAGCAGATCCTCTTTGCCGATCGGAAGCCCGAATTTGTCGATCCAGTAGGCAAGGTCGTACCACTCCAGCCGGTCGCTGCCGATCTTCATGTACTCGCCTGTTACGAGCTCTCTGGCTGATGCAAAGTCGATGCCATTCTTTTCGGCATAGAGCATGGGCATGCCCTCCATCCAGACCTTGTCCACAAACCTGGATTTCATCAGGGTGCCGTCCATGTCCAGGGATATGATGCGAATCATAGTGTCTCCGCTTGAAGAGTGATAGGAGATAAGCAGGGAACGGGTTATTATTCTTTTCCGTTATCGGCGAGCGGAAATGTTTCCATGGATTGCATTAAATACCAGAAGATAATACAGCATTTAACTCAAAAAGCATGCTGGGGAAATGATGGGTGCTGATACAAAGTCTATTAATAGCATTAGATAGGCACTGAGTTTCCTCCGAGGCCGTGGCCATGAAGATCGCGCTTGTAGGTGGAACAGGGGATATCGGGACGGGCTTTGCCGTCCGCTGGGCAGCAAATCACGAGATCATCATAGGCTCGCGAAAGGCCGAGAAGGCTGCCGAGGGCGTTAAAGCTGTACGGCAGATCCTTGATCAGCCGGATCAGGAGGTGCGAATCAGCTGTGCTGAAAACAGCAGCGCCATTGCCAAGGCCGATCTGGTGGTACTCTGCGTTCCATTTGAGCACCTGCAATCGGTTACTGTAGACCTGAGAAGCTCTTACGTCAATCAGATCGTCATCAGTCCGGTGGTCCCAATGAGCTACAACGGCAAGATCTTCCAGTTCACCCCTCCTGCGCAGGGCAGCGCCGCCCTGCTGGCCAGGTCCCTTCTGCCGGAGAGCGTCAAAGTCGTCTCCGCCTTTCACACCATTGCTGCGGCATCCCTTCAGAACAGGGCGAAAGAGCTGAAAGGCGACACATTTCTCTGCGGCGACGACCCAGATGCCTTAGAAACCGTGGCAGGCCTGGCCGGGGAGATCAGGGCCATCCGGCCTTTAAAGCTCGGCCCTCTGGCCACCTCCGCTCTGGCGGAGAGCCTGACACCCATGCTGCTAAATGTGGGCAGACGGAATAAAATCAGGGATGCAGGAATCAGCATCGTGTCGGAGATGGCGGTTTAGGCTTTTTGTATGTGTTTAGCTGGTAAGCTTTGTAGTTAGCATTTGTAGCCCAGGTTGCCAGTGTTGTCCTGATTCGCTCACGAATCGATGTTCTGTATGGACTATCAAGGAGCTGATGGCATTCGGGATACCTTTTCAGCGATTCGATTGCGCGGCCCCAAAACAGTTAAATGTAAATATCTTTAGTATGTTATAAGAATGAATATGCAAAGACTCAAAGGATTCTTTAAGCTAAGACATCGCCCGCATTATCCAGAGGGATTGGATGATTAAAATTCTTATTACTTTATCGGTTATGATTATGCTCGTGACAGTAACATCTGCAAGCATTGACGCAAAGACGCTCAACGCCCAGATCACTGATAAAGGACTCAACTGGACCGCAGGGGATACCAACCTCTCTTCGCTATCACTGGATGCCAAAAAGATTATGCTCGGATTGAGAGATGACGCTCCGCTGGTCAACCTCTCCGCCATTAAATCATCTACTGCCTACAACTACCCCTCCAAGTACGATCTCCGCAATGTCAATGGCTCGAACTTCTGCACAGCGATCCGGGACCAAAAAGATTGCGGATCATGCGTCGCCTTCGCCACGACGGCCGCAGTGGAGAGCACCTACGAGGTCTACAACAACAATCCTTCCGCCAATCTCGACCTCTCCGAGTGGGACCTTTTCACCAGGGGAGGTTCATGCTACAGCGGCTGGATGTTCGTCCCGGCGCTCGATGCCCTCAAGAAGTACGGCATCTGCATGGAGTCATGCTATCCATACCTGACCGATGAGCCACGCTGCTCCCAGTACTCCCAGCAGCTTGTCAGGATAGGCTCATGGAAGCAGCTCGGCTCGCTGGACGAGGTAAAATGGTGGGTCGCAAATAAGGGGCCTGTTATCACCGGCATGCAGGTCTACGAGGACTTCTTTTATTACGAGCAGGGCATCTACTCCGCAGCTTACGGCGCATTCATGGGCAACCATGCCGTCTCAATCGTGGGATTTTCGGAGAGCGACAGGTACTGGATATGCAAAAACTCCTGGGGAAGCTTCTGGGGCGAGTCCGGATGGTTCCGCATCTCATACACCGCAGACACGGGATTTGGCTCATATGGCTACTACGGCATAGATTTCGCCAGCAGCCCGCAGCCGCCCAATGTGCCGGCGCAGCCTTCCGGACCCGCGAAATGCACTGCAGGATTTCCATACAGCTACGCTACATCGGCAACAGATCCAGGCAATGATAGAGTCCAGTATACATTCGACTGGGGAGACGGTACTGCTTCCAAAACGGATTTCGTCGACTCTGGAAAAGGTGCGAATGCTACGCATATCTGGAGCCCTCCTGCCGGATCGCAGAAGGCGTACTACGTACGCGCCCAGGCTACCAATAGCAAGGGGCTATCCTCAGGCTGGTCGAGCTATCTGGCGGTGCAAATAATAAATCAATCCAACCGGGCTCCTGACACTCCATCCATTCCATCCGGCCCGACCTCAGGCAAGGAAAATACTTACTACAGCTTCTCCACTTCGGCGAATGATGCCGATGGCGACCGGGTGAAGTACACATTTGACTGGGGTGATGGCAAGCAAACGGCGACATGGCTGTTCAGCCCCGGAAAAGGTGCCAGTGCATACCATAAATGGACATCATCCGGCACATACCATATAAAAGCAATGGCTATAGATAGCAACGGCGCATCATCGGATTGGTCTATGCCGCTCGATTTCACCATACCTGCCAACTGCCCACCTGCCACGCCATCCATGCCTTCAGGGCCCGTATCCGGCAAGGAGAATGCTTACTACAGCTTCACCACATCAGCCAGAGATGCAGATGGAGATAAGGTGAAGTACACATTTGACTGGGGCGACGGGACGAAATCTGTGACATCGCTCGTCAGCTCAGGATTGGGCATGAAGTCATCCCACAGATGGACCTCTGCCGGAACATACCAGATAAAGGCAATGGCTACGGACAGCAAAGGCTCATCATCGGCCTGGTCTCTGCCGCTCGATTTCACCATACAGGCCAACCGCCCGCCACAGACGCCCTCCATGCCATCCGGCTCGGATTCAGGAAAGCCAAAGATCTACTACAGCTTTACCGCATCAGCAAAAGACCTCGATGGAGACAGAGTGAAGTACACCTTCGACTGGGGGGATGGAACGCAGACAGTGACCTGGCCTGTGAACTCCGGAACGGCATTGAGCTCGTTTCACAGATGGACCGCCGCAGGCACATACCAGATCAGGGCAATGGCTACAGACAGCCGGGGGGCATCGTCCGCATGGTCTGAGGCGCGAAACATTACCATCTCCGCCAGCAGCTCTGACAGCAGAACCAAGATCATCCAGAGGTCCAGCCCTTCAGGACGGCATCGGGCCGATCGAGGCTGACGGCATGAGGCTCAGACCAGCGGCCTTGGCTGCTTGCTCTCAGGCAGAACGGGAAGGGGCATGGTGTTAATGAGAAGGGGCGTCTCCACCTCTGCTGCCCTGGCCACCAGAAGCTCCTTGCCCCACTGGGTCAGGCCGAAGAGGGGCACCGCAGTTCCAACCTGCACCAGTGGCCGGACCAGCTCTCTGATGTGCCTGGAAGCGCAGCTTGTGACGATGTCTGCCACCGCCAGAAGCCGGGCTGCGTCCCCACGGCTAATGCCGGTCAGGTGCACTCCGATTATCATTATACTGACGGCAGCCTCGTCCTCCAGGCGGCGCAGGGCCTCGGCGCTCTGTACATCGGCAACTGTCACGGCAAATCTCTTAAAGCCGTTGGCAGCCGCCCACCTGGCCCCGGCAATCTGGTCGATCCTGGCATCCTCGGGAGAGAGCACATGCCCGTTTCTGATGCGGATGCCCTCCAGTGTCTCAGCAATGGGCTCGGTCTCTGCTAGACCGGATATGTAGCCTCCCATGCCCTGAATCAGATCGGGGTTGGCAGTGATGACCGTCCCAGCCCCGTCGCAGACTGTGACAGCCCCATCTATGATCCCCCGCATGATGCCGGTCATCATGGACTCAGAGGCTCCAAAACCCACGAAGACCCCCATCTCCAGCTTTCTGCGCGGCGTAAACATGCCGTGATGCTTCATGCGAAACCTCATGTTTTCCGCCGCAGCCTCAGGCGTGATCTCCTTTATGCCATGCACCTTGGCGAAGAGAGGGCAGTATTTGATCACCGGCTCTCCCGCCTCCAGCACCCTGCCTTCTTTTACCTTTACAGCCGACCGTCCCAGCATCTCCATCGTATGAGTCAAACTCGGTCACCTTTGAATTCCCATCTGACTTATCCTGTCCCCCAGCCCCGACAAGGAAGGGCTCTGTAGAAATACCTTTCCCGGACCCTCCATCCCAGCCTGCCCGGGTTTCATAAGCCGATAAGGCATAAATACCCGCATAGTGCCAGAGTAATATGTGTTCGATCAGATAATGCAGGCCCTGGAAGATATGCCAGCCTCCAGCCCTTCCAAAAAGGAGAAGATTCTGAGCATACTGAAGAGATACGCGGCAGATGAGATCGGCCTGGACCAGGCATACTACGACCTTTTAGAGGATGAGCTGATACCAATGCCCCAGAGGTGCGGCCTGTCCGCCAAAGTTCCAGTGACCGTGGAAGACGAAGTGAGGCTGAAGAAGAGGATTCTTGAGCTGGCGTGAGGAGATTTTAGTGATGCAAAAGAGCGATGCCATGAAGCAGCAGGAGAAGTGGACTGAGGAGATCCTCAAGCACAAGCCCAAGCATACCAGAGAGGGGCTGCCCATAGAGCCCTGGCACGGACTCATCTTTTTAGCCCTGCTCCTCGTACTGATGATCGTCATCGGCTACCTGATCCACGGATAGCCCATCCATAAAAAGATATAGTGGCCAGGCCCATCTGCAGATATGAGCACCGCCTGCATCATTAGCTCGCAAGAGATGAAGGACCTGTTTATCTCGCTGATAGCGCTGGTAATCGCCTTCGCCGTTCTGATCGGAGGAAGGGCTGTTCCGGGCTGGCAGCTCCTGGCCATCATAACTGTAGGAGTGGCGACCGGCTTTCTCCTGCATGAGATGGCCCATAAGTTCATGGCGCAGCACTTCGGCTATTGGGCGGAGTACAGGGCCAATATGATGGGGCTGGCATTTGCAGTTCTGGCATCCTTCGCAGGATTCATCTTTGCAGCGCCAGGGGCTGTGATGATCAGAAAGACACAGCTTCCAGCAGATTTCATAATGCAGAACTCATTTGCCAGGGAAGAGCTCAATCGAGATCTGAAGAAAGAGACCCTCTGGATATCCCTGGCCGGGCCCCTGACCAACGTCGCCCTGGCAGTGCTGTTCTTTCTGCTGCTGATTGGGACCTCAGGGCTCTCCGCTCAGGCAGCGAACTTCGCCATTTTTATCAACCTCACACTGGCGGGCTTCAACTTCCTGCCCTTCGGCCCCCTGGACGGCAAGAAGGTCTTCGACAGCAGCCGAAAGATCTGGCTGGCCTTGGGCCTGCCCACCATCATCGCAGCCCTGGCGGTCTACCTGGGGATGGCATGATCATCAAGCGATATTTGATAAAATTACCCGGTTCAATTATCCTTAAATAAGTCGAAGTGAAAGGAAGAAGCGATGCTCCAGATTATCGCAGTCGTCTCCGGAAGGGTTCAGCATGTGGGCTACCGCTCGAGAGTGGTCACCATGGCCAGAACACTGGATCTCAAGGGCTATGTGAGGAACCTGGCCGACGGCCGGGTGCAGGTGGTGGCCGAGGGGGATGAGGCCGATCTGGAGAGGTTCTGCCGGGCTATCAGGCTATCTGATCCTCTGATAAAGGTAGATGACATACAGGTGCAACTGGCCTCTGCCAAAGGGGCCTGGGACGATTTCTATAAGGTCTCAGGAGATGGCGACACCGACACCCGCCTGGACACTGCAGTGGCATTTCTAAAAGAGCTGATATTGATAGTAAAAGACGGCTTCGAGGAGATCGACCAGCGGCTGGGCAGATTGGAGGAGAGGCTCGACGTCAGAAACGGTGATTTTGATAATCATCTCGAGGGCAGGCAGGGCAAAAGCGAGGACGATTCCGGCGGCAAGCTGCCGGGAATAAAAGTTCATCTGGACTGAAATCGAGGAGGGAGAGAATGACAAAGCAAGAGGTTTTGGAGGAGATTGCAGAAGAGCTGGCCAACATCAGCGACAGCCTGACAGAGATCCATAGTGATCTGGAAGATTTAAGCATGTCCAGCAAGATAATGGTATTTCTAAAGATGATGGATATGAGGCCTGCTATGAAGGAGAAGCTCGAACCTGTAATCGATGAGCTGGCCGCCGCCATGGACCTGAGCATGGCCGAGGCGGAAGAAGAAGAGGAGTAAAACGATAAAGGTATCAGGAATGGAGAGTATTTGCAGGGGCAAAAAATTTATCATACGGGTTAAGGGGCCAAGAAGACCCTTAGGCGGGGGATAAATTGGCCCCTTACATGATTACTTTCGCTGTGCGTGGATCGAAGCCACTGCCTTCAGGCCGTGGTGGCTGACCTATCCGCATCCACAGCCTGAGCCGCCTCCGGCAGTTGATGCCGTGCTGCCCCTTGATTCGGATATGGGGTACATGATATTCTTGTATCCGGCCAGATTCTTATTGGCCCTGTCCCTTGAGTAGGCGGACAGGTCGAGAACATCCGGTCTGGCTATTTGAGCTGGCGAAGATAGAGAGGCTGCAGCCTCCTCAGAACTGGTATTTCCAGGCGCCGCCTCAGGCAGAGTCTGATTTACCAGTGTGGCATTGGCAGATCTGTTGTTTCCGTCAGCAGAGCCGCCGGATGCGGCCGATTCTACAGAGAAGCTCGAGCCTGCCAGAGTCAAATCGCCCACATAGGCCATCTGGCCGCCAGGAGACCACTGGGCAGAGGCACAGCCTGCCAGGATGAGCAGCGCGAAGAGAGAATACCTTATTGAGAGCATATATTCCTCCAAATTTAAATAGAAAATATGCCCCGGCCGCAGGCCGGGCACATGCAATGATCTACTTGGGAGGCCACATGTCCTTCATCCAGCCGACGATGCGTCCGGAGTCTTCCGGCCCGACCATGATCTTGACCTTGCCTGCGAAGAGATCCTCCAGCTCACCGGAGAACTTGGCTGCCATGCCGGGCAGGACTATGGCCGGATACTTCAGGGCTGACCAGTCAAAGCCTGCCTCTTTGAAGGAGTCCAGGATCTTGGTCGGCGTGAGCTGGCCGCCTGCAACAGATGCCTGAACGCCGATGCCGTCTGTGTTGATGGCCATGATGTAGGCATCGATGCTGTTGGAGGCGATATCGGACTCAACTGTGTAGTAGGTCAGGGCGAAGTTGGTGGTCACGAAGACAGGGGACTCGGGGCCGGGGTTGCCTACCTTGTATATGCCGGGCTTGACCTGCACAGGCGTCCTCGGGTCGGTGTAGATGTTAAAGCGCAGATGCATATCTGGCATCATGCTGTACGGCTCGGTGGAGTGCTTGATCATGATGGCTCCGCCGCGGATTACAAAAGCGGCAGTGAGCACCGACTCCCAGTAGGCAGCGCGTACGGGATCGTCTGTGGTGAGCCACGCATTGATGGGCAGGACCATGGCAGGGTAATTGAAGTCCCTCTGGCCCTCTTCCACAGCAGCTCTCCTCAGGTTGATGAAGTTGTGCAATGTCTGCTGCAGCATCTTGCCGTTGGGAGCTGTGCCTGGATCGATGATCAGGTCGGTCAGGCCCATGGAGGCGAATGTGATTGCCATGGACTTTAGGCCATCCAGATCGAAGGGCACTGAGAGGGTCACAGGCACCTTGTAGTCATAGGCAAGCTGAGCGACCTCCTTCCAGTTGTCCTTGGTGGCGGCATAGATGAGCGGCTTCTCCTTGGCTGCAACCTCCAGTCCGGCCTTGAGGACTGCGGGATTGAAAGAGCAGAGTATGAGCGGGAAGCCGTTGCCGTTGGCCAGGACCGTCTTGACACAGGCGGCGAACTTGGCCGGGTCGTCGGTCACAGAGCGCACGGCGATCATCTCTACGCCCTGCCACTTGCCGATGTAGAACTTCTTCCAGGTGGTGATCTTCTTGACGCGCTCGATGAGCTTGGCCTCTTCCATGCTGTCGGCGACATCATAGGCGAATGGCGGCTTGTTGAAGAAAGTCATCTGGTGGCGGTACATGACGTCCTCGCCTCCGACCTTGACCTGTCTTTCGCCGACACCTATGTATACCATCTTCAGCTCTGGAGCGACGATGCTATGCAGAGCCTCAAGCTTCTTGGCGTACTTCTTCTCTTCGAGCAGCGGAGTGCACTCCTCTACCTTGCGGGTCCTGGCGATCAGGCCGGCGGCAAAGGCCATGCAGGTCTCCTCTCCGCACTTCTTGCAGTTAGTCTGGGGAAGCTGCTTGTAAAGGTTAAGCGGGCTGGTTTCCTTCATGTTACTCACACCCCCATCTTGAGCCAAGCGCTGGTATCGGGCGTCTTGGCCTCTATTCTGCCCATCAGGGACTGGGTGATCTCATGGATGTAAGCTACGGCCAACGGGTGCATCATCATGAATATATCCACACCGGCCATGGCCAGGGAGAACCCCGTCAAAATCTCCCAGATCGGGCCGCGGAGCATCCTGTCTCCCCAATCGGAGTCTTCCTTGTTGGGCGAGCGGACCATCCAGGCCTCTCTGACGCCCCAGGCGTTGGTGGTACCTGAGGACATGGGGAATGTAAGCTCTTCGTCGCCCTTCAGGGCACCGAGCCTGATCCTCTCCATGTTGGAGTAGGCGAAGTCCAGGCCGTAGGCCAGGGCAGCAGTGGTTGGGTCCATGACAATGGACTCGCGCGGAACGCCAGCGACCTTCATCAGCTTTCTGTTCAGCTCCTTCTGGGCGTTGATCTCCAGCTGCGTCCAGGAGAGGCAGACATGTCCGTTGTCGACACAGGCCTTGCCGATCTTCTCCCAGTCCATGTTCAGGTTGGCGGATGCGATGAGAACGCGCTCTCCCTGAGCCACCTCAGCGGCCCTGGAGAGGACTATCGGATCCTTGTCTGGGTTTCCGGAGCCGCCGATGCAGATGGGCACATCCACAGCCTGCAGTACCTCCTCGACAGTCTTGACGGCTTCCTGAGGGGGTGTGTCCTTGAGCAGCGGGTCGGTGCTGATCAGGTGAACTGTGACCATGTCTGCTCCGAACTTCTTGACTGCTTTCTTGGCCCACTCGGCCGGACTGTTGACCACATCCTCATAGTGCATCTTGACAGCCTTGGCCATGCCTATGGGCATGTCGAAGACGTCCATGGTTATCTTGGGGGCATGGGGCATTACGGCATCCGGGAAGAATGCCATGGCCTTCTCGCCGCCCAGCTTCACCACATGGCCGCGGCTTCCGCCATCGGCCTTGGTGGCGCCCAGTGTGACCTCCTGAATGGGGGTCTTCCAGGTCTTGTCCACTCCGACGGAGAACTTGGCGCTGGCCAGGGCCGAGGCAACCCTGAAGGCTGGCTCTGCAGCCGCAGCCGCGGCGATCTTCTTGGGTGCCGGAGCAACGGCCTGAGCGACGGCCACAGGCTGCAGCAGGTTCTCGACGGGATAGCCGACCGCCTTTGCGAAGTTAATGAGCTGCATGGCGATCTTGGCTGCTTCCTGCCCGAAGTAGTAGGCAAACATCGGCCCTACGCCGCCTGCGCCTATATCCAGGTCTATCTCTACGTCTCCCTCGATCTTCAGTCCCTCGAGGGATTGAACATTCATTTCAGATAACGTCTTATTCAGGTCAGATAAAGTGATCTTCTCTGCCATTCGAATCACCCTCACAGGCCCACTTTCCCGACGATCTGCACCATCTCCTTCACGGCAGGCGAATCATCGGGAAGGCCCATCAATGGATCTCCCACTAAATCGAATTTGGCTAGGCTCTCGTCATAGGGGATGGAGCCGATAACCTGCAGGCCCAGGCCAGCAGCGTTCTCTATAACCTTCTCACGCCTCTCCGGCGTGACCTTGTTCACGACCACATAGAGATTTTTGTACTTCAGATCGATCTCCCGGGCCGTGTCGCGAATGCGCTCTGCCGTGGTAAGGCCTCTTCTCGACTCATCGGTCACCACGATGAGGTCATCCAGATCGGGAATGGTCTTCCTGCTGAAATGCTCTAGGCCAGCCGGCGTATCGATTACGACCAGATCGTAATCAGAGGTGGTCTTGTCCATGATGCCGCGAAGAAGATTGTTGACAAAACAGTAACACCCGGAGCCCTCCGGCTTGCCCATGACCAGCATGTCATAGCCATCTTCCTCCAGGAGGATCTCGAAGAGCTTGGACTCGAAAAGAAGCTGCTTGTCCGTATCCGGCGAAGTTGTGTACCTGGCCTGCTGCATGAACTCCCTCATATCGCCGATGGTCTTTCCTGCCTTTACACCCAGAGCATCCGCCAGGTTGGCATCGGCATCGGCATCAATAACAAGCATCCGGTACTTTTTCCCAGAATTCTTCACAAGATGCCTGACCAGCATCGCAGCCACAGCTGTCTTGCCGGTTCCGCCCTTACCGGTTATCGCTATTATTTTCCCCAATGTCAAGCCTTCCTTTATTTCTTCGGTTTGATGACAACTTCCGCCACGTGGATGGATGCGCCCCTCAGTTCAATGGTCATTCCACCCGATGCTGCTGCTGGCATAGCGAAAGCTGGAGCTGCTGCGCCCGCTGCGGCTGTTGGTGCGGCGGCCGGGGCCTCCTCTTTTTTCTTAAGCTTAAGCTGCATGATATCTCCCTCACTTTAATATCAAAAACCCTGGCATTTGCCAGGGCGGTGTACGCCTCTCCCAAAAAAGGGAGAAAAAGGCGGACCCTACTTGGCGAGTACCACCTTGTCTATGCTGATCTTGGCATCCTTCAGAATCAGCTTGATCCCGCCGGCGCTACCGGACATGGAGAGAGCTGGTGCTGCTGCCGCTGCGGCTGCAGGCGCGGCTGCGGTAGCTGCGGCTGGAGCCTCTTCCTTCTTCTTGAGTTTCAACTGCATAGATTTTCACCCTCTTTTTTATTTGCTGTCTGCTCACTCGAGGACGCCGTCAGCCTGCAGAGCCTCGACCACCTGCATGAACTGGCCTTCGGTCAGAGCCAGCTCCGACTTGACGGTATCAATGTTGATGTCGCCGCCGGTCTTCTCGATATAAGCGATGACCTTCTCCTTGAGCTCGTCGGTGACCTCTTCCAGCTTCCAGCCGTCGGTGATCTTCTTGCCGTCTACCTTTCTGGTGACGCCGTTGACCACTGGGTGGTCTACCTTGAGCAGGAAGGCCTTAAGGGCCGTGATATCCTTGGCATCATCCTCTGTGGCGATCTTTGCAATCATATCTTCGTCGATGCCTGCCTTTACCCTCTCCTTGAGGTTTTTGGACATCCAGACGATCCTTCTCCAGCCGCCGTCGGCCTGGAGGAACTTGGGGGAGAGATAGTAGAGAATGCCCATTCCGAGGAAGCCCACGACCTGCTTGCCGCCTCCAGTCTGGCCGGCCATTGTAGAGAAGGGCAGGCCGTTGGGGGTTGCTCCCTTGAAGTCGCGATCGACAACGCCGATGCCATCAACCTCAGGCATATAGAAGCCGATGGTCTCGAAGCAGCCGCAGGAGGTATGGGGTGAATCGAAGAACGTGTACAGCTTCATGACTGTGTACTCGCCGCCGGACCTCTTTGCAGCCATATCGTTGACGCTCTGATACTCGCCTGCGATTGGATCTATTGGCGTTCCCTTTTCGATGGCGAACTGCGGTCCCTCTGGGTCCACCTTGGCGGCGGCGCGTCCATCAAACCATGTGATGGCTCCGCAGAGGGAGGGCCTGTCTGGCGTGACCACACAGGCGCTCGTTGGGGCGAATGCCTGGCAGAGTGTGCAGCCGTAGAAGACGTCGACCTCCTCATCGTGCAGCCCCTTGGCGCGCTCGTCGCGGGCTTTGTAGATCTCCATGGCCTTGGCCAGCTCTTCCTTGACCTTGGCCGGGTCGGTCACAATGGTGACCTCCATCTTCTCGATGAAGGGCATCTCAGCCTTATATAGCTCTATGACGGGCTTGAATATCTGCTCCCATGAGGTCACGCCCTTCTTCTGCAGGCTCTTGCCAAGCCTCATCCAGATATCGTATCTCTGGTTGAGATGCATGAGGCCGCTGATGTAGGAGAGAAGTGCGTGGTTGCGCCTCTCGATGATGGACTCCAGGTCCTTCTCAATCTTCTCGCCGGCGACCTTGAATATCATGCCGAAGGGAATGGTGGAGCCTTCCTTGACATCCTTGAGATCTGGACCTATGACGGTTACCTTCCCATCCTGAACTTCGTCCATAGAAGCAGCCAGGGACAGCTCGAATCCGTCAGCCTTGGGGCCTCCCAGCTCTACCCATAGATCTTCCTTTCTGATTCTCTCGCCCTCATACATGGGGGATATATCTAACTTAACATCTGCCATTAATACACCTCTTCTGTTAGGAGATGAACTTTATTTCCTCATTGCTGCGATTACTTCGTCCAATGCGGCGTGGTAGTCGTCCGGATTGAAGGCCATGTTTCCAAAGGTCATATTGGCATTGACGTGATAGTAGCGGTCAATGGATATGCGCTTTATGTCGCGGTTGAAGTTCTTGAGAGTCGAGAACATGGCGTTGGCGAACTTGTAGAAGATGCCAGCGAAGATTACCACATCGTAATTGCCATTCCCGTCCAGGCCCTTCCACTCTGGGAAGCGCAGGTTGGCTGTGAGAGGATGCAGGCCTATCTGATAGACGTTCTCCAGGTAGCCCCTGTCCACAAAGCCCTTCACTGAGTGCGCCGTGGCCGCGATGGGTATGCCCATCTTGCCGATCTCGATGGCTTTGTCGAACATGATGGGGTCGTCGAAGAACTCCGCCCCCACAACGAGCAGAGGCCTCTTGGCTTTTTTGATGATGGCGCCGATGACCTTCGGCATGTATGTCTTGGCCATCTCCGGCCCGGGGATCTGGGCCATCTCAAAGGGAACGGCGTTTTTGGTGGTGTCAATGCCCTTCTTAACTTCTGCTGCCATTTTTATCTCCTCCTTCTCCCTCACTTCTTGGTCCTTATCTTGCGCGGGATGTTCGTGGGATCAAAGCTCACATCCGCCGGCCTCAGCGGCCCGGATATGAACTTCTTGGCCTTCCAGTCGACCTGCCAGCCGTGCTTTGCCTCAAGCTCCTTCATCATCTGATCCTTGAATGTAAGCGGCAGGTCCTTGGTGTCACGGACGAAGACATGCCAGTCGTCTGGCAGCTTGCCGAAGTACTTCATGGATATATCGCAGTAGTGTGTCAGCTTGATGGCCCTTCCGATGCTGTTATCGGACGGCCTGAAGCATAGCTTGGCCATCTCCAGCATTGCCTCTTCCTTGCTCTCGGCTATATACAGCAATGCCTCAGGTGCGGGCTCTATCTGCTGCATCTTGCCGTCGCGGGCATCAATGACCATCCAGTCATCTGGCCTGTCAGTCCGGCCCATGAAGGACCTGCGATACATGACAGAGTGGGGCTGAACCACTACGGGAACTCCGAGGCGGTTGAATCCGGTGGCGATAGCTGCTGCCTTCTGGGAGTATGCTCCCCATGCCACACCGCAGGCACCTACCTTGCCAAGGATATAGTCTGCGATATCGTCGAAGTTGCCCCTGTGATTTCTGTGAGCAAAGATGGTGGCCACCTTGATGGCAGCGTCGGCGATATTGGCGTTGGAGACGCATGAGCCTGTGTTGCAGATGTTCCTGCCGTCGAATCCGCCGGGATACTGCTCCCAGATGGTCTTGCCATCGACATCTGTGTAGAGGGACATGTCCATGGCCATGCATCCGGAGGTGACCACGATGTAGCCGCGGTCCGCGAACTCCTTGGCGATGTCGTAGCACTCCTTGGTTCCATTGGGATAGTTTGAGCAGCCTACGAGGGCGATAACTCCAGGGATGGTGCCGAGCACAAGGGGCGCGCCCACAGCCCTGATCTCAGTGTCGAGGGCGGGTCCGCGTCCGGATCTCATCTTGAACTTCTGGTTCTTGATATACTGGCGGTTGGCATACTCGAACAGATCCAGGATTGGAATGCCCTGCGGGCAGACCTGCTCGCACCGGCCGCAGCCTACGCAGATCTCATAGAAGTTGGAAAACTCCTGTAGATTGCCCTTGACAGCCTCGGCGATGAGCTTGCTGATTCTGATGTGGGGCGGGCAGACGAAGGCGCACTCATTGCACTGAGTACACTTCTTGATGCCCTCCTGGAACTGCTGCTCGGTGAGGAGGTTGGCGATCTTGGCCTCGGCGCGCTTGGGCTTGACTGCAATGGCAGTCTTGATGCCTACTATTCCCGCCTTTACTGGATCGAGAATGGCAACGCCCGGGACCTTGAAGTTTACAAGGTCGTCCACTATGGCATCTACTGAATCGTTGGTCCTGTCCTCCAGGCCCAGCATTATCTTGTCTGTGGTGGCGATGACAGGGATCTTGCGCTTCTGGGAGTCGGCAAGAACATCGCACCAGACGCACTGCTCGTCTACCATCACGCAGTCCATGACTCCGGCGCGGATCATTTTTCTCCACCAGCCGATGGCTCCAGCCACCTTGGGCTTGGTGCCTATGCCGACTGGAACCTTGGCCTCGCCCTTGCCGAGGCCGACCCTGTTCAGGTCGTGGGCTGTGCAGCAAACGCCTCCGATATCCACTTTGTCCCAGAGGTTGTTCTCTTCTGCGTAGATCATGGCCTCGGCACCGGCTGCAAGGTTATGGCCGTAGGCGATGAGGACCCCCTTGTTCTGGTCCATTGTGCCCATGCCGATCTCGACCAGGGGAGCATCAGCCGCGCCGCGGGGCATGTTGTAGGCCACGATCTGCAGCATATCGCAGATCTCCATTCCCAGCAGATCCAGCATTCCGGTGTGGAGAGCCTTGGATTCGAAGTCCTGGTAGGCGCTCTCCTGTCCGGTATGGGTGGCAGCGAGAAGCTGTACGACCTCTTCCTCCAGATAGTAGAGGCCCTCCTGGAAGTCCTTCAGGCTCTTGGGCTTGCTGCCGACGATGGTCTGGTACACGGGAGAGTCTACCAGGATCTCGTCGCCCATGTCGAACTTCATGTCGCCGAACTTATCAACGCACCAGTGATAGAGATGCCTGCCGTGAGCAGAGTGCGCGCAGCAGCCCATGAGGCAGGCGATCAGAACGATCTTGCCGCAGGCTCCTGCCTGATCTATGCCGCAGGCTCCGCGCTTGTTTCCTGTCAGGTCGCACGGGCCGTAGGTACAGAGAGTACAGGTATCGTCAGCAGGTGCATACATGATCCGGTATCTGTTTGCGAGCACCTGATCCCACTTTCTGAGCGTTGCCACGCCAGGCTTGGGGAACGGACCCATCTCCTGATCCCACTCCTCAGCCTCCTTAACGACAGCTCCGATGTTGATCTGGACGTTCTTCATGTCCTCAATCGAAAAGCTGCCCTCTTTTGTTGCCATCGGAATCTTAGCCTCCTCTTCCTTTGATATACGCCGCTTGAGTTCGCATAGAGTGAATAAAACACTTTCGGATACCATGTAATATAATAATCACTAAATCTGTCAGATCTTCATAGCAGCGTTTTTATATGCAGATCAACAGGGCACAGCAAGCCGGCACACTCACGATTGTTAATGGGGAATTTTTTCGCCCACAAGTTTGAAATGCCTTTGCAGGAGAGGGCAGGCGAGCTCATGATAAACGGGATACGGAGGAGCTTTGCCGCTGCTGAGGAGTGCCGGCACGGCGGCAAAGTGGAGGAGGCGGCATCGATCCTGGGAGCCGAGCCGCTCGACTTCTCCGCCAATATAAATCCCCTGGGCCATCCTCCACTAGAGAGTCTGATTTTAAAAGAGATGAAAAAAATAGGCCATTACCCGGATAATAGCTACCGGAAATTCCGTCGCGCCGCAGCAAAATTTGTGGATGTAAGCCCGGATTGCATAGTTCCCGGAAATGGCTCATCTGAGATAATACGCCTCTTTGCAGAATGCTGCTTTGAGCCCGGAGAGCTGGGCCTCGTTCCCAGCCCGTCCTTCGGAGAGTACGCCAACCAGTCCCTCCTGGCCGGGGCCAGGGTGAAGAAGGTTCCCATCGGCGCGGACGGCCTGCCCCTCGTGGGCGACTCCGACCTGAGGCAGGCCAAGCTTCTATTTCTCTGCAATCCCAACAACCCCACAGGCAGGCTCCTCTCAGCAGATCAGGTCAGGGCCCTCTGCGACAGATGCGAAAGGGCGGAGACATTCCTGCTGGTGGACGAGGCCTTCATAGAGCTGTCCGATCCTGAGCAGAGCGTCGCTGCCCTGGCCCCGGTGAGAGAGTATCTTCTGGTGATGAGGTCGCTCACCAAATCATTTGGCGTTCCAGGCCTGCGCCTGGGCTTTGCAGTGACCAATGAGCCGCTGGCGCGCGTCCTCAATCTGGCCAGGATTCCCTGGTCAGTGGGGTCCATGGCCGCAGCAGCAGGGGAGTTTTTGCTGGGCTGCGATGAGCACCTGGTCAGGTCGCGAGAGGTGATCAGGGAGGAGAGGGCCTGGCTGGACTGCGCCCTGAGGGATCTGGGGCTCTCGCCTCTGCCGAGCAGCGTCAATTTCATACTGGTCAACATCGAGGCTGCAGGCATTCCCTCGGATGTCCTGGCGGAGAGGAGCATGCGGGAGGGAGTCTTAGTCAGGGACTGCCAGTCATTTGACCTTGGAAGAGGCTTCATCAGAGTGGCGGTGCGGTCCAGGAGCGAGAACATGCGGCTGATCGCCGCCCTGAGGAAGGCCCTGTCATGCAGAGGCTGAACTGCGAGAGGTTTCCCTGCCACAGCCTCGACCAGGACTGCTCCCTCTGCTTCTGCCCATTTTACCCCTGCGGCGACGGAAGGACGGGCGGGAGTGAGAGGGAGGGCTCCTGGTGCTGCGAGAGCTGCACCATAATCCACCGGCCGGCGGTGGCAGGCATGATCCTGGACTGCCTCATGATGGGCGAGGCGGTGGCGGACGTCTGGAAGAGGCTGGAGGCATTGCTGTGATAGGGGAGGGCCTGGCCGTGCTCCTTCTGGCCGCCGCCTGGGACCTTCTTTTGGGCGAGCCGCCTGCCAGGATTCACCCTGTCGTCTGGATAGGCAGGCTGATCGCCTTTTTGCGCGACCGCGCCCCCCGAACGCATGCAGGGGGAGCTGCCCTCGCAGCGACAGTGATATCGGCGACCGTCCTGGCCGGAGGACTTTTGGTTAGGGCCGCCGCCCCCCTGCCAGTCCTGCCCCTGCTGCTCTCCGCATTTCTGCTCAAGTCCACATTCGCCATGCGCTGTCTGCTGGAGGTCTCGGCAGACATTGGCCGCATGATCGACTGTGACATGGAAGGGGCCAGGGCCATGCTGCCCGCCCTGGTGGGTAGGGATACGGCCTCTCTGACCAAAAGCCAGGCCAGCTCGGCGGTGATAGAGTCCCTCTCCGAAAATTATGTGGACGGAATACTCTCCCCCATCTTTTATTATATTCTCTTTGCGCCTTTGGGGTTCGGCCTCGAGGCGGCTTTGGCCTTCAAGGCCATAAGCACCATGGACTCCATGGTAGGATACAAGAGCGAGGAGCTGAAAGAGCTGGGATTTGCCGGGGCGAGGCTCGACGACCTGGCCAACTATATCCCCGCCCGCCTCTCCATCCTCCTCATCGCCCTAGCCCGGCCCGGCCGCGCTGGTGCAGCCATGCGGTCCGCCTGGCGCGACCACAGTGCCACACCAAGCCCCAACTCCGGCTGGCCCATGGCAGCCTGCGCCGGATCGCTGAACATACGTCTGGAGAAGCCCGGCTACTACACACTCATGGCAGAGGGCGAGCCGGCCGGGACGGCAGATCTGCCCCGCGCCCTGGGGCTCATTCAGAGGGCCATAGCTCTCACCCTGGCCGCGGCGCTGACAGGGCTGTATTTAGTAGGCCAGTGAAAAGAAAATCTCCTTTGGGGGCCGGGAGGAAAAGGCAACTGCTGCTGAGGCCATGTCAGCATAATGTTTATCCGACTTTAGGTCAGAGTGCTCCCTGAATGGAGACGATGGGAGATATCCTGGAGAGGGCTCGCGAGTTTGCCGGGAGAAGCTGCACCAAAGATGAGGCCTACAGGCTCTTCGGCTGGACAGTTCGCGACATTTCAGCGAGAAGCGGCAAGAGCGACGAGAGCTATATCTACATAACCTTCGATAACAATTACACCATATTCATCAGATACTTCCTCAATATGGACCCCACTGAGACAGAGGACACCTGCGAGTTCACCCTCGGCTTGCTCACAGATCTGCGCTCGCGCATCAGATACGGTATCCATTACGCCGGCTACATCCACGGACAGGGATACATCCGCCTGCGCATTGCCGATTCCAAGAATAGAATGCAGAAGATGGTCCTGGAGGAGTTTTACGTCCCGGCTCTAAAGAACATCTACAAGCCCATCATCCTCAGGTTTCAGGGCTTTTTCACCCGCGACTTCTTCGGCGTAGAGGCGGATCATGCCCGAGGCGAGCTGTTCTATGCCCCGGTTCGCTACAGGAGCGAGCACAAATCGGCCAGCATCGGAGATGTCACGGGGCGGCTCGCCGAGCTGGACCTGCTCCTCAAAGAGCCCAGGATCAGGCATGCTCTGGCGGAGATCGACCTGCAGCTCTCCCTCCTGCCCACCGTGGTCTGGTCCGACCTCTAGCCTCCTATCCGGCTCTGAAGGCAAAAAGGCATCTGCTCATCGCTCGCTGCCGGAAGCGCATCCGGTCGGGTCAGGCTGCAGAGCCCGTCCTCACCCGATTCGAGAAGATGCTCATGCCGGATGGCCAGCTCTGCCATCTCCCCGGCGCGCACGCAGTCGCCCTGAGCCGCGAATATTCTGCTCATATCCCGGTAGATGCAAACGACCTCATACATGGCTCCAATGCGGCTGGCTACAGCCAGAGCCTGCTGCTGCAGCCGCATTGCCCGAGGATAGTCCTTGATCTCTATAGCCAGCCTTCCCAAAAAGGCCAGGGACCTGCTCTCCTCATGGGGGCTTGCAGACAGACGCGCCTCATTGAGGGCTTTTTCGAAGCTGATCTCCGCCTCTTTATGCCGCCCCTCCTTTGCATAAAGCTCTCCTTTCGCCTGGAGAAGCTGAATATGCAGCGTACGGCAATCGGTGCTGCTCATCAGCGACCCGCTGCGTTCCAGATAATAACTTCCCTCCTGCAGGCGTCCCAGCCCTATAAGAAACTGAGCTTTGGCCAGATAGGCCTCAGCCATTTCTGGAAGCGCTCCCAGATCCTCAAAGAGGCTGATGGAACGGGAGAGGTGATCCTCAGCCTCTGCTGCCCTGCCTGACTGGGAGAGCACACTCCCCAGACTCATCCAGACCGCAGCCATGCATGGAGCCGCCCCCAGCCCCTCGAATATGCTCAGGGCTTTCATGAAGAGCCTTTCCGCCCCGGCCAGGTCCCCGCGCTCTTTGTATACCTGTGCGGTGTTGAAGAGAACCTGCCCCTGATTGTAGACCTCGCCCGTGGCTGTGAAGAGCTGCAGGCTCTCCTGGTAGCATGAGACGGCTTCATCCCAGCGGCAGCGGTCGGCCAGGCCGCCGGCAAGGGCGGCGAGGACCTCAGCCTGTCCTGAGAGGTCTCCCTGAGCTTTCAGAGCGGAGAGCTGCTCGTAATAGCAGTCCAGGTCGCTGCCATCCCCCCTCCCAGCCATATCCATGCTTGCCTGCATCTCAGCCGCCGCCTCCCGCTCTCCCAGGCGCTTGAAGATCTCCAGTGCCCGGCTGAAGTGGTCCGCCGCCAGTGTGCGCTCGCCCCGCCGAAGATAGAAGCTTCCCAAATTGCCTAAAACCCGTGCCATCCCGGCCTGATCCTCCAGCCTCTCAAATAGCTCCAGGCTCTCCTGGAAGCACTCCAGCGCCGCAGTCCATTCGCCCAACTTGAGGTGCAGTCCAGCAATGTTGCTCAGAACCGAGGCCAGGCTCCTCTCATCGCTGCAGCTTCTGAAGGCCTGCAGGGCAGAGGAGTAGCTTTCCATTGCGCTCCTCCACTCGCCGTTCCGGTAGAAGAGGTTGGCCAGGTTATTCTCTGCCACGGCCAGGGAGGCGTCGTCCCCCAGGCCCTCCAGTATGGCCAGGCTCTGCCGGTAATTCGCGACGGCCTCATCCCATCTGCCTAAATCCGCCTGCAGGCCGGCAAGGGAGCAGAGCACAGAGGCCTGCCCTCCAGCGTCTCCTGCGCTTTTCAATGCCTCCAGCACCCGGCAATAGGCAGCTTCCGCCTCCTGTGCGAGCCCCAGATGCAGGCTAACCCCAACCAGCCCATCCAGCGCAGCCATCATGGCCAGCCTGTCCCGCACCTTCATCTGCATGGTAAGGCAGTCCTGATAGTGCTGCAAGGCCGAAGATAGATCGCCGCATGCAGAGACAGCCGCCGCAAGGCCGAGGAGCGCCTGCGCCTCCGCCCTGGAGTCACCCATGCGGGCAAACTCCTCCCTGCATCCCTCATACAGCTCTCTCGCCCTGTCGATCTCGCCATCCTGAAAGAGGGCTGCTGCCAGATTAAAGGAGGCGAGGGCCGTGCCGTGACCGTCGCCCTCAGCCCGCGCCGCATCAAGGCTCGATTTGTAGCACATGATCGCTGCCCTGCAGTCGCCCCAGTCTGAGTAGAGGTTTCCGAGGTTGCTTTGAGCTGCAGAGTAGCCGCGCAGATCTCCCAGCGCCTCATATTCTCGCGACGCCTGCTGGAAGTATTCGGATGCGGCCTTCCAATCCCCTTTGAGCTGCTGTATCCTCCCCAGGGAAAGACGCAGGCCGGCGCAGCCTCTCTCATCTCCCATCCCCTCCCTGGCGGCAAGGCTGTTACTCAGGTGCTCCTCTGCCAGGGCCAGCTCTCCCCGGCTCATGTAGATCAGGCCCAGATTGGACTCAGTCAGAGCGCAGCCCTGCCTGCTGACCTGCTCGCGAAAGATGGAGAGAGAGCGGCAGTAGCAGTTAAGTGCGGAATCCATGTCCCCCTGCAGGTGATACATATTTCCGAGGTTTGAGAGGGCTTCCGCTGCAGAGAGGCGGCTTCCGCTCTCCATGAACAGGTCCGCTGCCCTCTGGAAGCATTCGATTCCCTGCTGCCACTGGCGAAGGTCGCTATAGATGAGGCCGATCAGGCTCAATGCTGCAGCCTGAGACGGAGAATCCCCCCGGATCTTCAATATCTCCTGCCCGCATTGCAGTGCCTCATCGAGCTTTCCATGCAGACGGAGAAGGCCGGCGAGCTGGGCCAGCAGATCCGGGGATGGATCGCCCGCCCGCCGCGTGAGATCTGCCGCCCGCCTCATGCGATCCTCCGCGCCCAGCAGGTCTCCCATCTCCTGCAAGCACTGGCCGACGCGCGCCAGCGCCTCCGCAGCCTGAGAAGGATGGGCATGCTCTATGCCTTTTTCATAGTAGTCAGCAGCCTCCTGAAATCGGCCCTGCTCGAAGAAGAGGTCGCCCAGAAGGCAGCTCATGCCTGCAGCATCTGTGCAGTCACCTGCGTCCAGCAGGTGCCGGCGGGCGGAGAGAAGGCAGCTCTCCGCCCGGGAGACTTTGCCGTAGCTTTTATGGATGGAGGCTAAAGCCGCAAGCGACCGGGCCATTCCCCTTCTGTCCTGCAGTCTCTCCCAATCTGCCAGGCTCTTTTCGTAGCACTCCTGAGCGCGGGAATGCTCCCCTTTGAGAAGGAGCAGGTCGCCGAGGCAGGAGAGCGATCCGGCCCTTGCGGCTCTATCATCGACAAGACGCAATATGCGGAGATGGCATTGCTCGGCTTTGCCGAGATCTCCAAGCCTGCGGCATACATCTCCCAAACTCTCCAGGATGGAGATGACCCCTGCCTTGTTCATCCCCTCATCCAGGGCCTCCAGAGCCATCTCATAGGAGCTGCAGGCTCTCTGCCAGTCTTCATCCTCACTGTACAGGTTGCCGAGAGCTGAGAGGGCCTTCGACCGTCCCTCATCATCTCCCTGCGTCCCGGCGACCTGTAAGCTCTTCTCAAAATACTGCTCGGCTGCATGGCGGTAGAAAAGCCCGGCTGCTACCCGCCCCAGATCAAGCCAGTCTCCGGCACTGCCACTGTCGGAGAGGTCGTCGGCCAGAGAGGCCAGAATCTTCTGCATCTGCTCCTCACCAGAGGAGAGCGATGCCTGGATGAGAGAGGATATAGGCTTTGCCGCCTCTCTGGAGAGGTCGCGCAGCCTCTCAGGCTGGCAGCCGTCCGGCCGGGAGAGTATATCGGCAAGCATGTGAAGCGATGAGGTGACACGCCATGCTTCGATCATCTTGTCCACCTGTTGCAACAAAGATAGGAGAGATTATTTGAGATAAGTTTCAGCAGATCTTTGCACAAAAAGGAGGGAGAATTTAAGAAGATACGATTCCAGAGTGAAAGCCTCTCTATTTCACTGTCAAACAGCAGACTCGATTCGGACCTCATCATACCCCACCACCGCCAAAATATACCCCAGCAGCCTATTCTCCGGGTATTAACTGTCATCCCATATAAAATCTCCTATTTCTTTCGATTGTATTTTGTATTACATTTTTTATTTTTAATTAAAAAGATTTACATTGCGGATATTATCATATTAAACATAGATGTTGTAATACCTGAAAAATTGTAATAATAATGGAATTTGATAAAATATTTGCTCCCTGAAAAGCACCCGGTCAGCCTTCGACTGCAGCCTTCAGATCATCCATATTCACAGGTTTGGATAGGAAGGAGTTCGCTCCTGCATCATAGCAGGTCTTTTCATAGATACTTGGATCGCAATCGGAGATTATGACTATTCTCGGCCCGCTGTGCCAGTGCTCTCTGATAATCCTTGTCGCTTCAATTCCATCCATCTCCGGCATTTGTATGTCCATGAGAACCACATCATAGGGCCATCTTATCATAGCATCAAGAGCCTCCTTGCCGTTGCATGCTAAATCCGCCCCCATGCCCATTTTGATGAGCATTTTCGAGATAACCGTTCGAATCAGCAGATCATCATCTGCAATTAAAATTCTTCTTCCGTTATCCACTATCATCGAGCCTCCCCACTCAATATAACGAATCGAGTGAGTAACCATAAAATGCTTTACCCACCAGATAATTTTATTTCAGTGTAAGTAACTTAATTTGGGTTCATATAAAAACATTTCGGAGCCACTCAATTTAGCCGGACCGAATGAGAGGTTATTGCACACTTATTTTGAAAATAATTTAATATAATTTTGAAAAACGATAGCCCTTTACAAGCGAAATGAGCATCATAAGTTATGATCAATAGTACCTGCGCACAGGATTTGACGTTCTCGCGATGCTACTGCACAAATCGAGATGCTCCGCCTACTATGAAATCTGATTTTTAATTTTATAGATGTAATAATTTAGTGTTGCATCGCGAATTAAATGAGATGGCAAAATATAAAGCATTATTATTAATAGCATTTATTGTTGCTTGTCGATAACTGTTAAGATTAGTAAAGAAAGTATTTTAATAATTATTAAGTTGACCAAAGTAGATCTCACTTGCTTAATCTAAAATGTGTATATGTTGAATTCCACCAGCAAAAGATGTATGAACTGGGGGGGGGGGCGCGCCTCACATAAAGGCTATTTTAATACAAGCTTCAATGCCCTTTGCGGACAGCCTATGACGCAAGCCCCGCATTGAATGCACCTTCCTGAGTCGGCCATCACCCGCCAGTCCTCGAAACGGAATGTCCTGGTGGGGCAGATAGAGACGCATGCCCCGCAGTGAACGCACTCATTTTCATCCCTGACCACCGGGATCTCCAGAGGCACCACCCGGACTCCCCTCTTCTCAAAGGCCGCCTTCACCTCCGGGCACTTCTCAGCGGGAACCTCTAGGACTATCTCGCCGCTCACGGCGTCGATGCTTGCCCTCTCGATGTTCACCAGGGCCTCAGTCTCCAGTATTACCGAGGCTATCAGGGGATAGCGCACTATTCCCGGAGAGACGTGCAGCATGAGCTTCATCTCTACCGCCTCCGGGCCAGCAGCCGTGAGAGGTGATTGCTGGTTATCATTCCTATCACCTTGTTGTCCCTGTCAACCACAGGCATGGCAGATATGCTGTGCACATCAAATGTGCGGGCGGCAATCTCAATGGGCTCGTCAGCCCTGATGGAATAAACCCGCCGGGTCATGATCTCGCCGATGCAGGAGGGCTTTCCTCCGGCCACGGCTTTTGATATATCCCAGGTGGTGATGATGCCTATCAGCCGCCCGTCTTTGGAGATCACAGGCAGGTGATCAAAGCTGCCGCTCACAATCAGCCTGGCCGCCTCATCCACACCGATATCCTCCCGGACTGTAACCACATCGCAGCTCATGACATCCCCCACGTTGGGAGACTCCTTTGTCTGCTTCATGGGCCGGGAGCTGCCAAGCCTGGAGAGCGGCTCGACAGGGCAGGTGATGGCAAACTCGCCCTTCTCCACCTGCTGCTTGAGCATCGCTGCCACCTCACGGGCCATGAGGAAGCTGGAGAGCGACGATGTCGCCACCTCCTTTCCGGACAGCTCGATAATGCCGGACTTGAGATCCTCGTAGCTGACAGCCTTCAGGGAAGGCCTGTCCCGGCGGGGTATGCCGTAGTCCACTATGGGAACTGTGATGTCCCTGTCCCGCACGGCTGTGCTCCTGGCCAGCTTTTCATTCAGGATCGGTATGGGAATGCCTATTCCCAGGTAAAGGCTGGGGCCGTACTTGTGGAATGTGGCCGCCCGCAGAAAGCGGCTGCTCATCTTCTTCATATCGCCCGTTACCATGAGTGTGGAAAAGCCGCTCTGGGGATTGTGCTGAGTTCCGGTGCCCATGATGTAGCCCTGAGCGCCGGCCAGAAATATTCGCGTTCCCACGCCGATATAATCGAAATTTGGGTCGTTGGAGAGGGGAGAGAGGACTCCGGCTCCGCTGTAGTGAATATTGCCCACGCGGGGAAGGAGGGTGCCCATGTAGGTGTGCATGGTTCTGTCGGAGGTGTTTGTGGCTGCATTGTAACGCTGATAGGCGTTTCTGGGATTGACCATGACAGCCTGGTTGAAGTCATCCAGGCGCAGGCAGGTCTCCAGCTCCGTCTGCGGATAGCAGTCCGTGCCTACGCCGAAGGCATCCACCTCGATCTGCTTCCCCGAGACCAGGTCCTCCATGACGTGGGCCCCGCCGTACTCAATGCCCCGGTCCTCGGAGGGCTGGGTGGCTCCAAGGAAGAGGTCGACGGCGGCGATGCCCCCGTAGGCCTCCACCCTGTTGAGAAACGCTCTGCCGATCTTTATAGGTGGATCGCTGTGGCCTAAATTGAGAAATACGCCTGATGAGCACATGGCTCCGAATGTACCTGTGGTTACTACATCCACCTCGCGCACGGCTTCAGCAGGGCCCAGCTCGTCCACAATATCGGGCATCTCCTCTGCAGTTACAACACGGGCGCTTCCATCGCGAATGCGTTCGTTGATCTCCGATAACGACTTCTCTTGCACGGGCCTTCCAAAGGTCGGCAATCCGATAAAAACCTATTGGCTTTTCCTGCCCAATAATGTTATCTTCCTTAACGCCCTGGATGGACAGGCTATGCCGAAGACAGGGGGAAAGAGAATTGTGCTCACCAGCGACTCCACCATGATGAGCAGCTATCACGGAGGTGTGATGCTGGGATTTGCCGCCATAATGCCCAAAGCGGCGCTTCCCGAAAGCATATTTCATAAACTCTTCTGCCCGCCCGTCCCAGCCGCAGAAGACGGCTCGGCTGTCATCGCACCCTGCGGCATGAGAAAGGTGGAGGCGGCACTTCTTGAGTCAGGGTTCTCCAGAGACGATGTAATGGTCGCCCATCCCCATCATCTGGAAAAGGCCATCGGCCCGGATACAAAGGTGGTGGGAATCACCCACGACGATCCCATGGGAAAGATAGCCGTGCGGGAGATCGAAGAGATCATAGGCAAGGGGGCGCCCTACAACCGTGCCAGCTTCCTGGAGCTCCTATCCCATCCGCTCATCAAAAAGCACCGGCCTCATCTGGTTATAGGCGGAAACGGGGCCTGGGAACTGATGGGTGAGGATGTGGGCGTGGACCACATATACATCGGCGAAGGGGAGAGCGATTTTCCCGATGTCTGCAAGAAGATCATCGCAGGCGAGGCAGTGCCAGCCGTCATCCGGGGCAGAGCCGTTCCCGGCGACGCCATACCCATCAACCGGGGCGGGACCGTCGGCGGCATAGTGGAGATCGCCAGGGGCTGCTGGAGGGGGTGCGCCTTCTGCTCTCCTGCCATGCGAACCCTGCGCCACAGGCCACTGGAAAGGATTGTTGAGGATGTGCGTGTGAACCTGGCTGCAGGACAGAGGGATATCATACTGCACAGCGAGGACTTCTTCTCCTACTACTACAGCGGCGGCCAGCCCGATTCTGAGAGGATTCTGCAGTTGGTCAGGGCGGTAAAGGGCCTCGGCCCCAAGACCATCGACATCTCCCATCTGAGCCTGGCCTCGGTCCACCAAAATCCCGACCTCCTGCGCCGCGTCTCCGAGGCGGTAGGGGTGGGCGTGGACCAAAACCACATGTCAGCCTGGATCGGCATTGAGACCGGAAGCTGTCGAATACTGAAGATGCATATGCCCAGGAAGGCTCTGCCCGCTGAGATTGAAAGCTGGCCGGCTCTGGTGCGGGAGTGCTACAGCCTCTTCGAGGAGCAGTCATGGCTTCCCGTAGCCAGCCTGGTTTTGGGACTGCCGGGCGAGACCCGGGAGGACGTCCTCAAGACCACAGAGCTGGTCGAGTCTCTCATGGACTACACCGGCCTCATGCTACCCCTCTTCTTCACCACCATCGCCGACACCCGCCTGGGAGGTGCGAAGGGGTTTGGGAAGACGGATGCCATGCCCGAGCACTGGCAGCTCGTGGGGCTGTGCCTCGACTACAACCTGCGCCATCTCAAGACCCTGCACCGATTCTACCGGGAGAGGATGACTGCCGGGCCGGCAGTTCACGCCGCCCTCAGGGGCGTTAACCTGCTAGCTGATTTGGTCCTGGCCAAATACATGAAGAGGATGAAAAGGGGCGAGCCGCCCAATTGAAAAATATTGCGGCGAAGAGAAGGAGCAGGCCGCGGCACAAAGACGTATCCGTAAAATTAGTAATTCTCCAGAACCGACTTGACCACGCCCTTATGGTCCCCTTTCAGGGAATAGACGTTATGGTCTCCGGAAACATCAATGCTCAGGATGCCCAGGCGAGTGTTCATGAGACCCACCATGGCCGATACTCCACGATAGCTGACTTCAAAACCCTCCTTCGCGAGGTAGGTGAAGACGTCCTCAGTGGTATAAGCCCCCTCGCTCAAAAACAACTTCAAGACAGCCTTCCTGATCCCTACTCCATCCCGCTTGAGATAATTTCTGAGCCTCTCCTGGATTCGTTCTTCAGCGCTCTCCATCCGGCAAAACCACCGCCCTTCACCAATGAATTTAAGGATTATAAAGGTATTCTCTCCACTACCAGCCCATCCTCAAAGGGATATCTCTCAATTATGCTTAAAATACAGCTAATACCTTTTAGCTCTTTGGTTATCTCCTCCAGGATGGCCGCAGCCATTTCGATCCTTTCGCATCTCACCTGATACATATCCTCAGGCACCTCCAGATCCTCCAAAACCCGCAGGGCTGCCTCCAGCTCGCCCTCGATTATGCCGTAAATTATAGTGCCCTCCTCGCTCACATAATCAAAGGGCCTGGCGGTGCGAGCCGCCCGGCGTAGCAGCCTCTCTTTGAGCTGTACAGCATCCTTGAAGCGGGAGGGGCAGAAGTGAACCTTGATCCCCTCCTGCAGAAGGTGCTGCCTGGCGATCTCCTCGCTTCCCTGCGCCGCGCATCCGAGCTCCACAGGGATGAAGCCCTGACCGGCCAGGCCTGAGAAGTTGGTCTCGGAGAACTCCAGTTCATTGACGTTGAGGAAGGCACCGGTCTGCCGCACAGCCAGGACTACGGCGGGGGCCGGCATTATGGCAGGAATCTCCACTCCCGCCTCCAGGCCCAGGGCAGCAGCCTGCAGCAATGCCTCCTCGAGGAGCGGAGCTGCAGGCTGCTGCCACATGGAGTGGGGCGGATGAAAGCGGATCTCATCCAATCCCGCAGCCGACAGCTTTTCCAGAACCTCGCGTCCTGGCAGAAGGCCTGTATAAATGTGAATGTGATGTCCCTTCCCGAACTCGGCCTTCAAAGCCCGGATGCAATCCAGAACATAATCCAGCCTGAGCAGGGGCTCGCCGCCGGTGATGCCTGTGCCCAGGGCACCTATGGCCCTTCCCTCCGCCAGTATGTCCTGCAGCGATGAGACGGGCTGCTCGTCTGCGAATGCCCTGTCCCTGCCCCTCCGCTCTTCTGAGAGGGGACAGTACAGGCAGCCCCGATCGCACAGGCCGGTCACGAAGAGAACCAGGCACGCCCCCTGCCTGCAGATGATGCAGCCTGGCGGCAGATAATTGTATATCGATCCCACTGAGTCGCGCTGCCACTTTTTCATCGAGTATGGTGCAAATGAGGTGATTTATTAAATTTTTCTTTGGCCTCAAAGGTCGTCTGCCTTTATTGAGTTGACTGGCCGCTAGCAGATCGTGTGAATGAGATGATAGGAGATGGCTGCATTCGATTACCCTCACTTAAGCGCACATTTCGTCGATGAGGTCTTATGAGGGTGTTTTCTTGTTCAACAACTCATTATCAGTAGACTATACAATACCACAGGCGTGCCTTATATACCAAAAGATGTCAAAACAGACCTCTAAAATTGGGATATGACATGTAGGAGGTAAAAAATAGTGAGGAATAAAGAGATCAAACTGACTTTTGGGTCGTGAATCTGCAATAGGCTGTTATTTATATAACCTATTCATATATGCTACATGGGGTGTAGCAAAATGGGCAAAAGAGGTCCAAAGCCTCGATTCTTAGATGTAGCATGTCCGAATGAGCAG
>JAGPMN010000016.1 GCA_018052825.1 Methanothrix sp.
CTGCTGAACTGGATTTTGGATGTCAATTCAGTCTTTCTATGATACCGAACCAACTTCTAAGAACCTCGATATAATCGCAAATGAACCAGAATACAATGTCCATAGGGGCATCACTTATTACTTAAACCGTCTTATGTCAAGTGCGGCAGCCCCTCCTGAGACTGCTCAAAGACTATGCTTGCGTTCATATCGGTTCCATTTGCGACGCTTCCTATATGGACCGAATAGTAGTAGCGCAAAAAAAAAACGTGAGCGGTTTTATAAGGCAAAGAATCATTTACCTTTAGCACAATAAATCCCTAGTATGAGCAACGATGATGATGGTCTTGCAGAATTGCTTCACCGCTTCGGCTTCACTGAGGATGAAGTAAGCCAGGTTGTCGATGAGCTGAATTCCTTCCGGGCGATCCCCGGCACTACCGTGGAGCGCTATGTGAATCGCATCATAAACACCCTTGACGATGAGGATAGACCTGCCTTCCTGAAGGGAATAATGGCCGGACTTACTATAAGAATAGCCGATGAGGCTCTTTATGAACCGGACTATGCCAAAGATGAAATGAAAATTGACATGGAGCTTCAAAGACTGAGGTTTGAAAGATAGCGATGGATGCTATGAAGGAGAAAAAGCATCTGCCAATATTCTGCGCAGAACAATCCTGTCTCCGGCCTTTGCCTTCCGGAATATCTCCAGCCCCCGGGTCACCCTTCCCAGGTGATTGACAGCCGAATAGGGCTGCGTTTTGCCGAAGAATATGCAGAACGCAGGGCCCGGCGACCAGTAGCAGATATCGCCCGCCTCGGCTGTGGGGGATGGATTCTCGTCTGTCATCTGCAGAGGCACATCGAAGTAGACCTCTTCGCCCCAGAGGCTGGCTGTTCCCTGCATGGGAAGAGCGGCATAGAACGCCTCCCCGATGGCGGGATTTCTCTCATCCAGCCTGGCTATGGCCTTTCCCTTTCCCGCAATTTCGATCTCAATCATCCTCATAATCACTTTCACCCCGCATGGCAAATATACTCATATCTGACCGGCCTGTCTGCATATAGACCGCCCGGACATATACCCCTTTGCTACTCCCAACGGGCGGATTCATCCCCTAACATCTTTACCGTCTCATCAGCCGGATGTGAAGCCGGTCCGAGTAGTTTACACCCAGGCGCAGCGCAAGGTCCCAGGCCTCCTTTGCCCCCTGCATGCCCTCCTCTGCACCGTAGGCCATTATCCAGACCCTCTCCTTTGCCAGACGATAACCGCCGATGATCTCCTCCAGAAGCTGTGCCGTCCAGCACCAGGGCTCTTTGCCCAGCACGAATTTCAGGTGGACATTCTCTTTTAGAGCCCAGTAGTCAAGATTGCAGTTCGACCCCCTCTTGGGGCTGACCACTGCATAATGAACATTTGCTAAAGTCTCTTCGGCAATGGGATTGGTTCCGTTGGTCTCGATGTCAACCTCCTTTCCTTGAGAATGAAGCAGAGATATCAGAGCAGTGAGCTCATCCATCTGCAGTGTGGGCTCTCCTCCGGTGATGACCGCCCTGGCTCCTCTGACCATATTCGCAACATCGCCCGCGGACAGGTCGTGCCCCTGCCGGAGGTTTGTGTCGCACCCCATGCAGCGGAGATTGCATCCTGCCAGCCTAACAAATGTGGCGGGCCGCCCCATGGCCGGGCCCTCGCCCTGAATGGAGCAAAAGACCTCAATCAAGTGCATCCGGCCGCCTTCCTCACTGCACCGCCAGCATCCTCTCGATCGCCTTCCTGGCCCGCGAGGCGACCCGCTCCGGCACCACAACCCGCGGCTCGCAGGTCTGCAGCGCCAGCCGCAACTTGGCCAGGTCAGTCTTCTTCATATTCTGGCAGATGGCGCTCTCGCTCAGCGGATAGAACTCTTTGTCGGGGTTCTCCTTTTTGAGCCGGTAGATCATGCCAGCCTCTGTGCCGATGATGAACTCACGGGCGGGGCTGGATTTGGCATGGCGGCACATTCCCGCAGTGCTGTAGACGTAGTCTGCCCGGTCGATCACCTCCGGCCGGCACTCCGGATGCACCAGAAGCTCGGCCTGGGGATGCTCAGCCCTGGCAGATTCGACCTGATCTATGGTGAAACAGTCGTGCACATAGCAGTAGCCATTCCAGGGTATGATCTCCTTGTCGGTATGGCGGGCCACGTAGGCCGCCAGGTTCCTGTCCGGCACAAATATGACCTTCTTCTCCGGAAGGGATCTGACCACCTGCACCCCGTTGGCCGATGTGCAGCAGATATCGCTCTCCGCCTTGATCTCCGCTGTGGAGTTGACATAGCATACCACTGTCGCACCGGGATGCAGAGCCTTAAGGCCCCGCAGCTCCTCCGGAGTGATCATCTGGGCCATGGGGCAGTAGGCCCCCTTCTCAGGCAAAACGACCCTCTTATTTGGAGAGAGTAAGGCCGCCGTCTCGGCCATGAAGTCCACACCGCAGAAGACGATGACAGGAGAGTCCAAGCGGGCAGCCGCGCGGGAGAGCTCCAGTGAGTCGCCCACCAGGTCGGCCACGTCCTGCACCTCGGGGATCTGGTAGTTATGTGCCAGGATGGTTGCCTGGCGCTCCTTCTTTAAAGCAAGAATATCATCTATCATAGCGATCGAATTGGCCTTCCTTTGAGTAGCTATTATTTCAATCTATTTAAATAGGTGTACTTAATAATATTATCATTATTTAGCGTTTTTCAGCTATTGCATCTCGTATGCCATCTGCCGGACGCGCTGCAAAGCGCAGACTGCATCCTCCATCTTGAAGTCCCTCTTCTCCCGCTCCAAAAACGCGCTGACAGCCTGCAGATCCTCATCCTCCACCAGACCCTTTGCAGCAGCCAGCATCCTCTCATAGCTTCTCTCCGGAAAATAGAGGCTGGAGGCGCAGTGCAGGAGCCTCTCCCTGGCGGCAGAGTCGATAACGCCATTCTGCCAGGCCAAATCCAGGTTGAAGCGAATATTGACCAGAGGCTCTGATTGGGGGGCAAATGTGAAGGGATCGAATGTAAGCGCCACCTCGTCATCCGAAACCAGCCTTCCGCTGCGATAGGCCTCGTATATCATGCCCACGCCCTCCATGCCGTAGGCATCCAGCTCAGAGGCGCGCAGCGCTCCCATGCTGGAGGCCCCGAGGACACGGGCTCCAGCCTCCAGAGCATAGAGTACCTCCTTATGAGCGACGGAGCAGTCCTGAAAGAACACTCCGTCTATGAGGCAGATGACCCTGGCTCCCTCACGGGCCGCCCTGTAGATGTCGCCCCTCTTTGCCGGCGGCCGGAAGTCAGCCTCCAGCATCTCCCTGGCCTTATCCAGAGAGAGGCTTGGCCCCAGGAAGACGACGATTTCTGCTGCGAGCAGCATCTCTGTACCTCCTGCCCACCCTCTCCGGGTCCACGCCCGCTATCTCCAGGCCGGGCACGATCACCCTCACCACGGGCAGGCCTATCTCCTCCCGTGTCAGGTCTACCACAATGGCCCTCTCCAGGCCGGCCTCTTCGAGCCTGCCCAGCATGTGCCGAATGTCCAGCAAGAAGTCGTCGCTATCAAAGGAGGGGATGGCGGAAAAGCTCTTTTCATCCGAGACCTCAAACCAGTGCTTGTTGATCCTCTTTGTCCTCTCGTAGCCGATCTGCCTGCGAAAGTCGGCGATGGTGGTGTCCTCCCTCGCTCCGTGAATCTGGGTGAGGCGGCTCTGCGCCACCTCTGTCAGAGCCCGCAGCACAGCCACCCTGGCACTTGTGTGGGTGCCCATGCCTGTTGTAAGCAGCGTTGGATCGCGCAGGCGCACATCGTCGGATGCGGCAGCACATGTGGCAACGCCGATGTCGCTGGTGATGTCCCTCAGATAGACAGCCACCTCTGCAGCTGCGAACCTGTCCAGCAGATCCCTGGCCCGGCCGTCGCCGATGTCGGTGATGAGCGGACCCATGCGGCGCGATGCCTCCACCAAAGCCCATGCATCCCTTTCGATGACCTCGGCCAGTCCGTGAAATACCGCCTCCTCAATGGTATTTCCTGATGCAAGGCCAGTGGTATTGGTGCGGAAGAGGCGCCTGTAGTCGGAAGAAAGGGGATGAAAGACGGCATTGGCAGGGACTAAAATCTCCTCATCGTTCATGATGTCCCAGCCCGCCGCCCAGGGTATCACGGCGTCCAATGCATCCGCCTGCGCCTCCTGAGGCAGGATAAGGTCGTGCGGGTCAAGGGCGCTGCCGTCCAGGCGTGAGAAGCTGGCCAGTTCCAGCTTTCTGTCCCGGACCTCTCCTGAGTAGCGCTCCAGCCCCTCCATAACCGCCGAAACCCTGGCCTCGATGGGCGTGGCCCCCTTGCCGTTATAGACGGAGACCGCCCCGCGGTCGGCCATGGGCCGGATGGATGAGAATACGGGAATTCCTATCCGGTCCAGGTTGGTTATGTCCGCCACCCTGGTGATGCCGGCGGCTGGCAGCTTTGCCTCTGCCAGCCTGAGCGTCTCCTCAGGGGCAAATGCCCGGTGCGTATCATCTTTGTACCTCTTCAAGCAGGATGAGAGCTTCATCAGTCAAGCCTTGCACGTCTATGGAATAAAATCCTGTTGGAGGTGTCCCCGGTCCTCAAGGATGAAGGAAAGGCAGCATCTCATTCTTCCTGTAGGCCATAGCCTGGCAGGTGGCAATCAGCCGGCCGTCCTCTCCTGTGACTGTGACATCGCAGGCGGCGATCCTGCGGGAGGCATTCACTTCGCGCCCCTCGGCCTGCAGCAGCTCTCCCACCCTCGGCGCACTGATGTAGTTCACATTAACGCTTATGGCCACTGCAACTGTGCCGTGGGAGTTTACGGCCAGCTCAAAGGCGGCATCCACCAGAGAGTAGATGGCTGCGCCGTGGGTCATTGAGAGGAGATTGTTCATCTGCTGTGTGGTTCTCATCTCTAAAACGGAGCGCCCCTCTTCCAGTGCTGCAATTTTAATGGCGAACATCCGGGCATAGGGCTCCTCTTCAAAGCGTTTTTGCAGGGCAATCAGTATACGGTCCAAAGGCATCAATCCTCCTTGCGGTTATTTCTCGAAACAGTTATATCTGCTCCGCCTGATTGGATAGACATATGCCCAGCTCCTCAGCCAGCAGGCCGTCTGGCAGGTCGGAGCCAGTCTCCATTGAGATGAGCGGCAATTCAGCATCCGTCCTCCTCACGCAGGGTGCTATAAACATCTGGTTTGGGAAAAAAATCGATAAGTCTCTCCTGTTGCAGATCTTCCTGGTCATCTCCAGGATCGACTGCACAGCAGAGCACGAAAAGGAGGTCTTTTGCCCCTTTGAGGAGATCAGCGAGTACGAGAACAACGGCTACATCCTGACATCATACTCCAGAAAGGACGAGAACTACAGGGCCATATTCGTTGTCCCCTTCTCCAATTCGCGAGCGCTGGAGAGGTTTATGGAGTCGGTGATAAAGGAGACGGAGAGGGAGGACGTCAAGATCACCCTTTACTGGAGAGGGGGACGTGTCAGGATGAACCTGATGAAAGAGGAGCTGTCCAGGCTGGGCTGCTTTGGCGTCATCAACGTGGTTTACAGGGAGGAGTAATCATGAGGTTTGCAAGCTGTACAGAGAAAATTGAAATTTCGGGCATCAGGAAGTGCTTTGAGGGAGCTGCTCCCGGTGCGGTAAATCTGGGGCTGGGGCAGCCGGACTTCGATACCCCGGAGCATATCAAAAAGGCGGCTGTCCGGGCCATAGAGAGGGGAATGACCAGCTACACCCCCAACTGCGGCCTGCCGGATCTGCGGGCGGCCATTGCTGAGAAGTTCAGGAGGGAAAACGGTATCGAGTGCTCACCGGAGGATATAATGGTTACCAGCGGGGCGAGCGAAGCCCTCTTCCTCGTCATCGCCGCCCTGGTCGATCGCGGAGATGAGGTTCTGATAGGCGATCCGGCCTTCCTCTCCTATGCCGAGCTGACCAAGCTGGTGGGAGGCCGGCCGGTGAGCATTCCTCTGGACGAGGATCTGCGGCTATCCCCGGATGCCCTGCAGGAGAGGATATCGGACAGGACGCGGCTGATCGTAGTCAACTCCCCTGCCAATCCCACAGGCGCAGTACAAACGCCGGACCAGATGAAGGCCATCGCACAGATAGCCGATGACAGCAACGTCGCCGTACTCTCAGACGAGGTCTACGAGCACTTCATCTACAGGGGTGAGCACGTCAGCCCCGGCAGGTTCTCAGACAACGTGATCACAGTCAATGCCGTATCCAAGACATATGCCATGACCGGCTGGAGGCTGGGCTACCTGGCAGCCAAAGGCTCTGCACTGGAGCAGCTCCTCAAGATCCACCAGTATGTTCAGGCCTGCGCCAGCTCCATCTCCCAGGCGGCAGCCCTGGAGGCCATATCAGGGCCGCAGGACTGCGTGGCGCAGATGAGGGACGAGTTTCGATCCAGGCGGGACCTGATGGTGAGAGGCTTTCGGGAGATGGGCGTGCCTCTCGCTGAGCCTGACGGGGCATTCTATCTCTTCCCCAGGGTTGGCGGCGATGCCGTATCGGCACAACTGGGAAAGGCTGGGGTCGTCACAGTCCCGGGATCGGCCTTCGGGCCGGGCGGAAAGGACCACATCAGAATATCCTACGCTGCAGCCAGGTCGCAGCTTGAGGAGGCACTGCGGAGGATGAAAGACATCCTTTAAATAGGAGAGTTGCATTCGCCCTTAGGAGTGATCAAATGAAGGAGCAGGTTGAGGTCAGAGAGCTGAAAGAAGGAAGGTACGTCATCATCGACGATGAGCCCTGCATCATTAAGAGCATATCCCATTCCAAGCCAGGCAAGCACGGCAGCGCCAAGGCGAGGGTGGATGCCATCGGCATCTTTGACAATCAGAAAAGGTCCATAGTCCAGCCGGTTACCACCAAGATTTATGTGCCCACAGTAGAGCGTAAGTCCGGCCAGGTTCTGTCCATCGGAGGGACGTCTGTGCAGCTGATGGACTTGGGGGACTTCTCCACAGTGGACGTCCCCATCACCGATGACCAGAAGGAAAAGGTCGAAGAGGGCAAAGAGGTTCCCTACCTATTCGTCATGGGCAGGACAAAGCTGGACCTGCGCTGAACCCTCCTCCTTTACATCTTCTACTCTTTTCCGGTTATGTTCCAGAGGGGCTGCTTTGCCGACGCCGACCGGGGGATCGATGACGCGAGGTACGCAGTTGTAGGGCTGCCATTCGATGCCACGGCATCATTTCGTTCCGGATCGAGGGACGGCCCGGATGCCATACGCCTCGCCTCCTACAACTTCGAAAGCTACGACTATTACTATGGCCTGGACCTGGCGGATCTCGGGATTTGCGATCTGGGAAACATGGAGCTGGGGGCGGACCCGGCATATGCCGGGCAGACAATCAGGGAGGGCATAGCAATGCTGCCGGACTCAGCCGTGCCCGTCTTTTTGGGAGGGGAGCACTCAGTCACCCCCGCCATTGTAGAGGCTCTGCTGGATAGAGATGGATGCGGGCCCGGTGATCTGGGCATTGTTGTGCTGGACGCGCACCTGGACCTGCGCGACGAGTACGGATGCACCAGCTACAGCCATGCCTGCGCCAGCCGGAGGATCCTGGAAAAGGGCGTTTTGGCCTATGCCTCCATCGGCATCCGGAGCGGCAGCCGGGAGGAATTCGAATTTGCTGCTGAAAATGAGATACCCTTTTTTACGGCTCGCGATGTGCGGGAGAAGGGAATCGACCTGGTTTTGGATCGGGCTATGCAGGGCATGGACTGCGAGAGGCTCTACCTTTCCATCGACCTGGACGCCCTCGACCCGTCGTTTGCGCCGGCTGTGGGAAACCCCGAGCCCTTCGGCCTGACCTCCTGGGACGCAAAAAGGGTCATCGAGCGAACCGCCCCGCGGGCGGCCGGCCTGGACATAACCGAGCTGACGCCGGGCTACGACCGTGGCGAAACGGCGCTGCTGGCTGCGAGGCTCGCCCGCGAGTTCATGGCTGCGAAGGGAAGATGATGCGAATGTCAATGACGGACGTCACCGAAAAACGCCGGTGCTCACACTTAACTTTATAACTGTTAATCGATATGAGTTCGTGAGGAGGGTTGAAATTGCGCTTCGGAATGATCTGTCTTGCCTTGCTGGCCGCAGGGCTCTTATGCACGACGGCCTGTTTTGGCGTGGAAGTGGGAGGCCTCAGGGAGAAAGCTGTTCACAAGGAACCGGTAGTATTGGGAGGAGGGGTTTCAAAGGAGCCCTATGCCATCCATTATAGTGCCGCAGGATCTCATATCATGGCCCGTCAGATTGGACTTGGTGCGCCCAGTAGCTCTCAGTATCACTTTGGAAGGGACTTCTCACTGGGAACAGTAGACAGTCTCTACTATGGTGCGCCGTTTATTCTTCAGTTCCTGGAAGACCCGTAAATCCTAATTTTTTTTAGCTCTTCTTGCACAGCACCTTATCCATGAATATCAGGTTCTCCGGAGCCTCGGCCAGCCTCACCTTCTCACATTTCATCTCGACGATTGCATCCAGCCGGGTAAAGTGCACCTGTTCGATTCGCACCAGCGGCTCGCATCTATTTTGCAGGTGCTCCTTGAATCCCGTGATGCTGCCCCCTTCGCCCATATAGTCTATTATGCGCCGGAAGAGCTTGGGCATGATCGCCGCCTCCTCAGTGACCGCCTCCAGTCCGGCGACGGACAGGCCCCTGTTGGTCCTGTCAAGGGGCCACAGTCCCCGCCCTTCCTCTCTGGCCATTCTCACAGCGGCGGAGAGCGGGCGGCGCAGGTCTGAGAAGAGTCCGTTGTAGTACGTGGGATAGGCCAGGCCACGGGCGAGCAGATGGTAGTTGATGCTCTCTTTAAGCAGAGGCGGATCCAGTATTGTCTCGCTTCCGTTCCTCTCATCGGCCTGGCCGGCGAAGACGAAGGATACCGGACGGCGGTTGCTCTCAGTGCTGCGGCAGAGTATGTAGCCCTCAGTCCCGTCGCTGGCACTGGCAACGAGGCGGTGCGTCTCATCCCAGACCACATCATCTATGCCCAGAAAGGAGAGGAGGTAGCGAGCAGCAGCCTGAGCGGGGCGGGCCGGCTGGCAGTAGCCGGAGTAGTGCGTCTCCAAAGCATCAACAGCCTCGATTCTCAGCTGGGCGTGTCCGCGGGCGTTGACGGCAGCCGCCGGGCCGGAGAGCCTCTTCCAGAGAGAGGGATCTTCAGCCATGAACCGAATCGAATCGCCGTCCGGGCTGTAGCCAGCCACGTGAAAGGTTCCCTTGATGAGAGTGAATGTCATCTCCAACCACTTTAATTATTTTTTATGCACATATTTTCAGTACTTATCTGTTATTAGAATTTAAATTTACTTGTTAAGTAATAGAATATCGGAGAGTGAATGAAAATGGTATAGAGCGCAAATTCGCTTCTTCGCCTCTGTTGTTTGGTTCGGATCGAAACTGTTAAGGGCCGCGCAGTGCAAGGTGGGTGCATGGATTTCGCATTCTTTCCCGCCGTCGATCTGCGCGGCGGCAAGTGCGTGCAGCTTGTAGGTGGCGTTCCCGGCACAGAGGTGGTGGCCCTGGACGATCCCCTGGCCCAGGCTGAGCGCTGGGTCGAGCAGGGCGCAGATCACCTGCACATCATCGACCTGGACGGGGCCATCCTCGGAAAGAGGATCAACGCCCCCATCCTGAGCGAGATCGTAAAGAAGCTGGACATCTTCATCCAGGTTGGAGGAGGCATACGATCTGAGGAGGACGTCTCGGCCGTACTGGAGCTGGGAGCGGACAGGGCCATACTTGGAACGGCAGCCCTCAGAGATCCTGACATGGTCTCGCGCCTCTCCGACCGGCACGGAAGAGAGAGAATCATGGTCGCCCTGGATATAAAGCGCGGGGATGTGACAGCCGAGGGATGGCAGAGGAGCATCGGCAGAAGGGCGGTGGAGCTGGGGCGGCTCTTTGAGGAGAAGGGTGCCGGATCGATTCTATTTACAAACATAGATGTGGAGGGGCAGCAGAGGGGAGTTGATCTGGGGCCGACGCGCGAGCTGGTGGCTGCCGTCAGAATCCCTGTTGTGGCGGCGGGAGGTGTCTCATCCATTGAGGATGTCCTGGCACTGCGGCAGGCGGGGGCGGGCGGGGCTGTGGCGGGCACTGCCATTTATACCGGCAGGCTGAATGTAAAAAAGACTATTGAGGCACTGGGGCAAGGGCGAGAGCATGAGGAGAGGAGAAGCTGAAGGGGTATTTCGGAAGTGCAGGGGGCAGGCAAAGCTGGATCTGGACGGGACTGGAACGGCGTCGGTCAGCTCTGGATCGGGATTTTTGGATCACATGCTAACGGCACTGGCCAGGACCGGCTCGCTGGAGCTGTCAGCCACGTCCGAGCCCGGCTTTTACAGAATCGAGGCTCTGGGAACTGCCCTTGGCCGGGCATTCGACGTGTGCCTGGGCGATCGCAGCGGGATTCGCCGCTACGGCAGCAGCTCCGTTCCCATGGACGATGCCCTGGCGGACGTTGCCCTCGACTTCTCAGGCAGGCCCTATCTGGTCATGGCCGGCGAATTTAGAGGCAGGAGCATCGGAGACTTTGATATTCAGCTACTTCAGCCCTTCCTGGAGGCGTTCTGCGTGGCTGCGAGGCTTACGCTGCACATTCGCTTTTACGGCGAAAACGATCATCACAAGGCGGAGAGCATATTCAAGGCACTGGGCTTCGCCCTGCGCCAGGCAGCAGGGCGAGAGGGGACGGGAGTTCCCAGCACCAAGGGCGTGATATAGAGAGATATTAAAAGGAAGCCTTTCTGCCCGCATCCGGAATTACCGGAAGCTTTTGAGGCATGCATCGCCGATGGGGGTCAGCCTGTAGCCTTCTTCTGTCTTTTCGATTACAGCCGCCTTTTCCAGCAGGTAGAGGTGCACCTCTGCCACGCTCTCCTGCAGTCCGAACTGCCTCTGTATCTCCTCCCGGCTCTTCGTCCCGGAGCCTATGAACCTGATGATCTCCCGCCTGCTTCGAAGCTGCAGAACCTCTCCCAGAAACCGGTGGCCTTCGGCAGGCTCGATCTCGTACCACTTCTTCTCCTCTCCCGGAGCGGAGGGCTTCAGGAGATCGAGGGGGTTGTTGGATGGGTTTGCCATGATAGTAGTATCTAAGGCGGGTGTTTATAGGGATTCTGGTGGGATTGAAGCGTAAAAGGATTTATGTGGAGTGTACCTCAGTCTCTGGAGGAGGTGGCGCGCCTGGCTGAGACGATTCAAATTCCTCTCGCATTCAACCTGATTCCCGGAGGCAAGACACCGCTGTTCTCCCTTTCGGAACTGGAGAGAATGGGAGCCAAGTATGTCTCCATTCCCATGGTCTGCCTCTATCCGGCAGCCAAAGCCATGCTCAAAGCTCTGCAGGCGCTGAAGAACGGCGACCTGAAGAAGGTGGCAGAGGCCGGCATCGACTGGGCGGAGTTCAATGAGCTGATAGGCGTCTCCAGATGGTGGCAGATTGAGATGGAATTCGGACAAAAGGACCCGGATACCGCTCCATAAGCTCCCGTCCCCGCCTGATGGTTAAGCTTAATTTCAATAGAGTAAATCATCCATCCTGAGGTTTGGCTCATGATGAGAGGTCGTTTTAGCATGGCTTTGCTGGCAGTGATGCTGATGGCAACAGCAGAAGCCGACTGGCTGGATGGAGAGTACGTGAGCAGTGGAGGCGGCGGCGAGGTATCTCAGTATTTCACAGATCCCATTTTCACTTCGCCCTCACCGGGCTACAGGTCATCAGATCCCGCCATAAGGGATATGCAGTCATCGATGGACCGGTCCCTGGCAACAGGAGCATCCAGGGCGAGTAATGCATACAATGCAGCACCCTCAGCTTCCAACGCATCCGGCCGGTGGAGCCTGACGCTCTCCCAGGGTTGTGTAGTCAATCTTCAGCTTTACCAATCCGGATCAAGGGTTTTCGGTCCTGGCAGCATCACATATAACCAGATAAACAAAACCTATCCGGCGCTGGCAAGCGGGACGGTCTCCAATAGCTCAATGCAAATTGATGTTGTCTCCCGGAACGGCACAGAGCTGTACTCGATGATATTCGATCTGGAAAGGCTGCATATATCATCTGGCTATATGGTTTACAGACCGGGAATACAGCCCCAATCAGGAACTGCAAGGGCTTTCAGGATTCCATGAATGCGATGATGTGGGCGGTGAGCGGAGAGGCGGTGAGGGGAATCGAGCATGTTCGTTCCAACTGGCACTGAGGAGATTATACCGCGGCGAAGATTCCCCGTGATGACAGCGGCCATTGTAGCCGTAAACACCCTCGTATTTATCTACGAAGTGCTCATACTGATAACAGAGGGGGCTGAGGGATTAAATGCATTTATCAACACATTCGGCATGATCCCTGCCGCACTGTTTGGCGTCCAGAGCACAGCACTGCCCTTTTACATCACACTATTCACATCGATGTTCGTGCACGGCGGCCTGCTGCACATCGCATCCAACATGATCTACCTCTCCGTCTTCGGAGACAATGTGGAGGATATGATGGGGCCGGGCCTCTACATCGTCTTCTACCTGCTCTGCGGTCTGGCTGCCTCCTTCGCCCAGATTGCCGCAAATCCGCTCTCCCAGATCCCCCAGGTGGGGGCCAGCGGGGCGATAGCCGGCGTGCTGGCCGGATACCTGCTGCTTCTGCCCTCAGGCACTGTGCGCATATTCGTCTTCCTGGTGCTATTCACCCACATCACCAGGATGCCGGCCATCCTTTTCATCTCACTGTGGTTCATACTCCAGCTCTTCAGCGGAGTGTCTTCATTAGGGGCAGCGGCAGATATGGGAGGTGTTGCCTACTGGGCCCATATTGGAGGCTTTCTGGCCGGGCTGCTGTTGTCCTTTGTCTATAGACAGTTCATGAGATGGCGCTTATACGGAGGGATCGCATAAGCCATCATACCGGAAAATTCCAGCATCTCATCCATGACCTACCGCTATTCGATATCGTTGGCATGCAGACTTCCTCCGAAAGCTTCATGCAGGTTGGCGGAGCGATATACGGCAGGATGGCAGAGGAGAATGCAGAGATCGGCCGCATCGGCATTGTAGTTCACGGCCCGGAGATCATTGACAGCGGCAGAGCCCTCAGTATCATCAATCACCTCCGGCATCTGGGACGGGTGACGGCTGTCCTGGGGGGGACCATGGGCAGGGTGGCGGTAATTGATGCCGGCCTGGAGGATGTCATAGCCGTCAGCCCCAGGAGGAGGCCAAGCCAGTCCGTACAAGATCTGGAGGCGGAAAATGATCTCATCATCATCCTCAATCAGGCCAAGGGCCGGGAGAGCGGTCTGGCCTTCGGGGCAATGGTGGCCATGGCGGCAAATGCCTCAAAGCCCCTTATTCAGATTGACTGCGGTGGGCGGTTCGTGGCTGTGCTAGCCGGTGAGGCTGAACAGCTCGCAGCACAGATGGCCGCAGATCTTGGCCTTGATATCATCAGGCCGTTGCCCCCGAGCCTGCCGCAAATTCAGTCCCGGCCCCAGCCGGCCTCCCCTGAAGAAAAGACCATAAAGCGGACCCTATCCAGCGTCCTGCCCGGAGAGCTGGTCTCAATCAACGGCATAGTGATCGGCAGGGCAACGCATGGCCGGGTGGAGATAGAGGTTCGCGGCGGCAGGATAGTCGCTCTGCGGGGCATGCAGCCCAAGCAGCACGGAATTGACAAGCTGCCCGCCATCGACCTGGCCAAAGCCATAATCAGGAGCGGCTCCATCCGGCGCAGCCGGATCGGGCCTGGGCCGAAGGCCTCCCAAAAGGGCCGTGAAGGCTTTATTGCTGAGGATGGGAAGGGGCGTGGTATGATTGAGGATGGATCTGAGTATGCCGTCTTCATAGATCACTGTGCCGAGGATGCCTTCGAGGTGGCCGGCGAGGCAGCAGGCGGATACTGCTACGCCGTCACTGTTGGGGATGACACCACAGCCATCGCAGCCGATATACTGGCACGGCTGGGCATCCCGGTAATAGGCATCGTGGACGGGGACCTGGACCATCTGGCGGAGGGCACTGCGGTGCAGCCGGGAAGCATCATGCTGAAGGCCAGGGCAGGACATGACGATCTGGTAGGAAGGAGTGTTCACACCCACATCTTCGGGGGGAAGGACAGAGCTGCCATCGGCCGGAGGGAGATGCTGAGCCGGATCATGGATCTGGCAGGAGAGAGCATAGAAAGCGTTTCGATAAAAAAAAGGATGAGATGTCGGGCAGCTAAACTGCCTCAACATTTATTATCTTCGGCACTCCGCTCTCGAAGTAGACATTGTTCTGATACATCCAGAATCCGTCCCATATGGCTATCACGTGAGATGTGCCGCCTTTGACGTTATATGTGAATCGCCCCCCTGCACCATCGCCTACATAAACTCCATCTATGTAAACCTGGAAGGGGTTGGCACCTGGATAGTATATTATGAGCTGAGTATCGCCCAGAGAGGATGATTGGGCGGATGCAGTCGTTGGCGCTGCCTGTGATGGTGTCGAGGGCGGCTGATCTGCTGCTCCGCCTGATGTGGGGGCGAAGACATCTATGACAACCACATTGCTGGGCTGGTTTCCTATAACATAGTAGAGCATGTGCCTGCCGATCTGGCTGGCGTAGAAGCTCATTGTGTTATAGCCCTGGTAGAAATGATATGTCTTTGACTTGACGCTGGCTGATTCGGTTTGAACCGTCTGGTAGACACCGCCTGCTCCGCCAGTGGGCGCATTGGCCACCAGCTCGATTGTAGATCCAACAGGGCTTGCTATGTACTGGGTCCAGTTGCTCATCCCACGGATCCACAGGTCGCATGCCCTGGACGGGAATACCGACAGGTACTGGGAGTAGGGCAGGCCCTGGCCGTCTCCGTAGAATACATAGGCGGGCATCATCTGGCTGATGTTGAATATCGCAGGAGTGCTTATGATCTCACCGTCAGGCACTGCAGCAGCTCCTCTGCCTGCTGCCTGATAGTACTGAGTATATGGTGTGAATGCTGTGGCGGGCTGCGTCTGCCTGTAGAATGTGACATCGGAGCTGTACCAGGGATAGGATGTGACTGGGGCGTCGAGCCATTTCACCATGCCGGCAATTCCCGGGTCCATTGTCATGGAGCGATCGAAGCCCCTGACATATCCGCCCTCCAGCCAGTCCGGAGGGTACTTCATGTTCGTGTCGGGAGTGAGATAATCTCCAGCGGATAGAGCCAGCGGCATAACAATTGCAATGAACGCAAGTATTACCGCCGCCCTCATCAAGGATAGATTAATTCCTCTGCAATTCATATTCAATCCTCCTTTACAAATCTGTGAATCCATTTGTCCTTCATCGGATTTAAATTTATATATAATCTATGATCGCTTGGGCCTTGCCGGCGGACGGGGGCGTAGACTTCTCCCGAAAGCTTCATGCCTTCGGCCGTCGCATTTGATGAGCGATGGTTATGGTTCTCTGCAATGACAGTGAGATTGATGTGCCGGACGGGGAGATCTGCCAGATCTGCGGCCAGGAGCTGGAGGAGTTCGATGAGGTCACTGGCACTGGCATCCACGGCTACTACCACTGGGTCTGCGTGAGCCACTGCGACGCCTGAGCTGGGGAGCAGGGTGCGGGCTCGTGGCAGCGCCTGGGGGCGGGCGAGGCCGGAGATCCCAGGCGGATCTGCGCAGCACTGATGGGAAGATTGATAAACCAGCAGGTGCTTTGAAGAGCTTCGGTCTGCCCCAGGGCGGGCCGGATGCGGGGATAACCAAGCCAGGCCAACGGTGATAGACTCAAGATCTATTCTCGCAGGAGTTCAAGGGTTCGAATCCCTTTCCCCGCACTTTTTTTACTTTGTAGAGTCCATTTGTAAAGTCCATTCACAATCTGTTTAAAGTCTCCAGGGAGACTTAGATGCCCGGGTAGCGTGTGAATAGGGAGGGTCAAGGCAGGATCGCTGAATTGAGGCATTGATGATAGGAGACACCCAGACTATGCAGCGGAGGCTGTAGAACGGTTCAGCTTCATGCGCTACCTTACGAACTCACACGAACCCGAATTTTTCTCTGTGCGCTCTGTGTCTCTGTGGTGAAAGCCACCACCGGGTACATCTAATACCCCCAGCAAAGCAGAAATACCGTCTTCCGAAAACAAGACTCCCACCCAGAGGACACAGAGAGCTAAGAGAGACGGCTGAGCTCGTGTTCTGCAGGCTTTCGCCCGCAAATTTCCCTGTTCATGACCGCCTGTCCCTGGTGCAAACGCATCCACCACAAAGGCACAAAGACACAAAGGCGCACAAAGTAATAAATTTCAAATGTGTCTTCGTGGCTGCCGTCTTGCCAGGCGCTGGCTCGCAGTTCAGTTCCAATCCAATTTTATGCCCGCAGTCACATCCCTTCTTCCGGCCTACAATGAGCTGCCCCGGGCTGCGTGGTCCTGCGCGCCCGCGCCTTACGCGGACGATTGGCAGCTCTGATGCCGCCGCTGCCCTGGCCGGAGCTGAGGTGCTGCACCATGAGAGGGCAAGGGAGCGGCTCTGAGGACCGGCCCTGGGCGGGTGATTCGATCATCGTCACCATCGACAGCGACGGCCAGCACGACCCCGCGGACATCCCGCGCCTGGTGGAGCCGATATTGCGCGGGGAGGCAGACTTGGTTAATGGCAGCCGGTACCTGAACGGCAACAAGAAGGACACGCCACTCTACCGCAGGCTCGGCCAGATGGTGCTGGACACTGCCACAAACCTCGAGAGCGGCCTTGCCATAGAGAGCGAGATGCTGGCCGACGCTGCTGCAGCAGGGCTGCGCATCAAAGAGGTTGAGATCGGAGTGCGCTATGATGTGGACGGCTCGTCAGAGCACCCAGGGGGGTGCGGGTGCTTTTCAATGTGCTGGCTGATATGGAGCTGCGGCGGCCTCTGTACTACTTCACAGCTCCCGGGATAGTGATGGCAGGCGCCGGGGTGCTGATGGGGCTGGACTTCATGCGCACATTCTACCGCGGGGGAAGATTATTATAGTAATCAGAGGCAACAATTTTCATATGACTGTGGATATAGATGTCCTCAAAGAAGGAATTGAGGGTCTGATTCGAGCAGGCTATTATAAGAATCGAGAAGCCTTGCTGGAAGAGGCCTTTAGGACGATGATTGAGGTAAAACCCTCTGTTAGATTGGAAATGGCGGCGGAGCTGTACAAATCAGAAAGGATATCCATGAGCAGGGCAGCAGAGATTGCCGGGATCTCTATAGAAGGGTTTAAGAGTTTTTTAGAATCAAAGGGAACAAAAAGAATAGTGCATTCTCCGCCTCGAGAACGATTAGAAAAGGGAGTTGACTTTATTCTTGGATAAGGCAGTCATAGTGGATACCGATATAGCCAGCGCCTTTGCTAAAATAAAGCGCCTGGATCTCCTTTTGCGTCTATTCTCAAATCATTCAATATTTATAACCCCAAGAATTTTTGAAGAATTATCCGTATCCCTTGATTATGGCTACACATTCCCGTTAGATGTCTTTGAAAGCTTTGATATTCTTTATCCTTCTGAGGAGGAGAGCAAGTCCTATAAAGAGATGCTCATCGGCAACAAATCACTCGGCAAAGGCGAACTTGAGGCCATAACCGTCTGCAAGAGCAGAGGGTATGTGTTCACCTCAATGGATTTTGCAGCTTTGCAATTTGCTGTTTCTATGAATATCGATGTCCTTGATCTCCAATCAATACTTCGGGCATTATGGAGATCCGGCATAAAATCAAAAGATGAAGTCAAGATGATTATAAGGGAGATCGAAGAGAAGGATAATACTTCGATAAGAGACGCGCAATCGATAATTGAATGATGCAGCGCTGCATGGTTTTCATGCATGGCGAGAGGAGTGCTGCAAAGACCCGTCAGGACTTTTGTAGAATTGGCGCCTTACGAACTCCCACAAGAAGGAGGAGATGCCCAAATCGTTCTCTGTGTCTCTGTAGTGAAAGTCACCACCGGGTACAGCCGATATCCCCCTGCTCCCAATAAAACAGAGTTCACAGAGGCGAATGATATCATATTGACCGCCGAAGACGGTGCCCAAATCGATCTCTGTTGTGAGCGTTACCACCGGCTTTAGCCGTAAGTTCCGGTCAAGGTGATCCTCAAATGAATGATATCGAGGCATTATGTCGCTGATAATCGCATCCATGCCGGCCGGCTCCCCGGATGACGGCAGCTCTGACGGCACTTGCAGCCGCCCTGGGAGGAGCCCCACGAGAGGAACATGGGCTGCACCACGACGCTCCTGGCTTCAGGGCGGATGGGCGCTGGCAGCATAATCGACCCGGACGGGCAGCACGACGCATCTGATATCCCGAGGCTGCTCTCGCCGCTGAACAGCGGCTGCGGCTAAGGCTCGCTCTTCTGTGATGGAAACGGCGGGGGGGTCCCGGCCTACAGGAAGGTTGGGATGAAGGGGCTGGACATCGCCGCCAGGACGTCCGGCTCGCAGTCACAGAGGGCCAAAGCGGATTTTATGGCAGAGGGCCGTTGAGGGCTTTCGGCATCGAAGCACGGCGGCCGGGCTGGCAGGTGCTGCTGCAGGGGGGACACGAATACGGTCCTCGCATGCGCTCTGGCTGCGGCGAAGCTGCGCATCAGTGCGGAGGCGGGGCTGATGGTGGGGCGGGAGAAGGGGCTGGAGGAATCCGTTCGGCGATGGTCGAGAGCGCATACTAATATGTCTAACTGCGGGTTAGAGATAATAAGGGGATGCCGCTCTTTCAGCGAAAGATCTGAAACTCTCAAAGCATAGATAGGACCAAATACAAAGAGCGCGAAAATTGTAGATGACGATGAGGCTCACGGCATTTGTATCCGGCAGAGTTCAGGAGGTCGGCTATCGAGCAAGGGTAGTCGACATAGCCAGTGCTATTGGCCTAAAGGGCATGGTTGAGAATTTGCTGGACGGCAGGGTGAAGATAATAGCCGAGGGCGAGGATGAAAAGCTCAGGTGGTTCGAGAGTGCAATAGACATAAAAAATGCCCTGATCAATGTCTCGGCCATTGAAAAGAGTTACTCTCCTGCAAGCGGCGAGTTCGATACGTTCGGCAAGCTGGTGGCTAAAGGCGAGACCGACAGAAGGCTGGATACTGCAGCAGGTTATCTGAAAGAGCTTATCTATGCTGTCAACAATATGAACGATAATCTGGGCAGCAAGATGGACCGGATGAATGAGAACTTAAGCGGCAAGATAGACCAGATGAATGAGAACTTAAGCGGCAAGATAGACCAGATGAATGAGAACTTAAGCGGCAAGATAGACCAGATGAATGAGAACTTAAGCGGCAAGATGGACCGGATGCTGGACAAGCAGGACGAGCTTCTGGATGAAGCAAGAGATGTTAACAGGAAGCTTGACCAGGTACTTGAAAAGGATATCGTCGAATTAAAGAGCGATATGGCAGAGGTAAAAGCTGCTCTGAGAGAGAAAGGAATATTCTAATATATCTATAAATGGTAATAAAAACAATAAAATCTGGGAGAGCTGAGACTTGCCCGAATACATAGTATCTATAAAGATCGAAAAGCTTGATGAGGGGGCATACCTGGCCACAAGCGATGCTCTGCCCGGTCTGGTTGCAGAAGGAAGGACGGTCGCTGAGACTATGGAGATCGCCCGGGATGTGGCAAGAAAGATTGTCGAGTCTTACATCGAGCATGGAGATCCACTTCCCGCGGGGATGACTCCTGCATCCAGGACGGTTAGGAATATCAAGATCCCTGTGGCAGTGACCTGACGGCCAAACTCCCCGTGCCAACTGCGAACGGGATCATACGCGGACTGAAGAAGGCCGGATTCGTGTTCGACCGGCAGGCAAAGGGCAGCCACGAGATCTGGTACAATCCTGTAACCACGAGGAGGACGACAGCTCCCAACCATTCAGGATATCCGGAAGGAAACCCTAAAGGCGATCCTTAAGGAAGCTGGAATTGATCAGCTGACCGATGCGGGGATAGCCATTGATTGTGAAACTGAGTTAGTTCCTGGAGCCCGGGGCTGCCTTTCCTCGCAGCCGCGGCTTTTATGGGATGCAGCTCTTATTATGAGAGCATAACCGACCGGGCGGACAGAAGATGCGGAAGGCCAGGGGCTTCTGTCGCCCAGGCTCGCTCTTCTGTGACGGAAACGGCGGGGGGGTCCCGGCCGGCGGGAAGATTCTTGCCCGTGCGGTCACAATCTTTTTAAAGTATCCAGGAAACTTAGATGCCCGGCCAGTGTGTGAATAGGGATGGTCAAGGCAGGATCGCTGAATTGATGCATTGATGATAGGAGGCACCTCGCCTATGCAGCGGAGGCTGTAGACCGGTTCAGCTTCATGCGCTGCCTTACGAGCTCCCGCGAAACCAAATTCTCTGCGGTGAAAGTCACCAGCGGGCACAGCCGATATCCACCCAGCAAGGCAGAGAGACCGTCTTCCGAAAACAAACCACAGAGGCGAATGATATCATATTTACCGCCGAAGACGGTGCCCAAATCGTTCTCTGTTGTGAGCGTTACCACAAAGTTCCGGTCAAGGTGATCCTCAAATGAATGATATCGAGGCTTTATGTCGCTGACAATCGCAGCCATGCCGGCCGACGACGAGATCGCCAGGATGGTCCTCGGCTGCAAAAAGCACGTCGACCGGCTCCCCGGACGACGGCAGCTCTGATGCCACAGCAGAGATAGCTGCAGCCCTGGGGGGGAGCCCCACGAGAAGAACATGGGCTGCACCACGACGCTCCTGGCTTCAGGGCGGATGGGTGCCGAGAGGATGGTCATAATCGACTCGGACGGGCAGCACGATGCATCTGATATCCGAAGCTGCTCTCGCCGCTGAACAGCGGCTGCTGCCAAGGCTCGCGCTTCTGTGACGGAAATGTCAACGACGTTCCTGCCTACAGGAAGGGTGGGATGAAGGTGCTGGACATCGCCACCAGGACATCTGGGTTACAGTCACAGACAGCCAGAGCGAATTTTATGGCGGCGGGCCATAGAGAGCATCTACATCAATGACAGCGACATGGCAGCCGGATCGGAAGGTGCTGCTGCAGGCGAGGGATCACAACCTGCGGATCGAGGAGGTGCCAGTTCAGCTGCAACGTAAGAGCGCGCAATCGACCAGAGAATCCTGTCAAGCACGGCGTAAAAGTGCCGCTCAATGTGATGTCGGGGAGCATTGAGCCAAGGGCGAGGGCGAAAAAAGGATAAACAACAAAGGATATATGATTCGATGATGAAAAGCGTAGAGCTTATTATAAAAGGAGAAAAGGTCAACAATGTGGGCTACCGCCCATTTCTGCTCCTCAATGCCCTGACCCATGAGATCGAAAAGCTATATGCCTTTAATGCTATAGCTGGTGGACAGGAGGCCGTGATATTGCGGGCTGAGGGTGAGGACGAGCACATTGCATCTTACATCGAATTTGTCAAATCAAGTTACCCTCCTCATGCCAAAGTGGGATCGATTGAAGTCAAAGACTTCAACGGCCATGTGGGCGATGCTTATAAGTATGCTCAAATTTTGCAGCTAGAGCAAATGTACAAGGCAATCCCGGCAATTATCAGCATCGACAATAAGCAGGACGCAATGCTCGAAAAGCAAGATATTATGATCGAAAAGCAGGATGCAACCATCAGCATTCTTAAGGAGGTCAGAGAGGATACATCTGCAATGCTCGAAAAGCAGGACGCAATGCTCGAAAAGCAGGACGCAATGCTCGAAAAGCAGGACGCAACCATCAGCATTCTTGAGGAGGTCAGAGAGGATACATCTGCAATGCTCGAAAAGCAGGACGCAACCATCAGTATTCTTGAGGAGGTCAGAGAGGATACATCTGCAATGCTCGAAAAGCAGGACGCAACCATCAGTATTCTTGAGGAGGTCAGAGAGGATACATCTGCTATAAAGGCCGATATTTCCTGCCTCAGAAAGGATGCTTCAGAATCGCTATATGAGAAGTATGAGCAGCTCTGCCAGGAGATTGCAGAGATAAAGGCAACTCTTTCGGAGATTAAAGCGAGGGCTGCTTGAAGTATCTCTTATAAAACCAAATGCTTACAGCTCGAGATTGTATTTTCTCTGGGGCTAAACCACAAAAAGTGAATTGCAAACTTTTCTTTGTGTCTTTGTGGTGAATTCCGTAAACCACAGGTATAGCTAATATCCCCCTGCACCCAGCAAGGCAGAGAACTCAGAGAGGCGAATGATATCATATTGACCGCCGAAGACGGTGCCCAAATCGTCCTCTGTTGTGAGCGTTACCACAAAGTTCCGGTCAAGGTGATCCTCAAATGAATGATATCGAGGCATTATGTCGCTGACAATCGCAGCCATGCCGGCCGACGACGAGATCGCCAGGATGGTCCTCGGCTGCAAAAAGCACGTCGACCGGCTCCCCGGACGATGGCAGCTCGGATGCCACAGCAGAGATAGCTGCAGCCCTGGGGGGGAGCCCCACGAGAGGAACATGGGCTACGGCGCGGCCCTGCGCTCCTGCTTCGAGGCTGCGCGGCGGATGGGCGCCGAGAGGATGGTCATAATCGACTCGGACGGGCAGCACGACGCATCTGATATCCCGAGGCTGCTCTCGCCGCTGAAACATCTACCGGGCTGTCCTGGTGTAAACGCCTCCACCACAAAGTCACAAAGGCGCACAAAGTAACGATCCAATTTAGGAGCAGATCTATGCCCGCAATCACAGCTCTTCTCCCCGCCTATAACGAGGAGGTCTCCATAGGCAGCGTGGTCCTGCGTGCTCGCAAGTACGCGGATCGCGTCATCGTCGTAGACGATGGCAGCTCCGACCGCACTGCAGAGGTTGCCGCCCTAGCCGGAGCTGAGGTGCTGCGACATGAGAGAAAACAGGGCAAGGGAGCTGCTCTGAGGACCGGCTTTGAGTTCCTGGATGGTGATTCAATCATCGTCACCATTGACAGCGACGGCCAGCACGACCCCGCGGACATACCGCGCCTGGTGGAGCCGATAGTGCGCGGGGAGGCGGATATGGTCAACGGCAGCCGGTACCTGAACGGCAACAAGAAGGACACGCCACTCTACCGCAGGCTCGGCCAGGTGGTGCTGAGGCTGCTAACGGAGCTATAAACTGTATTAGTGGTGTTTATGGATAGTATGCGATCTGCCATATCCAAGAACGGGATTCAAATAAGGCTAACTCATAAGCAATGGGCGCATATTGTTGAATCGCATGATTATATGGCTGGAAATATGGATATGGTGCTGGAAGCTGTTGAGAGTCCGGATTATATTCTTAGGGGTTGGACAGATGAACTCATTGCATTAAAATACTATGAGAGAACATTGTTATCAAAGAAATATATGGTAGTCGTTTATAAAGAAGGATCCGATGGGTTCATAATAACAGCATTTATGACATCGAGGCGAGATAAGATGCTGAGGAGAGGTATAATATGGCAGAGGTAAAAGATGAGCTATCTGAAGTTGTGCCGCATCTCCTTAAAATGCCATCAAAGCGAATCTGGATCGATTATGACGAGGATGCTGATGTGCTTTACATAAGCTTTCAAAAGCCGCAGCATGCCGATGAGAGTGAGATGGACGAAAATATCATCTATCACTATCAGGGCGAAGATCTGGTTGGAATTACTGTGATCGGTGCTAAGAAGTATGGCGTTAAGGATGACGACGTATCCCGTTCTGGAATGCAAGCAGCATAGATCAAACAGGGCAGGATGGTTACTCTTTCTACACCTCCAGCATATCGGATAGAGAGACGCTGCGAAAACTCATCGGCCTTTCAGGACTTTCTGTTGAAGAGTTTCTAGAATTATCATAAGGCACAGAGGCGGTTGAACCCGGGTCTGCAGACCAGCGGCCGTAAATCGTCCTGTTCATGATCGTCTGCCCCCTGGGCCTGGTACAAAACGCCTCCATCACAAAGGCGCACAAAGTAATAAATTTCAATGTGCCACTACTCCAGAAATGCATAAAGCGAATTGCAAACTTTAAATAATACTTTGTGAGTCTTTGTGTCTTTGTGGTGAAGTCCGTAAATCACAGGTACAGCCGATATCCCCCTGCTCCCAATAAAACAGAGTTCACAGAGGCGAATGATATCATATTGACCGCCGAAGACGGTGCCCAAATCGTCCTCTGCTGTGAGCGTTGCCTCAGGCTTTAGCCGTGAGTTCCTGTCAAGGTGATCCTCAAATGAATGATATCGAGGCATTATGTCGCTGACAATCGCAGCTATGCCGGCCTACAACGAGGAGCGCTCGATCGCCAAAATGGTCCTCGGCTGCAAAAAGCACGTCGACCGGCTACCCGGACGACGGCAGCTCTGATGCCACCGCAGAGATAGCTGCAGCCCTGGGGGCGGAGGTGGTGCGGCACGAGAGGAACATGGGCTACGGCGCGGCTCTGCGCTCCTGCTTTGAGGCTGCGCGCCGGATGGGCGCCGAGAGGATGGTCATAATCGACTCGGACGGGCAGCACGACGCATCTGATATCCCGAAGCTGCTCTCGCCCCTGAACAGCGGCTGCGACGAAGGCTCGCGCTTCTGCGACGGGAACGGCGAGGACGTTACAGGAAGAGTCATGCTCCTGCCCGGATGGTCACAATCTTTTTAAAGTAGCCATGAGATTTAACTGCCCGGCTAGTGTGTGAATAGGGATGGCCGAGGCAGGATCGCTGAATTGAGGCATTGATGATAGGAGGCACCTCGCCTATGCAGCGGAGGCTGTAGAACGGCTCAGCTTCATGCGCTGCCTTACGAACTCCCGCGAGAGGGAGGAGATGCCCAAATTTTTCTCTGTGTCTCTGTAGTGAAAGTCACCGCCGGGCACAGCCGATATCCGCCCAGCAAAGCAGAAAGAGTAACGCCCACCCCAGAGGCACAGAGAACGGAGACGGCTGAGCTCGGGTCTGCAGGTTTTCGTCCGCAAATTTCCCCGTTCATGATCGCCTGACCCTGGTGCAAACGCATCCACCACAAAGGCACAAAGGCGCACAAAGTAATGATTCAAATGTGTCTTCGTGGTTGCCGTCTTGCCAGGCACTGGCTCTCAGTTCAGTTCCAATCCAATTTTAGGAGCAGATCTATGCCCGCAATCACAGCTCTTCTTCCGGCCTATAATGAGGAGGTCTCCATAGGCAGCGTGGTTCTGCGCGCCCGCAAGTACGCGGATCGCGTCATCGTCGTAGACGATGGCAGCTCCGACCGCACTGCAGAGGTCGCCGCCCTAGCCGGAGCTGAGGTGCTGAGGCATGAGAGAAACCAGGGCAAGGGAGCAGCTCTGAGGACCGGCTTTGAGTACCTGGATGATGATTCGATCATAGTCACCATCGACACAGACGGCCAGCACGACCCGGCAGACATCCCGCGCCTGGTGGAGCCGATACTGCGTGGGGAGGCGGATATGGTTAATGGCAGCCGGTACCTGAACGGCAACAAGAAGGACACGCCACTCTACCGCAGGCTCGGTCAGGTGGTGCTGGACACTGCCACAAACCTCGAGAGCGGCCTCGCAGTGACAGACAGCCAGAGCGGCTTTCGAGCCTTCTCGGGCGCAGCGAAGGGCGTCTTCCGCTTCAGGCAGAGCGGCCTTGCCATTGAGAGCGAGATGCTGGCCGACGCTGCTGCAGCTGGGCTGCGCATCAAAGAGGTTGAGATCGGAGTGCGCTATGATGTGGACGGCTCGTCAGAGCACCCAGTGGCCCACGGGGTGCGGGTGCTTCTCAAAGTGCTGCACGATATGGAGCTGCGACGGCCTCTGTACTACTTCACAGCTCCCGGGATTGTGATGGCCGGCGCCGGTGTGCTGATGGGGCTGGACTTCCTGCGCACATTCTACCGCGGGGGAAGCCTGTATTACGGCCCGACTCTGCTCATGATACTGCTGACGCTGCTCGGCTCATTCATGGCGCTGGTCGGAATAATCCTGCACAGCATCTCCAAGATGCTGAACGAATGCAAGAGCGAGATCGAGAGGATTGGAAGGGCGGCCAATGTCTATAGCGATAGTCCTGGGAACAAGGCCAGAGATAATTAAGATGGCGCCGGTGATCAGGGAGTGCCGCAGGCGGGGGCTGGAGCACTTCGTGATCCACGCAGGGCAGCACTACTCATATGAGATGGACAGGGTGTTCTTCGAAGAGCTTGAGCTGCAACCTGCAGAGTACAACCTGGATGCGGGCTCTGGAACGCATGCCGATCAGACCGGGCGGATCATGGCAGGAGTCGAGAAGGCGCTGATGAATAGAGAGCCTGATGTGATGCTTGTGCAGGGGGACACGAACACGGTTCTCGCAGGCGCCCTGGCTGCGGCGAAGCTGCAGATCAATGTGGGGCATGTTGAGGCCGGGCTGAGATCATACGACAGGAGCATGCCAGAGGAGATCAACCGCGTGGTGGCAGACCACATCTCAGATTACCTCTTCGCGCCCACTGAGGGCTCAAGGGCAAACCTGCTAAAGGAGGGGATAGCCGCTGAGAAGATATCTGTGACGGGAAATACGATAGTCGATTCCGTCTACCAGAGCAGGGAGATTGCCAGGAGAAAGGCCACTGCTCTCAGGGATCAATAGTCTAAGTCTGATTTGGCTATCAGATCTGAAATGGGACAATGTCAAAATTCTCAAATATTGGTGATAAAAAATGGAGAAGTTAAAAGTTGGTGTGATTGGTGCAGGAAAAATGGGGTTGCTCCATTCTGGCATTTTCAACAGCTTAGATAATAGTATGCTCAAGAGTGTATCTGATAAAGATAGATTTATTACCAACGCTATAAAGAGCTACCTTCCTGGGGTTGCTGTCCATCAAGATTATGAGGATATGATCAATAAAGAAGATTTAGATATAGTAGTTATAACAACACCGGTCTTCCTTCATAGAAGAATGATTGAAGATTCGATGAACCAAGGATTAACTATTTTTGTTGAAAAACCTCTCGCGCTTAGTGGCTTGGAATGTCAATCAATACTCAATAAGAATTATAACAAGCCAACGCTGGTTGGTTATTGCAGACGGTTTATGGAAACATATAATCTTGCAAAAAAAATAATAGATAGCGAGGAATTGGGAAAAGTCAACTACTTTACATCGCATATGTATGTTTCTCAGATCTTCAGGCAGGGTAAAGGCTGGCTCTACAATCCCAAAATGAGTGGAGGCGGTGCTTTAATTGATCTGGGGTCTCATGCTATAGATCTGTTCCATTACCTCTTCGGGGATATTTCCACAATTCACGCCTTTGCCAAAACTGTATTCAATAAAGAGGTTGAAGATTATCTATCAGCTAATCTGCTTTTTGAGGATAGAGCTCTTGGATCGCTACAGGTTTCCTGGTCAATAAGGAATTATCGCCTTCCTGAACTCAAAATAGATATTCATTTAGAGAATGGTGTGATTACCGTCACTGAAAAATATATAACCATCTATTCTGAAATAAATGATGGCTTGATAAAAAAAGGGTGGACCACCTATTATAAGCAAGAGTTGAAGAAAGATGTGCCCATGAATATTGCGGGGCCTGAATATACCCTAGAGGATCTGCACCTTCTGGATTGTATACTCAATAGCAAAAAAACGATCTGTGATTTCAACGAAGCCGCAAAGACCAATTTCGTTATCGATCGTATCTATTCCTCTATAGAAAATGAATCGATTGAGAAAATGAATTATGAGGTGTAATAATGGACCTGATTCTAGGCCACAACCAGTTCATTGGTATAAGTCATATCTCTGAGGAAAAAGGCATAGATCTTCAGAAGAGGTTTTTTGATACAGTAAATATATATAAAGTAGTGGAGACGGCTGCAGATTTAGGCTATAAAAACATGATTATAGAGACGCATCCTAAGATGCTTGATTTCTTGAATTATTATCTAGAAAATCGCACATTTGATATGGACTTTTATCTACAGGTACCAAATATACAGGGATATATTCATAAAATGAACGAGAAAGGTTTTTCGGGATTATTCTTAGAGTTGGCGCAAAGGGATGGCATTAAAGCTTTATCCGGTATGGCTTTGAAAAACGTGATGAACCTGGCAAAAAAGAATTATTTTTCTATGGCAGCATCCGCGCTACAATTAGAGGTATCACCATTCATGGATGTGAATATTAAGGCGTTGCTTCTGCATAATGTAAGTACGGATCTGCTGTTATCTCTTCAAATAAAGAATGCTTTTACTGAATATTTAGGATATGTGAAAGAAAATTTAAAACTAAATCCGGGGTTTATCTCATTGAATTTCAAATTATTTAAAGATAGTTTTAATAAATGGGGCTTACAGGAGCCACTTGTTATGACACCCGTAAATCCCAAAGGCTTTGATATGAACCCATCTCAAGGAGAGGTCGAATTAGCTATTAGGGATTACAGAGGAGAGATAATTGCGATGAATATTTTAGGAGGAGGCGCGTTTTCAGTTGAGGAGACGAATGGTTATTTAAGGAGATTCGACAATATTAAGCATTGTGTAATTGGCGCATCATCTAAAAAACATTTGCAGGAAATAATCCATATACTAAGTAATAGCTATGAGGATTTTGGTTAACCTTGATCGAACGTCCTCCTTTAAAAACCATTTAAATAGGAATGGTCTAAATTTATATCATATAGAGAGGAATCTAAAGTGAATATTGCAGTTTTCGCTAACACACCTGCCCAGATTCATTTTTACAAAAATATAGTCAAAAAATTAGAAAAAATGGGGAATAATATTTTTATACTTATAAGGGCAGAAGGGGAAGGGAGAGACCTTGCAAAGGAATTAAATATTCCATTTTATCCATATTCTTTAGAGAATTTTAAATCTAATAGCTCTAAATTTAGCAAAATGTTATCTATGCCGAGAGATGTTCTGAGGGCATATAAATATCTAAAAGAGCTAGATATAGATATAGTTACAGGTTTTGGACTATATGATGCTTATACTTCTTTTTTACTAGGAGTTCCTTCAGTAATTTTTACGGATGATGAGCCCAAGAGCGTATCTCCATCATTCAGGATATTATTTAGACTATATTATCCGTTTATTAGTACACTGGTAACTCCTACATCTTTTAAATGTGATTATGGAAAAAAACATGTTAAGATTAACAGTTATAAAGAGATGGCTTACTTACACCCTAACTATTATACGCCAAATAGTGATATATATAATATATTAAAAATAAATAAAGATGAGCCGTTTGTTTTACTAAGATTTAATTCGCTCAATGCATTTCATGATTTTTACATAAAAGGCTTTGACGAGAATGATAAATTACGGCTAGTCAAAGATATGGAAAAGTATTCACATGTATTTGTATCTAATGAGGGAGGATCAACATTTAAATTGAATGATTATGAAATTAAAATCCCAAAAAATAGAATTCATGATGTTTTATATTATGCTAATTTGTTTATAACTGACACGGCTACCATGGCAACTGAGGCTGCAATTCTTGGGACACCAACGATTAGGTGTAACTCTCTCGCTGGAGAAAATGATCTTGGAAATTTTATCGAATTGGAGAGAAAATACAAGTTAATTTGGAATTTTAAAAATTCACAAATGGCCATTGAGAAAGCAAATGAATTAATACAAATTCCAAATTTAAAAGAGTGTTGGGAAAAGCGTAGAGAGAGGCTTCTTAAAGAGAAAATTGATATAACTGAATACTTTTGTCAATTTTTAGTGAATTATTCGAAATCCGATAGTGTACCTGTATCAAGTGGTTGAACATTAAAACTGCCACAATAGACCCTGTCAAGCCAGATGTCGCTACAATACATCTTTTGCTTCAGCCTGCTGTGTCGAATAATGTTTAGTAATCCGATAGCAGAGGGCCAATTCATACAAATCAAAACTTTGGTAAGAATCGATAGCTATTGATCACAACGCCCCGAATTATTCAACACAGCAGCTTCAGCCATAAGATTCATGAAGAGTCAATCAACTCTATGAAGGTAGACTATGGGGACTCAAGAGTAGATGATAAATTTGAGATTTAGGAATGAAATGATGCAGACCATAGATAATATACGATACAATTTGGTACTTGATTCATTATCGTTATTAGAGAATTGGGTAAGTAGCGAAAATTACAAAGGGTGGGATCCATATGATGGCATTAACAACAATTGGTTTCCCAAAATTAGTTTTTTCGAACCATATCCTCAGATCCTATTGATCCAATTTAATAAATATTCCCCAATTAATCTCCGTAGATTAGAGAGGATAAGGAAAGAACTAGATACGAAAGGACTGGCTCTATTTATTCAAGCCTACTCTCTAATGTATCGCAAAACCGGTAATGAAATATTTAAAATAAAAGCTTTAAACTTGTTTAAGTTCTTAATGGATCATTCTCTCAGGGATACATGGGGAAATCATTGTTGGTCTTCTCATAAATATCCTTTTGTAGGCATTGATAAGAATACATTATCACCACATTTTCCAGATATTATAGGCACAGCAAATGCATTGAAAGCAATATCCTTATTGTATGGACTATGCCAAAAAAAAGAATTGCGAGAAATCATATTGGATTCGTACTTATTCTTTAAATCTATGTATGATTATAAAGATGATCTAGGGTATTTTTTGTATACCCCTTATTCCCGGGGAAAAATAGTTCCCAATGCTTCAGCTGAGGCGTTGGAAGCATTGATTCTTTCTTTAGATATATGCTACGATTCCGATATTATCAAAATTTGCGAGGAAACGGCACTTTCCTTACAAGAATTGCAGATGCAGGATGGGTCTTGGGTATATGCTATTTATCCAACAGGAAAAATATACCAGCAATTGGACTTCCACCAAGGATATTTAATTGATGGCCTGCTCAAATCACGTTCGCTTAATTTGAGCAGTGACTCGGATATTGAATATTGTATATCAAAGGCAACAGAATTTTATAAAAATATGTTTACATCCGATGGTAGATGTTATTATCGTTATCCTAAATTTTTACCTACAGACATCCATAATCAAGCACAGGGCATAATTACATTTTGCAAATTGTATGATGCTTATGGAAACTCAGCTGATTTAGAATTCGCCCAGAAGATTGTAATGTGGACGATAAAAAATATGCAGGATGACAACGGCTATTTCTACCATCAAAAAGGATTATTATTTACGAACAAAATTCCATATATGCGATGGGGTCAGGGTTGGATGTTGTTAGCCTTGGCTACTTTTTGGAAAAACGTAAATGGATAGTTATTATGATCAGGATACTGATGTGCGGTTCAGATGCTGTGTCTGGCGGTGTTGCAACCCATACAAAGAATCTTACGGCTGAATTGAAAAAACTGGGTGTCATAGTTATATCTTATAATTCATCTGGTTCAAGCATTAAAAAAATATATCAGAGAACAGTTGGATTACTTCTTAACGCGATTAATAAGAGAGCGGAATACGATATTATTCATATACAAGCTTCAGGTGGTATTTTTAGTTTTATATCCGCAATTACAGGAGTAATTACATCGTTTGCTTTAAACAAGCGATTGGTTGTAACATTCCATTATTCTCAAACATCAAATTTTGTAAAAAAATACCGTTCTGTATTTGGATTTGTTTTGAACCATTCTGATAAACTCATCCTCGTTTCGGATAGACAAAAGCAAGCAATAATTTCGTTATTTGGAGATAGTTCAAGATTGATGGTAATACCTAATGGTTTCAAGGAATCTCTTTATTGTCCCATGGACAAAATGATGTGCCGTACTAAGTTGAACTTACCCTTACCATTGGACAAGAAAATTATATTTAATATCTCCAACCTGATCGAATCTAAAGGGCATGCATATCTTTTATCTGCGATATCCGATATAATCTCAGTAACTGGTAACTTGTCGTGCTATATTGCTGGAAAGGGGTATTATCGAGATGCATTAAATACCCGATTAGCTGAACTTCAGCTACAAGACTATGTTGAGTTCCTTGGCTGGATACCTGATGATCAGATTCCCCTCTGGATGAACGCCTGCGACGTCTTCGTCCTGCCGAGCCTGAGCGAAGGCAATCCGACTGTCATGTTCGAGGCCCTAGGCTGCGGGAAGCCCTTTGTGGGGACGAGGGTCGGAGGGGTGCCGGAGGTCATCACCTCAGATGATTACGGCCTGCTGGTAGAGCCTGCCGACGCTGAGGATCTGGCAGAGAAGATTCTGGTGGCGCTGGAGCGGGAGTGGGACCGGGAGGCGATACTCCGGTACGCGCAGCGGTTCACTTGGGAGAATATTGCGAAGGAGATCATGAGCGTGTACGAGCAGGTATTGAGATGAAAGCTGCACTTATTACACACTACTGGAAGAGCAGCGACGGCGGCGGGGTCAAGACCTACGTGGTGAACCTCGTTGACGCCCTGCAGAACAAGGGAGCCGATGTCAGCGTGCTCTTCCGGAAGGGCGACGACCCGGAGCAATTCTGCGGCGGGAGGAACAAGGCCGCCTTCTCCTTTGCATGCTTGAGGCAGCTTCGAAAGATCCGCCCTGATGTGATCTACTCCCAGGGAACCTGGTACTGCCTCCTCCCCGGGGTGCTTTACAAGAAGCTTCACGGCTGCAAGCTGGTTCACACCTTCCACACCGAGCCTGACAGGGCGTTGCCGCTGCCCGGGAGGCTATTCTTCCAGAGCCTCCTGAACGCTTGCGACTGCGTGACATTCGTCTCGAAGAAGCTGCAGGAACGGGTTGTCGAGGTTGAAGGCCTCTCTTTTCAGAAGACAGCGATCACTTATGCTGGGGTGCGGGCCGGCGAGGTCACAGAAGGGCAGGTCGGGCAATTTCGCGAGCAGTACGGGATCGGCAAGGGCGCGGTCGTCCTCCTGGCTATAGGATTGACCGCCCTACCCTACAAGGCCGAGGGGCTGAAACTGCTGATCGGGGCCGTCCGGATACTGCGGGAGACCTACCCGAATATTGTGCTGATTGCGACGCGAGAGGGAAAGTACTCAGAAGAGCTGAAGGCGTTCGCGTGTGAGGTGGGTGTGGAGAAGGAGGTGGTCTTTACTGGTGATGTGGAAAACCCATTTGTGCCGCTGAAGATGTGTGACGTGTATACGCATATCTCCCTGGGTGAGGGGTTGCCACTGGCTCTTCTTGAAGCTATGGCGTGTGGAAAGCCTGTTGTCGCAACGCCGGCGGGCGGAATTCCCGAGGCGATCACCGATGGGGAGAACGGGCTCCTCGTCGCACCTGATGCGGAGCAGGTTGCTGAAAAGGTGGATCTTCTCCTGCGGGATAGTGTGTACGCGGAACAGCTTGGGAGATGCGCGAAAAGGACGGCGGAAGAGATGTTTACATGGGAGCAGGCGGCGGAGAGGTTCTTGCACTGCTATGTGGATCACGAGAATGCATAGAATATGCGAAGATGTAAATTATTCAAAACCTCTCCTCGCTATTGGATTTCTCCTCATCGTCCATAACCTCCTTATCTTGTATTTTCACCAGCCTAAAGGCTACGTCGTGGATATATACTCGGTTCTCCCGCCTTTTTTTTATGGCACTTCTATACTTTGCTATCTCATCAGTTCCACTGTTCTGCTCTCAGATAGGGGCGTCATAAGAAAATTTGGCATTTTGTTATTGATTCTCAACCATGCGGCTATCTTGCTGATACCATTCATGCTCGGCTACTACTCCATGGGCAGGGCCGACGATATGTCATATATTGGCGAATATTTTCATATCAGCAAGACCGGTGCCATTAATGGCTGGGACATCTATCCTGGAAGCCTCATTCTCGGCGCTATACTCTCAATAATACCGGGGCTTGCTGCAAATGGTGCAGCCTTTATAATGCCCGTCGTCTTCTCTTTTATATTCACTGGCGGATTGTGCCTGTGTTGCCGTTTTTTCCTGAATGAGGAAAAGCTGGTGAATATCGCAGTTCTCTCATCGTTTATATTCTATCTGGGGCCCTACAATTTTTTAAACGTCCCCCATGCCCTGTTCTTTGCCTACATGCCCATCTATATCTTCATCCTGAGCCGCTATATCAGGAGATATGACTTTGCAAACGCTGTTCTAATCCTCATCCCGACGCTTCTTATTCCCTTTATGCACCCTTTTATCGTTTTCTTTGCAGTTTTCCTGTTGTTGTTTCTGATTTTGTTTGGGAGGTTGTTGAAACGGTTTATTCAGGGTGACTACCGGCGCGCTACCTATCTCTTTGTGGTTTTGATTACGGGATTCTTTTCGTGGTTTATATATTGTGAAACCCTCCTGGGCAGTTTCAGAAGAAGTTATCGGGCCTATCTCCAGAGGGCAGCCGAACCTGTCCTGTTTGAAACGACAGAGAAACTTGCCCGCATCAATGCTGATTTCTTCAAGATGACGAAGTTGCTATTCGTCTATTACAGCAGGTATTTTATTCCTCTGATCGTCATCAGCATTGCGCTCGTTCTGGTGTATCTCAGGCGGGATAAGATATCTCAATTCTTAAAAAGCCGGATGTATTTCTTTTTGATATTCTACATCGTATTCCTGGTCGTTGAGGCGATCCTCTTCCTAAACCCTATGATTACTCATGAGGCTGATCGCTTGACAAATTTAAACTTTATGGTCTATGCCCAGGTACCGTTGTTTGTGCTCTCCCTTTCAGTTATATTTTCAGAATCGAAGCTCTTTAACAGGCAGACGATATTGCTCCTTATCCTTTTAACAGGCACATGGAGCCTGAGTCTTTTCGGGACGTTTGACTCACCAAATATATTCAGACCGAATGCGGCTCTAACATATAATGAAGTAAAAGGAATGGAGTGGTTTTACGAGGCAAGGGATAGCGAGAATATTATTGTTCCCTTGAGCCAGATCGGGAGGTTCCATCATCTGTTTGATGATGGGGAGTCTGACAATTATATTCCGGTACCCGATCATTTTGGCTATGATTTCACTAATAGGTCTTTTGCCGAGATAAACTTAGAGTATGGCGAGCAGAGTTATGTTATACTGCTGACACTCGACGAACTCTTATACCAGGAGGTCCCTGGGTACGTGGAGGTTGGCCGGTATACTGCAGAGGATTATGCCCGGTTTAGAAATGATTGGTCGGTTGGCGCAAAAATATATGATAATCAGAATATTGAGATATATCCCACATTTCGCAGTAAGT
>JAGPMN010000062.1 GCA_018052825.1 Methanothrix sp.
GCTGCGAAATGATAAAGGAACATCGATTCATGAGCGAATCATGACGACACTGGCAACCTGGGGGCAAAACGGCCTAAACAGCCTACAAATGCTAACCACAAAGCTTACCTGCTAAACACATACAATAATTTTATAGCCGCCTGGCCCTTCTGAATGCGTCCTCCACAGCATCGCGGATGATGTAGCCTCCCTTGTGCAGAACTGTGTCGCCGAGTTCCGCATCCCTCTCCATGGAGCCGGTGCATGGGTAGGCGTGGTGGGCCTCGGATATCCTCTCCCGGATGTCGGGCTGGTCCGGCTCCAGGCCGAGCAGCCTCTTGGCCACAAACCAGGTTGAGCCGCATGGAGCGGAGCGCACCACATTGGCTGCCAGGATATAGTCCTTTCCCTCCCGGCTCTTCTGCACTGTGACGTCGATCACCGGCTCTCCTATGCCCGCCTCCGTAAGAAATGCGTAGATGTGGGGCTTGGCCGGATCTGGCCGCAGGGCGCAGAAGGGCTTGGCGAAGGCCGCCTCCATGCCCAGCTCCGCAGCCTTTTTCTCCAGCTGCCTTCTCTGGCCCAGGGGAAGCTCGCGGGGCGACTCCGAGCCGCCCACTATGCCCTTTACACCCGCCTCCTTGAGCCTGGGCAGAAGGCCGAAGAGTATGTCGGGATGGACGTTGATTGCCATGGCGATATCTGCCTCGGGTATATTCTGGGGCAGCAGCGGCTCCACGTCGTCTATGAAGTCGCCAAGGGATGCCGGGTCGGGCATCTCTATCAGCGAGACGATCTTGTCTGCATAGCCAGGCCGGACGTTTCTGCAATGAGTGCAGGCCTCCCCGCAGGAGATGCAGAAGCTCGATGAGTTGATGAGATTGCCAACTACCCGCGCGCCGAACTCGCCGTTGTAAAACACTACCAGCTTCAAGCCTTTCTTCAAATCCCCGTCATCGCCTGCCATATCCATTTCCCTTATGCCGTATCGTTCTCAGTTTCATTCTTTTCCATCGCGTTCATTAGGCCCTGCGCTTCCTTCCGGACTTCGTAGTATACTAAAGATACTGACTCGCCCTCTATTTAGAGCAGAGCGTTTCTGCAAAGATACCATCGTCTATGTTATGCATTTTTTGCCTGGAGGGAGGCGGTCAGGCTCCTGGCTGCATAAAGGAGCGCGGCGAATCCCAGGCTGGTGGAGACGAGCGATACCAGGCCGCCCACCAGAGGCAATAGGCAGATCAGATTGAGGACCACAAATCCCAGGGCGAAATGGGCCAGATCGCCGCGCACTCTGCCGGTACGCTCGCCGATCCACCTGCCTAGTGAGTAGGAGACGAATGTCCCGCTCAGGAGCAGGGCGGAGAGGATGAGAAGCGACGAGATCAGGGCTATGGGAAGGCCCACCACAGTTATGGCCACCAGTATCAGGGCGATAGCCGAAGCGATGATGGCCACAAATCCCAGCAATGTCTTGAATAGTGTAGAAGAGCGCACCTGTTCATCCACAATGCGAAAGCCTGCTGGCAGGTACCTGACCAGCAGCAGCCCCAGGATGAAATAGCCGAGCAGTGTGAGCAGGCGCAGGATGCTGAGGCCAGTCTCGTAATTCTCTTTATTCTTCTTTGCCGACCGGTCCTCAATGCGGTGATAGTCCACCCCGCCTGCAAGGCCGGTATTATTGAACTTTACGGAGCTGACTGTGAGGGTGCCGTTGACATGGCCGGCGTTGAACACACTATCCGCTGCCACTAGGGCGTCCCTTCCCACGCTCTTGTCTGGTAGTATGTTCACTGTGCCGCCTGCGGCCAGAAGATTGGTGCCGATATTCCCTCCCAGCTGTATGTTTCCCCCAGCGGCAACCACCTTTCCGCCCACATCACCATTCACAAATACCTGGCCGGCGGCGGCGATCACATCTCCCTTCACCGGGGCATTGATATTCACTGTGCCTCCGACGGCAATTACCGAGTCTGCCGGAGCGTTCACGCTTACAATGCTCCCGGCAGCCACGACGTCATCGGCAACCTCCTTATCGATGGAGACCATCCCTCCAGAGAAGGTCTGCAGAGCCAGGCCCGCCGGACATAGCAGATATGCCGATACGAAAATAATAGCTAAAAGAATAATTCGTTCGCATCTCATCCCGTTCACCGCCGTAAAGGTGGATCTTCTCCAATAAATAACCCCTGTATGATCTGCAAATAAGCATAAATAGTAGATGCCAGCGGAGATGAAGTGCAGGCAGGTGGCAAGGATTTGAGGATTGCAGTGGATATCGACGGCGTGCTGGCCGATCAGGTCTCCGCCGTGCTCAAGGAGATCGAGAAGGACTACGGCGTCAGGTACAACAGGGGCGATGTGATCCGCGCCCGCTGGAGGTTTGCGGGAGGCGACATCGGAACAGAGATCGCCCGGCTGCTGGCCGATCCGGATTATGTGATGAGGGTGCCCATACTTGACGGGGCCCAGGAGGCCATAAAGCAGCTCTCCTGTCATGACCTTCTCGTTGTGACTGCCCGCCGGCCAAATGCAGAGGAGGCGACGCGGAGATGGCTGCAGCAGCACTTTCCATGCCTGGTCAGCTACCACCACGCCCGGACGGGAACCAAGCAGATTGTACCGTCCGATGTGCTCATCGACGACCTGGACATGAACATAGTTGAGTTCGTTCGTTCGGATTCGAGGAGGCGGGGCATACTTTTTCAGCATCCCTGGAGCCTGAACGATACAGATATCGGGGATTATGCAGACCAGGTCTACTACTGCCGGGGTTGGCAGAGCGTTCTGCAAGCTGTAGAGGAAATCGACAGTTATGCGCATCCCTGAGCTTTTGGCCCCAGCCGGATCCATGGCTTCCCTCCAGGCGGCAGTGGCGGCCGGGGCTGACGCCGTCTACCTGAGCGGCAGGCGATTCGGAGCCAGGAAGTTCGCAGAGAACTTCGACGACTCGGCCCTGGCCCATGCCATCGACTATGCCCACCTGCGGGGCGTCAGGGTCTATGTGACAGTCAACACCCTGATCAGAAATGATGAGCTCTGCGATGCCGCTTCTTATCTGCTCCGCCTATACGAGATGGGAGCGGACGCCGTGCTGATCCAGGACCTGGGGCTGGCCCGTCTGGCTCAAGCCATTCCCGGCCTGAAGAGGCATGCCTCCACCCAGATGACCATTCACAACCTCCCCGGCCTGCTCTGGGCGGAGGGGGCCGGATTTTCCAGGGCGGTTTTGGCAAGGGAGGTCTCCCTCGCTGAGATCAGGCAGATGAAGAGGGCTAATAGCCGCAAGAAGGAGAGGGGCGAAGGAGGGGCCGGGGTTGGCAAAGAGGCAAAAACCGGAATAGAGGTCTTCGTGCACGGCGCCCTGTGCTACTCCTACTCAGGGCAGTGCCTTCTCTCCTCTGCCATCGGCGGGAGGAGCGGCAACCGGGGCATGTGCGCCCAGCCCTGCAGAAAGCCCTACGTTCTGGTAAAGGGCGGAAGGGATGAGTTCGGCAGGCCGGTAGCCCTCGCAGCCGAGCCGCTGGCGGAGCGCTTTCTCCTCTCCACCCGCGACCTGTGCGTCTACCGGCATCTGGATGAGATCGTCCGCTCGTCAGTCTCCGCCCTGAAGATCGAGGGGAGGATGAAGTCCGCAGAGTACGTGGCCATAGTGGTATCAATCTATCGCCGGGCTTTGGATGCCATAGCAAAGGGCGGCTGGAGGCCTTCCGCCGGAGACGAGATGGATCTGGCCCTGGCCTTTAACAGGGGCTTCACTGAGGGGCACCTGATGGGGTCCAAAGATATCATGGGCCGGGAGATGTCGGACAACCGGGGCGTTCTCATCGGCAGGGCGGCCTTCTATGACAGCCAGAGGGGCGAGGTCTCCGTGCGCCTTCTCTCTGGGCTTGCGCCTGAGAAGGGCGACGGCCTGGTATTTTTAGCCCCAGGCCAGGAGGTGGGGATGGTGGTGCAGAGCGCCCGGGAGAGGGGAGGGCTGCTGCGGATTAAGACGCCTGAGAGGATCCGGCCAGGAGCGCAGGTCTACCTCACAGGCAGCCAGTCTCTCTCCAGAAGGGCGCAGAAGATCATGGCATCAGAGCGGGGGAGCATCGGCATCGACCTCAGCCTCTCCTGGCGGGATGGAAGGCCGGTTGCGAGAGCCCGGCTAAAGGACGGCCGAATTGTGGAGGCTGCAGGCAGATTCGTCATGGAGAGGGCGAAAAGCCAGCCCACAACAGGGCAGCAGATAGAGGCCCAGATGCGGCGCACTGGGGGCACGCCCTTTGTTGTGCAGCGGGTGGAGATGGACTACCCCGGAGACCTCTTCGCCCCCCTGGGGGCTCTCAATCAACTGCGCCGCGACCTCCTGGAGAAGGTAGAGCAGGCCATCCTCGAGGAGCACCGTCCTGGAGGGGAGGATGTGCAGAGGGCGCATATGGCTGTGGAGGGGCTTTTAAGGGGAGACGGCCATGTTCAAGGGAGCCCTGCCATGTCCATGCGCCCTGTGGCTGGAGATCTCTCCTTCGCAGTCTATGCCGACAGCCTGGAGGCGGTGCGGGGCGCAGTCTCAGCAGGCTGCCGCAGGATCTACTTTGAGCCACAGCTGTGGCAGAGGGGGGAGAAGGGCTGGCCGGGCTGCGCCAGAAGGGCGGCTGAGCTGATGGCAGAGGCCAGAGAGATCTGCGGCGGATCTGAGCTGTTCTGGAAGTGGCCAAAGATCGCCAGGGATGGCTTCTTTCCTGCCGCCCTCGCCATTCTCGATGAAATGAAGATCGAGGGCGTAATGGTTGAGAACGTGGGCTGTATCGAGGCTCTGCGTGGGGCTGGCCGGTCTCTGCGCCTTTTGGGCGGATCTGGTTTGAACATATTCAACCATCTGGCGGTTCGGGCTCTCTCCCCTCCCCTGGAGAGGCTGACTCTCTCGTCGGAGCTGTCCGCCAGCCAGATGGAGGGGCTGGCTGCCGCCGGAGGAGCTGCCCTGGAGCTGGTGGTGCAGGGCAGCCTGGAGGTCATGGTGGCCGAGGACTGCGTTACATGCATTGCGAAGGGCGGCTACGATCCCCGTCTCTTCTGGGGCCTGCAGGACATGAGGCGTGTCTTCCCACTGAGGGTGGATGAGGAGGAGAGGACGCATATATACAACTCGGCCGAGACCTGCCTCATAGACATGATGCCGAAGATTGAGGCCCTGGGCCTGCAGGGCGTGGCTGTGGACGCGCGTGGCAGAACGGAGCAGTACGCCCGGAGCATGGCCAAGGCCTACGGCAGGGCCATACGGCTCACAGCCCTGGGCGGGCCTGATTTGGCAGGAGAGCTGGAGCGGCTCAAGGAGGAGATCAGGTCGCTCGCCCTGGGCGGCATCACATACGGCCACTTCGTCAGGGGGCTGAAGGATGAGCTGTCCTGACGTTTGGGATCGAAGACCGCAGAAACCAGGTGGCGCTCAAGAGCTGGAATGTGGCGGTCGGGCGGAGGGGGTGGCGGAGAGGCTGATGGAATGTGTGGATCTCTAGGTCAATTAATATCGCTGTAGCAACTTTGCGGTGCAGCCTGGTATTTCTAATTGTATCGCTGGCCAGCTCGTCCAGCCTCAATGCATGCGCTTCAGGGGTTCCCACGATGTCTGTGGTTATAGGAACCTCCAGGAGCTGCTCTCCGAGCTGCTCTAAAGCTGCAGCTCGAAAGTCCCTATCCACCAGGGGCGCTGTGCCCAGAGAGATGAGCGGGTCGTGATGTGCCCCTGTCCAGCCCTGCTGGAACGCCCTCGAGACCCAAAGGCCTAGCAGACGCAGCACGCCGCGCGTTCGCTGGAACCTGGGCAGGGTCTGCCATTTTCTCCTGAAGACTGAGATGGTCATGGGGTGGAAGGGATAGGTGGCTTTGAAGGCCTCTTCGGCGTGATCGGCATCAAACCAGACGGGAATCTGCAGCCTGTTCTCTCTGACCCACTCAGCATAGGCCTTACAGCTCGGAACACTATACGCATCCAGCGAAGGTGTTTGGGTGTTCTCTCTGACCCACTCAGCATAGGCCTTACAGCTCTTGATGGCCTCTCTGTCCAGGACTACTTTGCCTTCCGCTGTCAGGTGGTCTTTGTCCCATTCAAAGAGCCGCCGCCGGATGATCTCCGAAATGTCTGCGTCTGAGGAGATGATTATGGGCTTGCTCACCCTGTCCAGGACCTTCTTGAAGCGGTCATAATCGAGAACGTCCTCTGCAGTCATCTCCAGCTGCGAGGAGGGGATAGAGGTCACAACGACAACATTGCTGAGACCCCTGGCGACCTCAGAGAGGTTGTGGATGAATCTGTAGAGCTGGGAAGATAGGCCTAACTTACGATAGCCTCTGGCATAATTCATCAGCTCGTCCATGAGGATCAGGCATGGCCTGTCTTTCGGCAGGAAGGCTTGGATGACGTCTCCGCCTGGAGCGATAAGCTTCTCGTCCTGCTCTTTAACGATCTGCAAGCCCCCCTCTCCGGTTAACTGAAAGGCAATCTCTCCCCATGGGGTCTTGCGCAGAGGCTCGCCAGCTCCGCCTCTTCCAGATAGCGAATCGAACTCCGTTCCCACAAAAACAGCGGTAGCGGCTTTGGGCACAGATGTGAGACCGGATTTTTCCAGGATCTTCTGCACGCCCACGAAGGCATTGGCATTTGGGCCGTTGGTGGCCAGATGGTAGAGTAGGGCCAGAGCGTGTGTTTTGCCGCCGCCAAATTGCGTTGCCATATTGAAGACCGCATTGCGTGAGTTGTCGCCGGACAGACGGTGCAGCACCTCGGAGGCAGTGGCAACCAGTCCGTCTGTAAGGTAGGTGTTTTCGAAGAACCTTTCTGGAATCCTGTATTCTTCGTATCCTTTATTGTCTCTTATCTGATCGAGATGCACTGCGAACTCGGCAACGACCAGGGACTTGCCTTCCCTTTAGATCCTTGCGGGGATTAACCACTTTATACCAGGGCTTCAGGGCCATTTCTCGTCTCTCCTACCTGAACATGGCTAGATCTAAATTACGTTAATACAGATTGCTACCAAAATAAATTGAGATTAGCGTTTGGGTATCCACCCGAGCTTTCTCTCTACCACGGCCTCGGCATTTTCAGTCAAAATCACACGCTGAGCCTTGTGCCTTCCTGTTTTGACTATAACGGTTGGGTCGCCGATCTTCCTGGCTTCGGCTCTGATTCTGTAGCCGTGGAGGGTATCTCCTTCATCATAGCATTCGGCCATCACAGTACCTCCAGGCGTCCCTCCCTCTTCAGCTCATTTATGATATCACAGATCAAATGGTAATCAAGCTCAAGGTCTTCTTCAATCTCAGATGGATAGGCTTCACCTCGCCGCTGGAAGTACCCGATTACCTCCTTTTTGGCCGTCTCATAATCTATATTGCGGTATTTTATGATCTTGATCGCTGCAAGCTTATCCCTGATAGCATCCCTCACAAAGTCCGAGGTATTCAAATAAACGCCTGTGTCCACCAACTTTCTGATCTGTTCCAATTCAACGGCTGAAACTTTTGAACCGATGACATGCCCTTCCGATTGGGCTACATCCATCATGCTTTTAATGCCGTTAAATAAGTTAAAAAAGGTTGTGGTCGTCTTTGGAAAAGGACTGCTTCAAATCCAGGTGGATCATATTCGATTTGTCTCCTTCATTTCCTGTGTGTAGCAGCCTCGAAAGGTTTCTCCGGTGGGAATATCCCCGACTCGATATAGCCTTTTGTGGCTGTGCATCCCGGAACCAGAGAATACTGGTGGGGGAAGTAATGGAAGTCGAAGTAGAGGATGGAAATTCTTTTTACAAGAGCTAGCCGATTGTGGGTCGTGAATCTGCAATAGGCTGTTATTTATATAACCTATTCATATATGCTACATGGGGTGTAGCAAAATGGGCAAAAGAGGTCCAAAGCCTCGATTCTTAGATGTAGCATGTCCGAATGAGCAGTGCAATCTATTTGGAATTGCTGGGAAAGGAAACGTCACTGTGTACGGGACCTACAAGATAAGCGGCTCTTCGCTATTTTCTATGGGTGGCTGGGTAAGTCTTTATAGATAACTCCTACTAGAAAATGTCTTGTGTCGATCTCACAGGAAGCCCTCTTTAAAATAGCACTAAATCTCGAAGATCCTTGGT
>JAGPMN010000017.1 GCA_018052825.1 Methanothrix sp.
ATCCGAGGGCAAGTTCCAAGAAAACAAGGATTGAAACTTATTGCATCCCCGCCTACATGAGCATTGCCCATAACATCCGAGGGCAAGTTCCAAGAAAACAAGGATTGAAACTCGTCCAAAACCGCTGCTCCGACCTCACGCAACACGATCCGAGGGCAAGTTCCAAGAAAACAAGGATTGAAACCGAAAGGGTATAGTACTGGTAGATTTTTTCACCAGAAATCCGAGGGCAAGTTCCAAGAAAACAAGGATTGAAACAGGATATACATGAGATCATGCCATTCAGCGCTCCAAATCCGAGGGCAAGTTCCAAGAAAACAAGGATTGAAACCTTTCTATATGGTTCATGGCTTCGGCTGTAATCGGATAATCCGAGGGCAAGTTCCAAGAAAACAAGGATTGAAACAGGATATACATGAGATCATGCCATTCAGCGCTCCAAATCCGAGGGCAAGTTCCAAGAAAACAAGGATTGAAACTAGCGATAGACGTAGCCACGATGTGGAAGATCGGGGCATCCGAGGGCAAGTTCCAAGAAAACAAGGATTGAAACATGGAGCCTTCTCCAGAAATAGATTATCGGCTGGAAATCCGAGGGCAAGTTCCAAGAAAACAAGGATTGAAACTAGGCGCTTTTCCTTCTTCTATCCGCTGCTCATAGATCCGAGGGCAAGTTCCAAGAAAACAAGGATTGAAACTAAGGACTCTTCGTTAAAATCACAGGATACGGCAACATCCGAGGGCAAGTTCCAAGAAAACAAGGATTGAAACGTTACTGGATCCATAAACTCTTTTGGCCTTACCATGATCCGAGGGCAAGTTCCAAGAAAACAAGGATTGAAACCTACACGGGATCTCCAACAGCAAGCGACGACAACAATCCGAGGGCAAGTTCCAAGAAAACAAGGATTGAAACGGTCGCGGGCGAAGATGATTGGGTTGGTGTCTGGAATCCGAGGGCAAGTTCCAAGAAAACAAGGATTGAAACGCGCAATATTCCCAGATGATGAATACTGTGTACACTATCCGAGGGCAAGTTCCAAGAAAACAAGGATTGAAACAGAAACTACTGGAACACATAAGAGAAGAGTTCACAATCCGAGGGCAAGTTCCAAGAAAACAAGGATTGAAACTACATGCGATGCGCGCATTGTGAGCAGGAGGTCCTGCATCCGAGGGCAAGTTCCAAGAAAACAAGGATTGAAACAGACATCGATGTGCCCAGCGTGCAGGCAGATAGAGATCCGAGGGCAAGTTCCAAGAAAACAAGGATTGAAACGGAGTTGTTTGATATTATACCAACTTCCATAACAACATCCGGGGGCAAGGTTCTTGGCGGTGTCGCTCCTGCTCTCCTGACTATGGTGCGACTTGGCGTGCATGTATCCGTGGCCGGCGGCATAGACCTGGCAGTGGCAAGGGCAGCGGAGAAGGGCTGCGATGCGTTTCAGATCTTCTCGGCAAACCCTCGCGGCTGGAAGGCAAAGCCCATCTCCTGCGAGGCTGCGGAGCGATTTGTCGCCGCCCGCCGGAGAGCCGGCCTCTCTCCAGCGGTCTCGCATATGCCCTACCTGCCCAACCTGGCCTCTCCCCGGCCGGAAGTCTATGAGAGGTCTGTCCAGGCGCTGCAGGAGGAGATGCATAGATGCCGCTTGCTGGAGATGGACTATCTGGTGGCACACCCCGGAAGCCACCTGGGTGAGGGAAGGGAGGCGGGACTGGACAGAGTTGCAAATGCCCTGCAGACAGCCCTGCCCGAGGACCGGGGCAGGACGGCCCTTCTCCTGGAGAGCACGGCCGGAAGCAAGAACAGCATAGGCGGGAGATTTGAGGACCTGGCAGCCATCCTGGACCGGATGGAGGGCGAGGCCTGGGGGGAGGGGCTGGGCGTGTGCCTCGACACCTGCCACCTCCACGCCGCAGGCTACGACCTGAGGAGCCCCGCCGCCCTTCAGGCCACACTTGACGAGTTCGAGGGGCTCATCGGCCTCAAGAGAGTGCACCTGGTCCATCTAAACGACTGCAAGAGCGCCCTCGGATCGCATCTGGACAGGCATGAGCACGTCGGTCTGGGCCAGATCGGCGAGGAGGGATTTCGCGCCGTACTCCGCCATCCAGTCCTGTCAGGGCTGCCCATGATCCTGGAGACGCCGGTGGACAGCCGTCGCAACGATGTCGGCAATCTTCAGGAGGCAAGGAGGCTTGCCGGCCCTCATCAGGAGAATAGCGTCTTTAAAACCAGCAGAAAGGCCTCATTGGATATGGGCTTGACAAGGTAGCTTTTAGCCCCCAGGTCGTAGCTCTTCTGAATATCCTTGTCCTCATTGGAGCCGGTTAGAATGACCACGGGGATGTCTTTGAATTTATCCTCTTTTTTTATGTTCTTGAGCAGCTCAATGCCGCTCATATCGGGCAGGTTGATATCCAGCAGGATGAGCTGGGGAAGATCGGCGGGCGCGCTGTTTTGAAGTATGGATACGGCCTGCCTGCCGTCTGCTGCTATGACCAGATCTCTGTCCAGCGCGTTGTGCCGGAGCAGCCTCCTTGCTGCAGCCGCATCCAGCAAGTCATCCTCTATCAGCATTATCCTCAATTCTCTCTCCATATATTATCCCGAAACCTCCGCTCATCCATGATCGCGAAGACCTGAGAAGACGTTACAATTACCCACAAAAATAGTTTTCCCACTGAGCTGAGAGTTAATATGATCCGCGCACTTCATCTTCCTAAACCCGTTTCTCAATTCGTGTGCTCGATCATCCCGGCAAATAATCTGATTTTTCATGAAGATATGATGTGCCTTTCCACGCGCCCGCTGGAGAGAAGGGCCACCCGGCTGAGGGGCACATCCGCCTCTATCTCGTAGCCCAGCGCCCCGCCCAGATTGCGGGAGAACTGCAGTATCTCCTCATGCGGTGGCATGGCCTCGCGGGCAAGCCTGTTGCGGGAGCGGCCCAGGTGCATGTAGGCCTTGACCTCAACGAAGTCCGGCTCGCCCTGCGCGATTATGCGGGCCCAGTCTTCGGGCCGCTCCAGGTTCAGGCCGCGGGCCAGTGTCAGCCGGACAACGCTTCTGCAGCAGTGCTCCCGCAGGACCTCCAGGCTCTGCAGTATGCGGGGCCAGAAGTGGCCTGAGGGGCGGCATACCCTGTGGTACAGATCCTCATCCGGGGCGTTGAGGCTCAGGTAGAGCTGTGTTGGACGCAGAGCAGAAAGCACATCCGGATTGGTGCCGTTGCTCACAAGAAAGCTTGTCATGCCCCTGCTGCTGATGAGCTCGAGAAGCTCCGCCAGGTAGGGGTAGAGGGTGGGCTCGCCCATCAGGGAGAGGGCGACGTGCCTGGGCACCCACGCCTCGGCCAGGCGGGCCGGGTCGGTGGTCTTCGCCCCGCCGTAGCCGGAGAGAAACCTCTGCTGGCCGGAAAGGATGCCATCCAGAAGGGCAGCAGGCTCCAGGGGCTCCTTCGCCGGCGTCTGACCCTCTATCGGCCTCCAGCAGTGCAGGCAGAGGTGGTTACACTCCAATGTTGGCGTCATCTGCACGCACCTGTGGCTGGAGATGCCGTAGAAGTGGTGCTTGTAGCACTGCTCTCCGCCCCGCATGGCGCGATTGAGCCACAGGCAGGGCTTGACTGCTCCGCCGCCCACCAGGTGATAGCCCTGGCGGGAGAGTATCTGGACGGCCTGATCTTCCTGGGGCATAACGGATGATGGTTGGCGGGAGGGGATAAAGCTTTGGGGCTCGCCGGCTCTGCATAAGTGATAAATCCTGGCTCATCCAGCTAGCTTTGATGCGAGCCTATCCCAGGGTCCTGCCATGCTCTTTCCATCGCCCGCGGTGGACAGGTATCTGGCACTTCTCCGCAATTCTCTTCGCCATAGCCATTCTGCTGGCCTGCGCAGGGGCAGCTCAACCTGCCCCGCTGGCTCCCCCATTTACGCAAAGCGTGCAGCCGAGCCATGAGGTCCCAGCCTCGCAGATCCTCTCAGCCATACAGTCTGGCCAGCCTGTCAGCTACGACAATGTGACGGTCACCGGCAGGCTGGAGCTGGACATGTCTGCCAGCCCCGTGCGCAGGCAGGTGAGCATCACCAACTCCCGCTTCCTGGATGAGGTGAGTGTCGTTGCTGTGACCTTCAGCGAGGATCTGGACATGAGAAACTGCATCTTCGAGGAGAACGTCAGCTTCGTCAAATCCAGGTTCCAGGGAGAGTTCAGGCTCGCAGGAGCTGTATTTCTCAAGCAGGCAGACTTTGCCGAGGCCGTCTTCTCCGGCCCGGCCACATTTGCCTCAGCCCGCTTTCTCAGTGATGCGAGCTTCAGCAATGCCGAGTTCGATGGAGATGCCATCTTTCTGGATACGGGATTTGCGAGCGACGTGGACTTCAACTATGCCAAGTTCATGAGGACTGGCTACTTTTATAGCGCATTCTTCGATGATGTCAGATTCTTTGAGACCCTCTTCCAGGGCCAAGTCACATTCCGTTCGGTTCGCTTCTTCGGCAATGCCGAATTCGCAGCCACGCGATTTGAGAGCGATGTGATCTTCCGGGACGCACGGTTCATGAGCGGCAGCACATTCGGCCTCTCCAGCTTTGCCGGTATCGTCGACTTCGGCGGCGTGAACTTCAGCCAGACAGCATTCATGGGAGGCGTCAAGTTCTCGGATCTGGCCTACTTCACGGACACCCACTTCGGCGGAGACCTGATACTGGAGGAGGCAAGGCTGTACAGCATGCAACTGGAGAGCGCCTCGTTTGCGCCCGGCTCGAGGATCAACCTCAACAGCACAGATTTCAACAAGTTCGTGGTCCACTGGCCGACCATACAGGACCGCCTCGTTTACAACGGCGCCGCCTACATGGCCCTGGTCAAGAACTACAAGAGCCTGGAGTGGTTCGACGAGGCAGACGACTGCTACTACCAGTACCGCAGAGCCGGCCAGGATCGGGCCCCCTGGGGCTGGGGCAAGATATCAGACATCATCGCATGGCTGTCCTGCGGCTACGGGGTGCGGGTGAGCTACACAGCCTTCTGGTGCCTCTTTACCATCCTGTTCTTCGGAGTGATATTCTGGGCTGGAAAGGGCATGAGCAAATTCGAAATAGAGGGCATGGAGCTTCCAGGCGATCCGCGCCTGCGTCCCAGCAAACGCGTCTCATTTACCGATGCCCTGTACTTCAGCATCGCCATGTTCACCACCTCCCAGGCGCCGGTCAATACATATCCCGTGGGCTTCTACAGGCACCTGGCCATGGCGGAGGGCATACTGGGCTGGTTCTTCCTGGGGCTCTTCGTGGTGGTGCTCAGCGCAGTGCTGATTCGATGAGATGATCGCTTCCGGAAAGGTTGATATACGTGCCGGGAATACGGATGGCCGGACAAGGGCGCGTGGCCTAGTCAGGATAAGGCGGCAGCCTCCTAAGCTGTAGATCGGGGGTTCGAATCCCCCCGCGCCCGCTCGATTTTTATGTATTCAGGGAACTATCTTGGATATCGCCAGCTCCAGGATATCCTCTGCCCCAGATTTCTTGAGCCGCGGTATGAGCAGGTTTACGACGCCCCTGTCCACCACAGTCTCCACAGCATAGTAGCCGGAGTTGTAGAGCTTGGAGATGGTGGGATTTTTCATGCTTGGCAGCATGGCCGCGACAGCCTTCATAGCCTCCTCAGGCACATTCATCTTCAAGAGCACCTTCTCCTTGGCCCGGATCACAGCGGAGAGAAGCGTCTCAACTGCGACTATCTCCTCGTGCTTGACGGGATCGGCCCAGCTCTTCTTGTTTGCGATCAGCTCTGATGTGGACTTGAGCATGACATCTATGATCTTCAGCCCGTTCTTCTTCAGGGTGGAGCCCGTCTCCGTGAGATCGACCACCACATCTGTCAGCTCCGGCACCTTGGCCTCCGTGGCTCCGAAGGAGAACTGAATCTCCACTGGAATTCCCAGCCCCAGAAAGAAGGCCTGAGTGAGGTTGGGATACTCTGTGGAGACGCGGCTTCCAGGCTTGATCTCCCTGGCAGAGTGAATGTCCTGGCTTTCGGGCACAGCCACCACCAGCTTCACCATGCCCGGCCCCTGCTTGCCGTAATACAGCTCGGTGATGCGTGAGACCACCGCCCCGGACTCCATGATCCAGTCCGTTCCGGATATGCCCAGGTCGAAGTAGCCCTTGGCCACATACCCGGGAATCTCCTGGGGGCGCAGTATCTTCACCTTGCCTATGCGGGGATCGTCGATGCGGGCGTTGTACTCCCGCTCAGTCCTTTTAACCTGCAGCCCTGCCTGCTCAAAGAGCTGCAGGGTCTGGTTTTGCAGGCTGCCCTTGGGAATGGCGATGTCTATCATTCTGATCGTATGGCTCCTCCGGAACATATTTTTGCCTTGTGGTTGGCCTCCGGAGGGCCGGAGCTCCGCGGCAAACCTTTGCCCCCCACAATATTTATAAATAACTACAGAGATACCATTCCGGAGGGGGAGTAGCAGAGCAATGGCATCACTCATCATCTCGGATACGCACTTCGGATGGAACGCCTCAAGCCTGCATGATCCTGCCAGGGTAGAGCAGCTCATGCAGGAGGTATGCAGGTATGAGAGCGACTGCAGGGAGGCCATACTGCTCGGCGATATATTCGATTTCTGGAGGGCCCGCCCGGAGTCTGCTGTGAAGGCATCCCTCCCCTTTCTGCTGCGGCTGGAGGAGGCCGGCCTGAAGATCCGCTACATAGTGGGAAATCACGATCATCACCTGGTGGTCCAAAAGCAGGAGGCGGAGTTCATGGAGAGGGCCGCCCGCGGCGATATCTTTCCAGTCTACATTCCAGCACTGTGCTGGAAGCAGACCTTTGCGGGAATTGATGTGGAGATGCTCTATCCCTGCTATACGAAGAGGCTCTGCCGCAGGACATTTCTCTTCACACACGGCCATCACCTGGACGGCATTCAGACCCTCACCCTGCAGATTGTGGAGAGGATGCGCCGTCTCTCGGGAGAGGAGATCCTTCCCTCCGACCTCGAGATGATGATGACATATGCCTACGAGAGCATCTACCGCACAGCTTACATCGGGGAGATGGTCTCCTTCGAGGACTTAATCTGGAGGGCGTCGGGCCTGCTGCATAGCATGGCCCCCTTCTCCCGGCAGCGGCCGTCATCTGTCCAGGGCCAGTATGATGCCATATTGCAGTTCATTCGCGACCGACACATGGACAGGGTCGACTGCTTCATCTACGGCGATACTCACAGATCTGGCATATTTCAAAGAAGGGGCGGGCCTCTGGCTGTGAATTCCGGCTGCTTTACAAGGGAGAAGGCTGCCGGTCCGGCGCCCTGGCATGCAACAGGCACCGCAGCCGGGCAGCCCGGCAACCGGCAGGCCAGCCGCAATATAGCGCCGGGAGGGGAGACTTCTGAGACCTACATGCTTTTGGATGATGGGTGCCTGGCTCTGAGGCAGCTAGGCCGCCAGAAGCCTCTCTTCATATGCGAGCTATTCTAGGCCGGCCAAATCTATTTCATCCTGTATCCCCAATGCCGGCATATGTTCGACGCGAACGAAGAGTCCTGGGCCCTGGAGGTTGCGAGAAGCCTCTTTGACATGCCCCCAGAGGAGCTGATCGAGATCGGAGACATGGTCAAAGAGTCGCTATTCGATCCCAGCACTGCCAGCAAGGAAGAGGCTGTGGCCAATATCATGGCCGCATCGAAGGGAATGTCGCAGGAGAAGCTGATCGTAGCCGGCATGTTCCTCTCCGGCCTGCTCCGCTGCAAGCTGGCCCAGCAGGCGGGTGAGATGAGCGGCGAGGATTTCGGAACACCGGAGGAGGAGGGAAAAGAGCCCTAGACAGGACAGGACGGCAGATGAAGGCTGAGGAGATGGCCGGCAGATGGCAGGATGAAAAGGCCAGGAAGAGGGAGATCAGAGGCATAGTGGACGCCATCCTGGCCGGCCGGGTCCGGGGCGAAGCGGAGCTTGAGGCCCTCAAGAGGAAGGCCTCCGCCAGGCTGGCTCTCTCCTCACTGCCCAGCAATGCCGATATCCTGGCCATGTGCAGGCCGGATGAGAGGGAGAGGCTCAAGATGCTTGTGCGTAAGCCCACCCGCACACTCTCAGGCGTGGCTGTGATTGCAGCCATGACATCGCCAGCCAGGTGCCCGCACGGCATATGCGTCCCCTGCCCTGGCGGCATATCCTGCCCATCTCCGCAAAGCTACACAGGGCGCGAGCCGGCTGCCCTGCGCGCCGCCCAGCATGGCTTCGACCCCTACCGGCAGGTGACTGCCCGGCTGGCGCAACTGGATGAGATAGGCCACAGCCTGGACAAGGCTGAGCTGATCATCATGGGCGGAACCATCACAGACAGGCCCCCGGGCTATCAGCACTGGTTTGTCAGCAGGTGCCTGCAGGCAATGAACGACTATCCCGGGCATGGAGGGGCATTCCTGCGAGGCACAGCAGGCTTTCGCACATTTGGCGTGGAGGCGGCCGCCAATGAGACAGCTGCAGTCAGGAACATCGGCACCACATTCGAGACCCGGCCGGACTGCTGCCGTCCCAGGGACATCGCCCGCATGCTCAGCCTCGGAGCGACAAAGGTTGAGCTGGGGGTGCAGAGCACGAGGGAGGAGCTGCTGCAGGCCATGAAGAGGGGCCACAGCGTGGATGACTCGGTGCAGGCCGCAGCCAGGCTGCGGGAGGCGGGGCTGAAGGTGGGCTTTCACATGATGCCGGGGCTGCCAGGCTCCACCCCCGAGATAGACCTGCAGGTCTTCCGGGAGCTCTTCTCAGACAGCCGCTTTCGGCCCGACTACCTCAAGATCTACCCCACACTGGTGGTGGAGGGGACTGAGCTGTACAGGATGTACCTCCGCGGCGACTATGCCCCCCTCCTGGACGGGGAGGCGGCTGAGCTTGTCTCCTGCATCAAGGAGATCCTGCCAGGATATGTGCGGCTGCAGAGGGTGCAGAGGGACATCCCAGCCCAGCTCATCGCGGCCGGCGTCAAGAAGTCCAATCTCCGCCAGCTCGCCAGGCAGCGGCTGGAGGCGCGGGGCGGGCGGTGCCGCTGCATCCGCTGCAGGGAGGCGGGGCTGTTGCATGTGACAGAGGCGGATGTATCCCTGAAGCACGAGAGATACCAGGCGGCAGGGGGAGAGGAGCACTTCCTTTCCTACGAGGCCGAGGACGGCACACTGGTTGGATTTTTGCGGCTGCGTCTGTCTGCTGAGGCGAGGGTGAGGGAGCTGCACATTTACGGGCCGATGCTGCCCATCGGCAGCCGGGCGGAGGGCTGGCAGCACCGCGGCTACGGGGAGCGGCTGGTCACAGCTGCAGAGGGGCTGGCTGCTGACGCGGGCTACAGCCGCCTGCATGTCACAAGCGGCATCGGGGCCAGGGGATACTACAGGCGGCTGGGATACGAGCTCTTTGGCCCCTACATGGTGAAGGCGATTTAGAATTACTACCTGCTTTCCCCACCTTTCCAGTCCCGCCTACCCCGCCTTCGAGGCGGCATCCACCCCGCAGCCTGCGATCTTCTCGGCGAGCTTGGCTAAAACCTCCTTTCTCATGCCGCTCACGAACTTGATCGATCCCACAACCAGATGGCCGCCACCCGAGACCCCGCCGTTGGGAATCTCCTCCATCAGCTCCTTTACCATCTGGGGGATGTTCATCCGCACGCCCCGGCTCCTGAGCACGGCGAAGTCCGGCCCGTAGCCGATGGTGACCACCGGCCTGCCGTCAAACTTCTTGCAGAGCCGGTCGTGCACCTCGCCGCTCGTCTTGCCTGGCGGAGGGAAGGTGAACTTATGGGCGAAGTTCTCCACATCCAGCACATTCATGATGATGCCGTTGGCAAGCCGTGTGGTCTTCACATTGCCCATGCTTGCCCGCAGTTGCTCGTCGATAGCGGCATTGGCCTGCTCGCATAAGAGCTCCACAATCCTCTGATGACGGTCCAGCCTTCCGAGGCAGAGGATGTCGTTGATCAGGCCGCGGCCCTCATTGAAGCGCAGCCAGAAGGCCTCATAATCCAGAGCCAGGGCTATCTTCTTGAGGTCCTCCCGGTTGTATCTGTCTTCGACCAGCCGGATGTACTCTTCAGCCTCAGGAGCCTCGCTTCGATCCCCAACCGCCGAGACGGCTGGAAAGTGCCCGATCCTGGCCTCCACAGCAGGATAGATCATGCGGGCGATCTCAGTGGCCAGCATGCCCGTGGTCAGGCCGAAGTCTCCACCCTGATGGGCGGGATTGACATGGGCGATCAGGAACTGATCCACGATCTTGTGGGGGTGATGGTGGTCGACAACAAGCATCTCCAGGCCGTAGACCTGAGCTTGGCGCATCGCCGGGACATCCTCCTCTGTGGAGCCGTTGTCCATGAGGACGATTAGCGGCATCTTCTGGCCGTGCCGGCTGCTGTCCTCCAGTGCGTAGCTCAGGTCCTTTGTCACATCCTCCAGCTCATAGAAGGGGGCTTTGCTGGGAGCGCGGCGGTAGTTATAGTACTCGGCGTCAGGCCCACCTATCTCCTTGATAAGTGGCAGTATGGCGTTTTCAATGGCCACGGCGGCTGTGATTCCGTCGGCATCGGCATGGTGGCGGACGACAATGGGCTGGGACTTGAATACGGCGCGGCGGATCTCCTTTGCGACTTTTTTCATGGCAGGCTTGAGGCGCTGCATGACATCGCTTTTGACCAGAAACTCCGTCTCGAATGGCTCTGCCCGCAGGTCTATGGCCTGCTCGATCCTGTCCTTAACAGAGGAGGCCTCTTTGCCCCAGAGGCGCTTCATGGACTTGATCTCCACCTGTACCTGGTTGTTGCGCATGGAGACGTCGCCTATGACCCTCACAATCATATCGCTGTCTATCTCGGCATAGGCCCGAACCCCGGCCTTCTCAAAGGCAGCACAGAATACCGGGCCGCTGTCGTCGGCGACTGTGAATATGGTGGGGCCGCCGGTCTGCTTGACCTGGATGACCTCTCCCTTGATCATGACCTGCTTTCCCACAGACCTATGCAGATCCGCAGCCCTCGCCAGGGGCAGCTCTTTTTCCACCTCCACTGTGTTGTACTCAATGAGCTCCACCGGCTCGAGCTCGATGTTGCCGTTGGGAAGTATGTTTCTGACCGCCACGATGATGGCGTCCCCCACCTCCGGCCTGCTCTTCAAGACCTTATTGTGGGCCAGGCCCCTCACGCTCTCGGAGAGATCCACAAATGCCCCGAAATTGGCCAGGCCGTTTACCCTGCCCTGGTAGATGTCGCCGATATTGATATCCTTGAGATCGCATGCGGGGTCGAGGATATGCAGCAGCGGCTTTTTGGCGCAGCGCTCGCACACCTCCTTTTTGCTGTTGAGGCGGGATCCGCATACCACGCAGGTGTACTCGCGGCCGAGGCCTCCGCAATCCTGGCAGCTCTCGGTGACAGGCATTTTGCCAGAGCCGTGGCAGACGCTGCACCTCGTGGAGCCGCTTTCTATAAGCTCCCTCATCTCCTTCTCCGATGCCTCCCCAAGGGAGATGGACTCGGTCTTTCCGCTGCCGTCGCAGTTGGGACAGGGCTGCTCTCCCACCACGATGTAGCCCTTGCCTCCGCATCTCTCGCACAGATTCATCTCCCATAACAAGGTACATCTGGAATTTAGCTATTTTGCCGGGAGGCTCCGATTAAGGCTAAATAATATGCCAGCCGTCCCGCGGCCATGCGAGTGGTAGTTTTGCGCATCGGCCACCGGCCGGAGAGGGACAAGAGGATCACCACCCATGTGGGCCTTGTGGCGCGGGCCTTCGGAGCGGAGGAGATGCTCCTATCCGGGCGCGACTCTCATGTGGAGGAGAGCCTGGCAGATGTGGCGGAGCGCTGGGGCGGAGACTTTCGCATTACCCCTGGCGTCTCATGGAAGGGGGAGACGGTGCGCTGGAAAGAGGCGGGTGGGGCTGTGGTGCACCTGACCATGTACGGCTCCAACCTGCCAGATGTGATAGATGAGATCAGAGGCTCCAGCAGTCTGGGCCTTCTGGTCGTCGTGGGGGCGGAGAAGGTGCCGGCGGAGATGTACCAGCTCGCGGACTGGAATGTGGCAGTGGGCAATCAGCCCCACTCAGAGGTGGCTGCCCTGGCCGTCTTCCTGGACAGGCTCTTTGAGGGGCGCGAGCTGGCAGCAGAGTTCGAGGGCGGGCTGAAGATCGTTCCCAGCTCCAGCGGAAAGCAGGTCCTGTACCCCAGAGAAGAGTAATGAGGATACTGATAATCGGCATCAACATCAGGCACATCGCCTCCTCCGCCTGCCGGGCCGGCCACCAGGTCTTTGCAGTGGACGGCTACTGCGACAGGGATCTGGCCTGCTGGGCGGAGGAGACGTCTCTGCTGCCGCTGGCGGCCGCAGAGCAGGCCATTCCCCAGTTCGTGAACAGGTTCTCCCCGGAGGCCGTGGTCCTGGGCCCCGGCCTTGAGGAGGCATCCGTTCCTGGAGCGCCGGTTCTGAACAATCCGACCGGCAAGTTCAAGCAGGTCTCGGATAAGCTGTGGCTGGCCGGCTGGCTGGAGAAAAACGGCTTTCCTTTCATCAGGACGTTTTCCGGAGCAGATGCCCTGGCTGCAGCAGCCGCCGGCGACCTCTCCTATCCCTTTCTGATCAAGCCGCGCAGGGGTGCAGGGGGTGCGGGGTGCAGGACGGCGAAAAGCCCGCACGATCTGTCTTTGCCGGGTCAGGTGGATGGAGAGGCTGGGGAGAAGGTGGAGATGATCGCCCAGGAGCTATTGTCAGGCAGGCCGGCCAGCGTCTCGGTCATAGGCAACGGAGACGATGCGCGAGCCATTGCCGTAAACGAGCAATTGATAGGCCTCTCCTGGTCCGGGGCAAAGGGCTTTCGCTACAGCGGCAACATCACTCCCCTCGAGATGCAGCAGCGCGACCTGGTCAGACTGGCCAGCATGGCAGAGGAGATTGTGGCCGGCCTGGGCCTGGTGGGAAGCAACGGCGTGGACCTCCTGCTCACAGATGAGGGACCGCGTGTTCTGGAGGTCAATGCTCGCTTTCAGGGCTCCCTGGACTCGGTGGAGATGGCGGCGGGATGCAATGTCTTCTCCGCCCATCTGAAGGCCTTTCGGGGAGAGCTGCCCGGCCCGCTTGCCCCGCTCAGACGTACTGCAGGCAGGATCATACTTTATGCTCCGCGCGATCTGACGGTCAAAGCCGATCTATGCCGGCAGTGGAGCCGGGACGTGCCTACAGTGGGATCGCGAGTGCTGGCGGACGATCCCTTGCTCTCCATAACAGCTCTGGGAAGAGATAGGAGGCAGGTGCTGGCATTGCTGCAGAGGAGGGCGGCTAAAATGCTTCGCCTTGCCGGACAAGGATCCCATCAAAAAAAATAGGATGATCGATGCTCGCTACCAGGATATAACCCTGTATATCCAGTTGCTGAGGAGGGTCCAGGCCTTGACGAAGCCCGACCCTTTCTCCAGCTTCTCCTTATCCTTTTCGCTGTATATGTTTCTAGAATCCATCCATGAGTCCATGGCATGAGTTCATCACTCTTCCCAATATAACAATGTCGGTCGGCATCAATTTGGAAAAAATGAAGAGAAAGCGGCACCCAATACCGGAATTTTACTTCCGGATTCAGCATAAAAAGTTTGTGCTTGAAAAAGGATAATATATCATAAAGAAGAAAGGCTGGGGATGAAATGAAGTCGCCGGAAAGAATTACCATAGCTTTGGATGAAGAGACTGCAGGTCTGTTCAAGAAGATGAAGGAGGAGCTGGGCATGTCCCAGAGCGAGCTGATGAGAGAGTCCTTGAAGTTCTTCGGCAAGCACAAGATGCTCTTCGAGCTAGCCGAGGACAGGAAGATCTACACCCACGCCGAGATGCTCTCAGCCGGAGAGCATGTGATCCTGGACATCGACCACTGGATTTTATTTCTCAATTTCATGGAGAGCCACCCTGACAAGGAGAAGTTCTGGAGTATGCACAAGGCCGTCTGCAGGGCCCACGCCGAGCAGTTCAAGCACAAGCTCTTCAATGCCGAGAGCATTCTGCGCCGCCTGGAGATGTGCAACCTCTTCAATATGAGCAAGACCGGAAAGAACGAATTCACCCTCATATTCGGCTCCGAAGCAGCCAAGAAATTCGTCCGCGTCGAGCTGGAGGAGATCTTTGCCGGAATGGGCTTCATGGTGGAGATCAAAGAGGATTTCTCAAAGCTGAGGGTCAAAGTCCTTCACGACCTGTAATTGGCTCTGCCCTGTAATGAATCGCGAGCCGAAATCCTCCGGCACCATTACTGTTTTATGGTATGAACAAGAGAGAGCCGCCCATGGATCTCATGGCCCAGGTGAGGGGATTCATGTCCAAAAAGCAGGCCCAGCTCTGCGAGGATCTTGCCAAAAAGTATGGCGTTTCAAGGGAGGAAGTAGCTCCTGCAGTGGATTCCTTCCTGAACCAAACCTACGGCCCGGCGGTGAGGCTGGCTCAGGATATCAGCCGTATGGATAAGATGGTCCTCCTTTTCATAGGCAGAGAGGACTGCGCCATCTGTCAGAGAAGCAAGCCCATTTTAAGAGGCTTTCTTTCCGAGCACAACGATCTCGTGCTGGTGGAGCAGGACTATTCCCAGCCGGAGGGGCTTCTCTACCACATCATACATGATCAAAAGAAAGGCATGCTCCCTATGATTGCTTTTATTTGTAATGGCGATATAAAAATGATTTTCACCGGGGAGTGCCTCTGCGCCGAAGCTTATGAAAAATTCTATTACGACATGCGGGCCGAATGCTGCCAAAATTTATATGTTCGTTGATGATGTATGTATGACGCGAGGGAGATAATGGCCACAATTGTGCTCAACTTCAAGACCTATAGTGAATCCACCGGCGCGCAGGCAGTGCGCCTTGCCAGAATCTGCGAGGATGTTGGCAGAGATTATGCCGTGCAGATGATAGTGGTGCCCCAAGTGGCTGATATATCCGCCGTGGCATCGGCTGTGAAGATTCCTGTTTACTCTCAGCATGTGGACGGAGTGGGATTTGGCGGCTTCACCGGTCACGTGACCGCAGCCTGCCTGGCCGGGGCGGGTGCGAAGGGCAGCCTCATCAACCATTCTGAGAGGAGGCTCGAGCTGGCTGAGATCGAGGCATCAATCTCTGCCTGCCGCCAGGCGGGGCTGAAGAGCATCGTCTGTACAAACAATGTGGCCACCACCCGCGCCGCTGCGGCCCTGCGGCCAGACTGGGTCGCAGTCGAGCCGCCGGAGCTTATCGGAAGCGGCATTCCCGTATCCAAGGCCGATCCGGATGTGGTGATAAACTCGGTCAAGGCTGTCAAGGGCATCGCCCCCGATGTGGGAGTTCTCTGCGGGGCGGGCATAACCCGCGGCGAGGACCTGAAGAGCGCTCTGGAGCTGGGCACGGAGGGAGTGCTTCTCGCATCAGGCATAATCAAGGCCAAGGACCAGCGCCAGGCGCTGCTGGACCTGGTGGCCGGAGCCGGCAAATGATAGCAGTTCACGTCCGGGTCTCGGGCAGGGTGCAGGGCGTATTCTACCGGGCCTTTACGAGAGATCATGCCCGGGCCCTGGGGATCAAAGGCTGGGTGAGAAACATCCCCGGGGGCGGAGTTGAGGCTGTGCTGGAGGGAGAGAGGAAGGCCATTGGAGAGCTGCTTCAGATTATGAAAGCCGGACCTGCGGGTGCCATGGTTCTGGGTATGGAGCTCTCAGAGCTGGAGCCCGGGGGATATGAGGGCTTTGAAATAAAATATTAAAGGATATGATCTCATGCTTGCCATAAACAGATACAAATGCTGCTACTGCGGTGCCTGCGTCGGTGTCTGCCCCACATGTGCCCTGGAGCTGGTTGAGGCCTGGCTGGAGGTCTCGGCTGAATGCAAGGAATGCGGCCTGTGCACAAAGGTCTGCCCTGTGGGGGCTCTCGAGGTCAGGGCATGAAGTGCGATGTGGTCGTCGTGGGAGCGGGCCCCGGCGGCTCCATGGCTGCCCGCCGGGCGGCGGAGGCGGGCCTGAATGTCGTGCTGCTCGAGAAGCGGCAGGAGATCGGCGATCCAGTGCGCTGCGCCGAGGGAGTGAGCAAGAGGTCGCTGCACCGGCTCGTCAAGCCCGAGCCGGAGTGGATAGCCGCCGAGGTCAAGGGCGCCAGGATCTATGCCCCCGACGGCACGGAGATAGTCATGTCAGAGGACCAGAGCGGGGGCGAGGTGGGATACGTCCTTGAGAGGAAGGTCTTCGACAGGGGGCTGGCCATGCTGGCTGCCCAGGCAGGGGCGAGGGTCATGGTCAAGACCCGGGCCATGGGGCTGCTCAGGAGGGACGGGGCCATGAGCGGCGTTAGAGCTCTGCATATCGGCGAGCCGGTTGAAATCGAGGCGCCTCTGGTTATAGGCGCAGACGGGGTCGAGTCCAAGGTGGGGCGCTGGGCTGGAATAGACACCGCTCTCAAGCTCCATGACATCGAGTCCTGCGCACAGTTCCTGGTGCAGGATGCCTCGATCGACGAGGAGTACACCGAATTCTTTTTAGGCAACAGCATTGCCCCAGCCGGGTATGCCTGGATATTCCCAAAGGGCGAGAAGCTGGCCAATGTGGGCCTGGGGATTCTGGGATCGAAGGGCGGGCCGGGCGAAGCAATCCGGCATCTTAAGGAGTTCATGAAGACGCGCTTTCCCAACGGCCGGGTGCTGGAGATGGTGGTGGGAGGAGACCCCTGCTCCGGCCCCCTCGCCTCCGCCACAGCCGACGGAGTGATGCTGGTCGGAGACGCCGCCCATCAGACAGATCCCCTCACAGGCGGAGGCATTCTCAACGCCATGCAGGCGGGGGTCGTGGCAGGAGAGGTGGCGGCCAAAGCCCTATCCCGGGCAGGGGAGAGCGTGCCCCGTGAAGCCCTGAAGGAGTACGATGACCGCTGGAGTGCGGCCATGGGCAGGAGCCTCGCCAAGAGCTTCCAGTTCAAGGAGTTCTTCGTCAAGCTCACCGACAATGACCTAAACCAGCTTGTGGGATCATTAGCCAGGGAGGACATATCCAAGATGGACCTGCCGGGTATGCTGCGCGTTTTATTCCGGCTCAATCCCAAGCTACTGTGGGGTCTGAGAAGTCTGATAGTCTAGGGTGATAACAAGAGGCAGAGGGTGGAATGAATCAGAGATTATCCCTCCAGCACACTGCTACCGTCCGCCCTTCTGGGCAGCCTCTCCGGATCGAAGCTCACCACGATCTTCTCCTTGTCTGCGGAGATGGCTGTGACGCCGAGGTGGAAGATGTAGCGCATGGTTCTCCTGCCCTCCGGGATGGTCAGCCGGTGCGTCCGTCGCAGGATGGCGGCGCAGGCAGTCTGCAGCGCCGGGCCGCTCTGCAGGAAGAGCAGGCCGGGCAGGTTGAGGCGCTGGTGATCGGCTGTCGGATACCTCTCGTCCATGAGCTTCCCCAGTTCTTCGCGATGGATGGTGACCTCAGTCTGGCCGCTCTTGACGGAGATCATGCCGCCGTCGGAGCGGACTGAATCGATGTGGGAGTGAAGGGCACTGAGAATGTAGCTGCTCCCGCGACCCCTGTTTTCTGCAGGCAGAAGCTCTTCCAAATTTTTCATAAAAGGCCTCAGAAGAGGGCTGGTCCCGGCAAAGAGAGATCCGGGCAGGTTTTTAACCTCGGTGCGAGCCAGTTCGCGCAGATCCTTCTCCCGGATCTCGATGGTTATCATGAGAACAGGATGTCCTTGGAGGAAGATATATCTTACTGAAAGCCTCATCGGCTATACTGCTGTGCTCTTCTGCGAGATGAATGGAGATAATTATATTTATAAATAATAATCTACTATGATACAATAAAATTCTCCCTAAATAAATTATATAACCTCAATCTGAGATATTCCCTGAAAAATGGAGGAAAAACTGTCTCTGATCTGCATGGCCGGTAGAGGGCTTCCGGAAAATAAAGCAATTATAAATTTTCATTTAATGTCGTCATTGCTTCTAAATCCATCTAATTGTAAATGCCAGTTGCTTTTAAAGTTATTATCTAAAGTATTAGTCTAATTTTGTAAAATTAAAAGACATACCCTTTCAAAACAAATTATTTATATCATTAAGTATTTGTGTAATGAAAAATATGGTGACGATTATGAGAGAGTCCACCGTGAAGATCCTGGACGACAAGGACATGGAGTTTGTCGAAACGCTTCGATCCCTGAACGTGCCGCGAAATGTGGCGACGCTCATAACCTTCCTGGCCAATGTGGATGAGGCCTCCTCTAGGGAGATCGAGATGGGCTCGGACCTGCGCCAGCCGGAGGTTTCCATTGCCATGCGCACACTGCGCGACAACAACTGGATTGAAGAAAAGGAGATCAAGCGGGAAGGAAAGGGCAGACCGATGAAGGTCTACTCTCTGAAGGCGAAGATAGATGAGATAATAAGTCACTTTGAGGAGGAGAAGCTGCACGAGTCCGCCCAGGCCATGGAGAGCATCCAGCGGCTAAAGCAGCTCATATCAACTGAAGCCGCGCAATAGCGCAGCAGGCCCTAATAGGTCAAAAAGCCGCAATAATTCCATATTTCATTAAATTTTATCGAGAGGGGGTGACCAGCTCCACCTCGATCTTTGCGGCGATATTTCGGCCCAGGGATATCTTGGAGCCGCCCACATCGATTACCACCGGGCCACCGAATGGCTGGGAGGCAATTTTCCGGATATGCCTGCCCGGTCTTATGCCCATGGCCTCAAATCTCTTCTGCCAGGCGGCGTCGGCGTTTACCGCCATCACTTCCAGTAGTTGATTAGAGGGAGCTTTGTCCAGTTCAATATACCTCATTTAAATAGCGCCTCATCTAGATCCGGACGATTATGCCCCTCTTCTTCAAATACTCCTTCACATCCCGGACATTCCACTCTGCAAAGTGAAATATGCTTGCCGCCAGGGCAGCCGAGGCGCGGGTCTTCTGGAATACCTCCAGCATGTGATCGGGGCTGGCGCAGCCTCCCGAGGCTATGACAGGCACCTTCACCATGGAAGATACGGCATCTGTGAGCTGGATGTCGAAGCCGTCGTAGGTTCCGTCCCGGTCCATGCTGGTGAGCAGGATCTCCCCTGCTCCCAGAGATACGCCTCTTTCCGCCCAGGCCAGGGCGTCGATTCCCGTGAAACTCCTGCCCCCGTAGCAGGAACACTCAAACCAGCAGGGACCGCTCTCCGTCTCCACGACCTGCCTGCCGGGCTCTATGTTATAGCGCCGCTTGGCATCGATCGCAAGCACCACTGCCTGATCGCCGTAGTGATTCGCGATCTCGCTGATAAGCTCCGGCCGCTTTATGGCCGATGTGTTCAGAGCGATCTTGTCGGCTCCGGCATTGAAGACCTCCCTGGCCTGCTCGATGCTGCTGATGCCTCCCCCCACCGCCAGTGGCACGAATACAGACCGGGAGGCCCTCTTGATGACCTCTGTCATGGTCTCCCGCCGCTCGTGAGAGGCGGTGATGTCCAGGAAGACGATCTCGTCTGCTCCGTCCCGGTAGTATTTGCCTGCCAGCTCCCATGGAACTCCAGCATATCTGATCTGCTGAAACTCGATGCCCTTGACAACCCGCCCCCCCGGCACCTGAAGGTCGCAGTCCAGGCAGGGGATTATCCTTCTCGCTAGCATGAGACATCCCTCACGAAGTTCTCCAGGATGCGAAGCCCCTTAGCTCCAGACTTTTCAGGATGGAACTGGGTGGCAAAGACATTGCCGGTTGCCACAGCCGCAGTGACTGCCACGCCGTGCTCGACTGTGGCCACGAGGACAGACTCATCATCAGGCAGGCCGTAGTAGGAGTGCACGAAATAGAACATATCGCCATCATCGATCCCATCCAGCATATCCACATGCCGCCGGATGGACAGGTCGTTCCAGCCCATCTGAGGGATCATGACAGAGGCAGGCAGCTTAACCACTCTGCCGTTTATCCATCCAAGACCCCGTGCGCCCGGGCTCTCTTCGCTCTCATCGAAGAGCACCTGGAGCCCCAGGCATATCCCCAGTATGGGCACTCCATCCTCCCGGGCGCGGCAGAGCGCCTCCTGAAAGTGGGAGAGGCGCTCCATGCACTGGCCAAAGGCTCCAACGCCTGGCACAACAATGCCCTGAAATCCCTGCAGCGCCGAGGGCTCAGTTACGATCTTGGGATCGGCCCCCACGTAATTCAGGGCATTGTAGATGCTGAAGAGATTTCCCATTCCGTAGTCCACAATGGCAATCGTCATCGCTTTTATCCTTCTTTTCTGTGCGTCGCTGTCTTTTTTCCGGTATCATTCGCTTCGTTTACCTCGTCCTATTTGAATATGCCCTATTGCCAATCTATTTATGCCGGCTGATGTTTTGATAGATAAAATGCATATTGTTATGCCTGACGGCAGCCGGATGGAGATGGCTGGAGAAGCCTGCCGCATCGAAGATATACTCAATCGGCTCGGCATAAATCCGGTTGAGGTCATAGTGGCCAGGAACGGCAGTATCGTCTCGGAGGAGGAGACAGTCTGCGGCGGCGACGAGCTCAAGATAGTGAGGTTTGTTCACGGCGGATGAATGAAATGCTGAGCGATGCTGAGCTGAAGAGGTACTCCCGCCAGATCCCTCTATTCGGAGAAGTGGGACAGGAGAGGCTGAAGAGAACTCACGTCATTTTGGCCGGCGCCGGGGGCCTCGGCTCTGCCATGGCTTATTACCTGGCTGCTGCAGGCTTTGGCAGGATTCGCATTGTCGACTGCGACCGGGTGGACCTGAGCAATCTGAACCGCCAGATACTGTATAAAGTCTCAGACCTGAACAGGGACAAGGCCCTCTCCGCCCATGACTCCCTGAGGGCCCTCAACCCCGATATAAAGGTGGAGGCGCGGGCAGCTATCATCAGCGAGGATAACATCGACGATCTGGTGCAGGGCTGCGACCTGATCATGGACGGCATGGACGGCTTTGCCGCCAGATACATACTCAACCGGGCGGCTTTAAAGAGGAGGATTCCTCTATTTCACGGGGCGGTCAGCGGCTACCAGGGCCAGGCCACCACAGTCGTGCCAGCAAGGACGGCCTGCCTGCGCTGCATCTTTCCCAGGGCTCCGCCGGATGCGGTCGTTCCTGCCCTCGGCAGCACATGCGGTGTGATCGGCTCCATTGCAGTGACTGAGGCAGTCAAATATGTCACAGGCAAGGGAAGGCTCCTCGAAAACAGGCTGGCCCTGTGGGACGGCAGGAACGCCTGCCTGGACGAGCTGGCGGCCGAAAGGAACCCATTCTGTCCGGACTGCTCCGGCATAACGGGAAAGGCCGGCGAATGGCGTGACCGAACAGCCGGCGTCTGACTCAGAAAATCCGGTAGTATTAATAGCCATAACGGCAATTTTCGTGATAAAGAGATGGAGCATATGAGCGAAGGCAAAAAGGCGCTGCTGGTGATGGGCTGCCCGGAGGTGCCGGTGCAGATGAGCATGGTCATCTACCTCACCCACAAGCTGACCCGCGCGGGCTATGATGTGACTGTGGCAGGAACAGATGCAGCGGTCAAGCTGCTCAGGGCCGCAGACCCGGAGGGCTACTATGTGCAGAAGACCGCTGACATAGATCAGATGATCGGCGACATTGTGGAGAAGAAGACAGACTTCGACCTCTGCTTTGCCTTCATGCACAGCGATGCCGGGATGGCTTATGGTGCGACTTTTTCCTCTATCTCAAGGGCCAAGCTCTATGCAGTGGTCTTCGGCAAGAATGCCGAGGGCCTGGCGGAAAGCATAGACTATCCGGCGGAGAAGATAGTGGCCAAGGCGGTACACAATCCCAATCCCCTGAAGAATAAGATCGACAAGGTGGTTTTGTGAGCTGTATCGAGCAGATGAAGTACAGGCTGTATCTGGAGAGAACCTCCTTCAAGGAAGCCCGCGAGTATATAGAGAAAAACAGCGATGAGGTCTACTACGTCGATCCCGGCTACAAGATATTCAAGGACTACTATATCATCGGCGTGCCGCCTGTGGCAATGGGCGTGCGGGGGACGGAGATGCTCTTCACATATGTCAAGCCCTGCCACGGCACATTCGTCATGGGGATCGATTCGGAGGAGGAGATCGCCCGGCTGCGGGAGAACGAGAAGAAGAAGATCCTCAAGTCAATCAGAAAGGGAAAGGCTGAGGCGGATGCGGCAGCTCCGGCGAGCTACAGCGAGATGTGGAAGCGATAGGCGGACGTGATTGAAAAATGCGCATTAAGGTCCTGGCGTTTGCCGGCTTTCGTGAGGCCCTGGGAAAGGAAAGGGAGCTGGACGTGAGGGACGGGGCGACTGTGGGCGAGGCTCTGCAGGCCCTGGCGGAAAGCCTTCCCCGCTTCAAGGAGGAGGCCTTCGAACAGTCTGGCGCCATCCGCGACTATGTCCTGCTCATGGTCAACAGAAAGAGGATCGATCCACTTCAGGACCTGTCCCGAAGGCTGCAGGATGGAGACGAGCTGGCCGTATTTCCCCCGGTGGCAGGAGGATGATGCCCTTGATTGAGATCACCGAAGAGGAGATCTCCATAGATCAGCTCATGAGGCGGGCCAGGAGGCCGGAGGCGGGGGCTATCGTCAGCTTCACAGGCACAGTTCGGGACGACGGAATAGAGCAGATGGTTGTGGAGGCATTCCCTGAGGCCGCAAAGGCGGAGATGCAGGCCATAGTCGATGAGGCGACAGGACGCTTTTCCCTGCTTTCGGCCGGTGTGGTGCACCGAACCGGCTCCCTGGCGGTAGGGGAGAGCATCGTGGCAATAGTCTGCTCTGCTGCCCACCGGCAGGAGGCCTTTGATGGATGCAGGTACATCATAGAGGAGCTGAAGAGCAGGGTCCCCATCTGGAAGAAGGAGATAGGAAAGGACGGGGGGCGCTGGGTGGAAGGGATGCGATAGCTTTTGGCTGAGGGGAATGGCATGAACGAGAATGAGTTTGTTGTGGTGCTCTGCACAGCCGGTCCGGGCGAGGCTGAGAAGATGGCCGAGTCTCTGGTCAGAGAGAGGCTGGCCGCCTGTGTGAACACAAGCCAAGTCCGCTCCTGCTACATCTGGGATGGCAGGCTCAACTGGGACGGCGAGATGCTCTTGATAATCAAGACCGCGGCGGGCCAGGTTGAGGCCATAAAGAAGAGGATAATAGAGCTGCACAGCTATGCCGTCCCCGAGATAATCGTTCTTCCCATAATCGATGGCAGCCCGGCCTATCTGGAATGGGTGCGAAGCTCGGTAAAATCGGTCACTTAGTCTTTGTGCCTTTGTGGTGGGGCATTAAGCTACCGCACATACCCCCTGCTTCCAAAAACCAAACCACAAAGGCCCATTCGGCCCGATGAGCCTATATCATTGCAGAGCATCGCTAACAGCCATGTCCCGAGATCTGAACGAGGCAGACCGGCAGATCCTGTTCAAGCTGGTGCCGGAGCTGGAAGCTCTGCAAAAGAAGGGAATTGATATAGAGTACATGAATATCCTGCCCCCCGTGGCCAATCATCACTCTCGAAGCCCCCAGGAGTTCGAGCAGCGGCTGAAGAGGCTCACATCCGAGGACATGAGCTACCTAGCCGAGCAGGTCCTGCAGGGAGTTGAGAGCCTTGGCTGCCTCTCTCCCGAGTTCGCAGAGGTATTCTGCACCGTCGCCGGCCAGAGGCTCTCAGAGCTGGTGGCAGATCAGCTCAGGGAGGCATACGAGTCTGGAGAGGCCTGCGGGTGATGGACACCATCCTCGAAAAGTCCTCTCTAAAGACCACAAAGCCGATATACCTCTTTGTCTTAGCGCGTATCGAAAGGCGATTGATAATATGCTCATTGGAATAGATGTGGGCGGCACAACCACCGATGCTGTCATCGTGGAGGGCAGCAGTGTGGTCAAGACCGCATATGTGCCGACGGATCATGACAACCTGTTGAACTGCCTGCTGGCGGCAATGGATGAGCTGATCCGGGGCATCGACACCAGTAAGATCGAGAGGGTCGTGCTGAGCACCACACTCATCACAAATATGATTGCCGAGGGCAAGACCGATCCAGTGGCCCTGGTGCTCATCCCCGGGCCCGGCACCAATCCCAGAGACTACGCGCTTGGCGAGAGCATAATTTTAGACGGGGCAATCGACTTCCGTGGCAAGGAGACCGCTCCCCTCAAGGAGAGCCAGATCAGGGAGGCTGCAGCCAGGATCTCAGTACAGGGACTCTCACGGGTGGCAGTGGTGGGAAAGTTCTGCCAGAGAAATCATTCCCACGAGCTTCTGGCCGGGCGGACTCTCTCCTCCGCCCTTCCCAAAGCCAGGATTGAGTTCGGCCACCGCGTCTCAGGCCAGCTCAACTTCCCCCGCCGGGCGGCGACCACCGTTCTCGCAGTCGCCACCAGGGACAAATATGAGATGTTTGCCGCCGATGTGGCCAGAGCCCTCAAAGAGCGCAGGATCACAGCCCCTGTCTACATCCTCAAGGCGGACGGCGGCACCCTGCCCCTCGACAGGGTGCCGCCTGTGGAGACCATATTCTCCGGGCCGGCGGCCAGCATCATGGGCGTGCTGGCCCTGACCGAGGCGGATCGGACGAGCGTGGTCGTTGACATCGGCGGCACCACCACCGATCTGGCCCCGATACTCTCGGGAAGGCCCCTTCTCTCGGCAAAGGGGGCGAGGGTGGACAGCATGCTCACCCATGTTCGGGCCTTCTCAGTCAGGTCGGTAGCCATCGGAGGGGACAGCGCTGTTCGCGTATGTCGCGGCTCCTCATCAGGAAGCGCTGCGACTGTAGCAGTATCCGTCGGACCTCACCGGGACGGCCCGCCCATCTGCATGGGCGGAAATGTGCCGACGCCCACAGATGCACTGCGGGTTCTCGGGCTGGCCGACATCGGAGAGGCGGCAGGCGCCGAGCAGGCCATGTTGATGCTGGCCGCCGAGCTGGGCTGCACTGCAAAGCAGGCGGCAGGCAAGGTGGTAGACGCTGTGGTGGACAAGATAGTCTCCGAGGTGTACGAGATGTTCCGGGAATGGGAGCAGGAGCCGGCCTACCGCGTCTGGGAGATCATGCAGAAGGAGAAGCTCTCGGCCCAGAGCGTAGTCGGAGTGGGCGGAGGCGCGCCGCCGCTTGTCCCATTGATCGCCGCCAGGATGGGTGCGGCGGCTGTGGTGCCCCAGTACGCCGCTGTGGCCAATGCCATAGGCGCAGCTGTGGCCCGGCCCACAATCACCCTCAACCTGCACATCGACACAGAGAAAGGGGAGTATTCAGTGGCCGAGGACGGAAGCACTGGGAGGGTGACGAATAAAAATATGACTCCGGAGGACGCAGAAAAGCTGGCCAAAAAGCTGCTGGTTGAGAGGGCGTCCCTGCTCGGCATAGGCGAGTACGCCTCCGAGGCGGAGGTAACCTACAGCGATGTGTTCAATATGATTCGAGGCTGGTCTACGGTAGGAAGGCTCATGGATGTGAGGATGGAGGTCACTGCCGGCCTTCTTCCATCCTGGGGGAGGCGCTGAGATGTCCGGCAACGGAAAGACCGGGCTGATATTCTTCCCGGCATTCGACTGGGCCATAAGCCCCACCCACCCGGAGAGGGAGGAGCGGCTGCTCTACACCCGTGACCAGATATTCGAGGAGGGGCTGATGGACCTTCCCGGCATAGAGGAGTACAAGCCCCGCCCGGCTGAAAAGAAGGATGTAGCCCGGACACACTTCTGCGTTCCCGACGTGGAGAGCCAGGTGACCGAGGCCCACCTCATCGCTGCGGGCAGCGCCCTCACCCTGGCCGATGCCCTCGAGAGGGGGGAGATCAGGAATGGCTTCGCCCTGGTCAGGCCTCCAGGCCACCACAGCATGAGGGTGGTGCACGGCAACCGGGGCTTCTGCAACATCAACAACATGGCGATCCTGGTCGATTATCTTAGGACCAGGTACGGCCACAAGAGGATTGCCGTCATCGATACCGATGTGCACCACGGCGACGGCACCCAGGAGATCTTCTGGCACGATCCGGATGTGCTCTGCATCTCCTTCCACCAGGACGGGCACACCCTCTATCCCGGCTCCGGATTCGTCAATGAGATGGGGGGGCCCCAGGCCCTTGCCCGCACATTGAATGTGCCGCTGCCGCCCGGAACCACAGATGAGGGGATTCACTATGTTCTGGACAGACTCATCCTGCCGGTGCTGGATGAGTTCAAGCCTGAGCTGGTGCTCAACTCAGCCGGACAGGACAATCACTACACAGATCCCCTGGCCAACATGCGTTTCTCTGCGAACGGCTATGCCAGGCTCAATGAAAAGCTCGCCCCAGACCTGTGCGTTCTGGAGGGCGGCTATGCAGTGGAGACGGCTCTGCCCTATGTAAACACCGGGATCATCCAGGCCATGGCTGGCCTCGACTACTCCCATGTGAAAGAGCCGGATTATGTGCCCGGCCGCTTCGTCCAGTCTGCTGAGATGAAGCGGGAGATAGAGCACACAGTATCCCAGGTGAAGAAGATCTGGGATGAGAGGGACGAGCTGGTGGCCGCCGCCCTGGATGGCATGGGCGACTTCTACCGTAGGAAGAAGCGCATCTTCTACGACACCGACATGATCAACGAGAACCAGGAGGAGGTGGTCCGGCTCTGTCCTGACTGCGCCGGGTACATGACGATTACAACCTCCGCCCAGCGGGGCTACGGAGTGCTGAACAGCGCATTCTGCGTCTCCATTCCCCGCGGGGCATGCTCCTCTTGCAGGGAGGACGCCCAGGAGGAGTATGCAGAGCACCTGGACGACCGGAGGATCGGCTATGTGATGATGCAGGATAAGGACAGGGACAGGTTCAAGTTCTGCAACAATATGACCCGCACAGAGAAGGGCTATTGATTGGTCCGACAAGAAAAAAGCGGGATGGGGAAAAGTGAGGAGGCGAAGATGACCGAAAGGGAGCAGGAGCTTCTCTCTGCCGCTGCCGCAATAGATGCAGCATGTCTCGAGCAGGCTGCAGCCGCCGTGGCAGAGGGCTGCCGGGAGCTGTCCTGCTGGGCGGGCATCTTCTCACGCAGACTGAAGGGCGTCTCTTCCAAAGAGGCGCACACGTTCGCCCGGGCCCTCTCTCTTACCATGCTCGGCCATCTGCCCGCCCGGCCCGCCACATGCCCCTTCTGCATCCAGTACGGCCGGGACAGATCCTGCAGCGGCTGCGGATACGCCGCCACGCACGGCCGCTGTGACGAAGATACGTCGGCGTTCAGCGTTTTTATAGAGGCCTTCCTGGAGCTGGGGAGGATCATTTACCAGGACGCTGAGGTCCGGCCCGTTCAGATGCATGAGGCTGCGGCCATACTAGGCGAAAGCATCTCCATGGCACAGGCGAGAGCCGGGAGGATGGCAGAAGATGTGCAAGAGCTGTCCCCGGGGCAGGAATGCAGGACGATGCATCTCATGCTGCTGAAGGCCATGTACATTGAAGACATGATAGGTCTGCTTCCGTTCCGTCTTCTCTCCTCTGAAGCGATGAGGGGAGCGCAACAGGTAAAAGATGCTTTGAGAGATTATTGGTAGAGAAAAATAATAAATTAAATTTATTTTATATAGTCAGCTATCTCCGGATCTTTCTTCAGATCCTCCAGCAGCGTTTTCTCAGATGGGGTGAGGACAGATCTCTGGGACAATTCTTTGATGCGCTCTAGCTTTCGGAAGTTCTCATATGTCTTCATTGTATCGCGCAGGAATTCCAGGGCAGCCTTGCCGCTCTGCCCTTTTCCGGACAGCTCCGAGGCCAGTTTTGCCGCTTTTTCATCAATCTCCTCTACAGGGCTCAGCTTGAACGTCTTGCTCACTTCTATTATGACATAGCTGCAGGCTTCGAACTCAGACATATCGGACCTGAAAAGCCTCAACTCATCCCCAACAAGCTTCAGATAACGGACATCTCTGGCAGTCATTCGATCTCTCATGATCACATAGTATCCCTGCTGTAGAAGGGAATGGCCCGTCCCCGCTTCGGATGCATCAAAATCGATGTGCTCGTCTATAATTGAGTCATGAGGATCCAGTTCGTCGAGCATTTTGAATCCGGATTCTATTACTCCTGCCGCCATATTCAATGGAATCGAATACTGATATAGAACTGGGATGGAGGCGATAGCGCTATTTGCCAGGTTTTTGGAGGCCGCCAGGAAATCGGAATCCATTTTGTCGATGTCATAGATCTTGATATCTAGCATGAGGGATTCGTCCAGATCTTTGAAGTCCCGCATGGCCAGTATTCTGCGGTTTCGGAAGTTGTCGAAATAGCCGAGATTTGCATCCTTCTCCATGAAATGGATCTTTTCCACCTTGGGATCGGTCCCGAACTGGTAGCTGGTGGTGATGAGAATGTCATTGGTTTTTCCGTTTTTAAATGGATGCAATTCTCCATGTAAGCCTTTGCGATACTTTGGATCTTCGCTCTCCCGGATCATCACCCCCCGGAGGGTGACTGTGATGGGGTCTCCTGAATAAAATCTGGAGACGTTTAAAGAGGGATTCTTTTCGGAAGTCCCCATCGCTGAGGAATTCAGCTCAGCCTCTGATAATTCAGATATGTATGTCTGAAGATCTCTAAGTTCAGTTGCTCCCGTGGCAGTATCGAAATTCAGTGGCGCTATCCACAGGCGGCTTGGTTCAGATCCTAATTCGCTCATATCCTTTCACCTTGTTAAACAGACCATATATCTTAAGGTTTTTAATGATAAATATTTTTGTGATATTGAGATAGCATGAACTTATTGCATCTAAGAGAAAATGCCGCTGTAGAATAGGGCAAAGATTAATCCCGTTGTCCTTCAATTGAAGCGGGCAATGACAGTTTGCCCTCCCGCCGATATCAGAAGATGCGCTCTGGTCATAGCCACATTGACATCATTCGTCCCACCCTTCATGGCCTCCTCCATCAACATCGCCCTGCCGGCCATAGGTGCGGAGTTCTCCATGAACGCCGTACTGCTTGGCTGGATTGCCACCAGCTACCTGCTCGCTGCTGCCGTCTTCATGGTGCCCTTCGGAAAGCTGGCTGACATATTCGGCATGAAAAAGATCTTCCTGACCGGCCTATTTATATTCACCATCTCCTCCCTGCTGGCGTTCACCGCCTCCAGCGCTGCCATGCTCATGGTCTCGCGAGTGCTGCAGGGCTTTGGCTGCTCCATGATCTTCGGAACGGGAACGGCCATACTGGTCAACGTCTTTCCCGTGCAGGAGAGGGGCAAGATACTGGGGATCAACTCCGCCACAGTCTATCTGGGCCTGTCCCTGGGGCCCTATCTGGGGGGCCTTCTCACCCGCTACTTCGGCTGGAGAAGCCTCTTTCTGGTCAATGTGGCACTGGGCCTCATCCCCCTGCTCCTGGGGCTGTGGAAGCTGAAGGGGGAGTGGGCTGGGGCCAGCGATGAGAGTTTCGACCTGACAGGCTCGGTCATATACAGCCTGATGCTGGTGGCGCTGATGTACGGCCTGACCCTCATGCCGGGCTGGCAGGGTGCGGCCCTTGTGCTGCTGGGAGCCGCCACGTTTCTGCTGCTCATCCGGTGGGAGTCCGGGGTCAAAAGTCCTGTGCTGGACGTGCTCCTCTTCCGGCAGAACCGCGTCTATGCATTCTCCAATCTAGCGGCGCTGATCAGCTATGCCGCCACATTCGCCATAACCTTCATGCTCAGCCTTTACCTGCAGTACATCAGGGGCCTGGAGCCGGACCAGGCGGGAATGGTGCTTCTAGCCCAGCCCCTGGTGATGACAGTCTTCTCCCCCTACACGGGAAAGCTCTCCGACCGCATTGAGCCCCGCCTGCTGGCCTCAGCGGGAATGGCAGTTACCACCGCCGCAGTGCTTGCCCTCACACTCCTAGGAGAGGAGACGAGCCTGGGATTCGTGGCTGCATGCCTCTGCGCCCTCGGCCTCGGCCTGGCCCTCTTCACCTCCCCAAATACCAACGCCATAATGTCCTCCATTGAGCCCCGTCACTATGGCGTTGGGTCGGCGACGCTTGGGACCATGCGGATGGTGGGGCAGCTCTCAAGCATGAGCTTCGCCATGATGGTCTTCTCCCTCTACCTGGGGGCAGTACAGGTCACGCCCCAGTACCATCCTCAGTTTCTGGCTGCAGTGAGGGTGGCCTTTGCAGTCTTCTCCGCCCTCTGCCTGGTGGGGGCATTCGCCTCTTTGGCCAGGGGCAGGCTGAGGGGCTGAGCGGGCAGTATTCAATAGTTTTATCAACGGAAAGTGGAGCCTTTGCATCATGTACCTGTCCCGCGAGGAGGAAGCCGTTTATCAGGGAGAGAGGGGCGAGACCCTGGCCCGCATGATGCAGATACTGGTGGCGCTGGGAGATATCTACGGCGCTGAGGGGCTGGTGGCTGTGAGATCTGTGCAGATCGCCGGCGTCTCCTACAAGAACATCGGGCCTGCAGGGCTTGAGTGGATCTCCGGGCTGCAGGGCCGGGTGGCTGTGCCCAGCATACTCAATCCGGCTGGAATGGACCTTCTCAGATGGAGGGAGATGGGAATTGATGAGGGATTCGCAGAGAGGCAGAGAGCGGTGGTCCAGGCCTATGAGAGGCTGGGCGTGTCCGTTGACTGCACATGCACACCCTATCAGATATATGACAGCCTGGCGGCTCGCGGCGATCATCTGGCATGGAGCGAGTCCTCTGCCGTATCCTATGCCAACTCGGTGATCGGCGCCCGCAGCAACCGGGAGGGCGGCCCCTCCGCCCTGGCCGCCGCACTTGTGGGAAAGACAGCCCTCTACGGCTATCATCTGGACGAAAACCGGATTCCGACGCATCTGATCGATGTTCAGGCAGACCTCAAGAGCTCCGACTTCGGAGCTCTGGGATTTCTGGCTGGAGGGATTGTCAGGGACGGAGTGCCCCTCTTCCGGCTGCGCTCCCATCCCCGGGGAGACGAGCTGAAGGCTCTTGGGGCGGCCATGGCAGCCACCGGATCGGTTGCCCTCTACTACGTGGAGGATGTGACCCCTCCTCCCCCTGCGGCCTCATCCGGTATGGCTGCTCAGCAGGCGCAGGTGGAGAGGATCAGCCTGGATAGAGAGGATATCGATGAGGTCTATGAGCAGCACCCCGCGGACGGCTGCGATGCCGTGGCCATCGGATGCCCCCACTGCTCCAGGGAGGAGCTGGAGAGGGCCGCCCGGCTGCTCTCTGGCAGGAGGGTGAAAAAGGAGCTATGGATCTGCACCGCCCGCAGGACCGCCGAGGCCAATCCACATTTGGTGGCGGCCATCGAGGAAAGCGGGGCGCGCGTCTTCTGCGATACATGCATGGTGGTCTCGCCGGCTGCAGAGAGGTTTTCTAAAATGCTGACATGCTCGGGAAAGGCTCTGGCCTACCTGCCCGGCCTGGCTGGGGTCCGGGCGGGATACGCCGGCCTGGAGGAGTGTATAGAGGCGGCCCTCTCTGACGGGAGGCGGCTGTAATGCATATAAAGTGCCACCGCGTGGCCCCCGGGCGGGCAGAAGGAGAGGCGCTTGTGACCGGGGAGCCCATATCCTTCCTGGGAAATGTCGACCCCAAAACTGGAAGGGTGGTCGACCCGGCTCACGAGCTCTTCGGCCAGTCTGTGGCCGGAAGGGTGCTGATCTTTCCATGCGGCAAGGGCTCGACAGTGGGCTCGTACGTCATATACCGGCTCAAGCGGCTGAATCTCGCCCCCGCTGCCATGATCAACCTGCGCTCAGAGCCCATTGTGGCGGTTGGGGCCATCATCAGCGGCGTTCCTCTGGTGGACAGGGTGCCGGAGGCTGTCATGAGAATAAAGAGCGGCACCCGGGTGGAGGTCGATGCGGACGGGGAGTTGATTGACATCTCTCAGTAGCAGCAGACGTGCGGGCAGATCTCCGTCTCCGCCATTAGTTTATCTGCATCTGCATTTTGGCGCTCGAGCTTTTCCATCCGCTCCAACCCTCTCGGTGTAGCCTTATGGACAATCCTGAATCCCTCATCCACCACATCAATGAGCCCCTCGTCGATCAGGATCAGATAAGATATCATCTTCACTGAATTTGGGCTTGACTGATGCACAACTCGTGTCTCGATCGCACCGTTCGCGCACGCCCTTAAAATGCGCGCAGCCGTCAAGTCGCTCGCTTTTGTTCTTGATCTCATGTCTTTTTTCACCCTCATGTTCGATCTCGAATTGCCTCTTTAATTCTCAGGCACGACTAGCCATGCCCTTCAAGAATGATATAGACGATTATGTTCAAATCTTATCAGATGCTAGACGCATGCTATCGAAACAATTATCCTTAAAATTGATCAGTAGAATGGCTCCTCGCTGTTTTGTGTGGGTAAACTGGAATCCCGAGACACAATCCAAGTTATAGCTAAATTGCCGGGAGACCGCCAATCATCATAATATCAATGCCAACCGCCTCTCAAGTCGGAGTAATAAGTGAAGTTGCATCATGATACCAAAATAGATATCATGAGGTTACCCACAGGAAATAGCGAAGAGCCAGTAGAATGAAGCTTGTCTCTGTGCTCTCTGTCGCGAAAACGTCACCAGCCATTGCATATTCGGCAAAGCGCTTCTGGACTTCTTGCCATGGCTCCCGGCTCACACGTCTCCTCCAGCCGCCCTCT
>JAGPMN010000018.1 GCA_018052825.1 Methanothrix sp.
GCGCGCTGCGAAATGATAAAGGAACATCGATTCATGAGCGAATCATGACGACACTGGCAACCTGGGGGCAAAACGGCCTAAACAGCCTACAAATGCTAACCACAAAGCTTACCTGCTAAACACATACGATGCAGAGATCAAGTTTGATGCTGAAAGGATTGCCAGAGCAAAATCCAAGCTTGGAAGGTTCATTCTTGCCACAAACGACCTAAATCTCGATTCCAACACCATCCTTAGCCACTACAGGGGTCAGCAGACGGTCGAGCGTGGTTTCAGATTCCTAAAAGATAAGAGTTTTCGCGTTGCTGAGGTATATCTCAAAAAGCTGCAACGAATTGAATCTCTGGCTACGATCATGGTCTTGACTCTCATGATCTATTCTCTTGCAGAATGGAGGATCAGAAAACGATTGCGGGAAATGGGGGAGACCATTCCAAATCAGTTAAAAAAGCCCATTAGATGCATGTCAATTTATATTAATCGCACCCAGACTGAATCAGCATCTACCGACCTACTCTCAAGCACCTAAACACATACACCTCACCGGGCGTTGCTCATCCCTATCCTGTGCTCGTACCCCCGCGCCTCCAGCCGCCTCCTCTCTCCAGCCGCCTCCATCCAGAGCCCCTCTGCCACGGCCTCGCCTATGACTGTGAGGTCGCAGGCCCTCCGGGCGTCCTCCAGCCCCTCCGGCCGCACGGTGAAGAGCAGCTCAAAGTCCCCGCCTGCGCTTAAAGCAGTCTGCACCGCCCTCTGCCTGCCCATCATCTCCTCCAGGCCGCCGGCGATGGGCAGCTCCTCCTCGCGCACGAGAAAGCCCACCCGGCTGACCTCAGCGAGGTCGGCCAGGGATAGGGCGAGGCCGTCGCTGTTGTCCATCATGGCTGTGGCCGCCCGGCTTCTCGCCAGGGCCCGGCCCTCCTTGAGCCGCGGCTCTGGCTCGAGCAGCCTCTCTATGAGGGGGCCATCAATCTGCCCCTCCCGCCAGGCGAGAAGGCCGCCGCCTGCCCCGCCCAGCCGGCCCGTGGTGCAGAGCAGATCGCCGGGCTGCGCTCCCCTCCTCCTAAGCACCAGCTCCTTTTCCACATATCCTAAGGCCGTGCCGGTGATTGTCAGCTCCTCATGGCTGTCAGTGTCGCCTCCAAGGACCGCCGTTCCATAGTAGGCGGCGCAATCCCCCAATCCTGAGAACAGCTCGTCTATAAAGTATAGATCCGCCTTTTCCGGCAGGCCGGCTGCGATGAGCAACCCCGCAGGCTCCGCGCCCATGGCGGCGATGTCGCTGAGGTTGACGGCCACAGCCATCCAGCCCATCTGCCATGGATTCATGATATCGGGAAAGTCGGCCCTCTCATGCAGCATATCCGTGGTGGCCACTAGATAGCGCTCTCCTGCGTCTATCACAGCGCAATCGTCGTTCTCAACACCACCCAATATGGCAGATATGCGCCGGATGATATCCCTCTCCCCAAAGACTCCTGGCTCAGACATCGATGCCCGCCCTCCTAATCCTTCCACCTCTTCCTCCGGCCATCCGCCCTTCCTGCCGGGACTATCTCATGCCCGAATCGAAGAGTATAAAGTTTTGTGGCTGCAATAATCTTATTTCATGCTCGATTATAGAAGAATATTCTCCCCGGCCCATAGGGCGGCCGTTTTGGCCCTCATGGCATCCTCGATCCTGGCCGCAGCCATGCTGGCCGGCATTCCTGAAGCAGACGCATCATACACGCGCCTCGGCCCGGAGCAGGCCGCGACAGCCGCAAATATAACGGCTCCAGCAACTGCAAGCGCTGCCCCTGTCACAGCCCTGCAGCAGGCGGCAAGCTCCGCCGATCCCGGAGATACAATCGCTTTGGAGAGCGGCCTGTACAACGAAAGCCTCATTGTGGGAAGAAGCATAGAACTGCAAGGGCTGGACACCGGCTCGGGAAGGCCGGCATTCTCTCCGGCATCCGGAAGGGTCATCCTGGCCGCCGGGGGAGCCGTGCTGCACGGCTTTTCCATAGGAGAGCCGGCCGGCGGTGAGAACTGCACATTAGAGGTGGTCCTGCCTGCCACCATCTACTATAATGACATCGCCGGCAGGGGAGCAGTCTGCCCGGAGGCCTCCGCCTCCTGGAACAGCAGCCAGGAGATCAGCTATCTGTACGAGAGCCGCGTGCTGAGAAGCCGGCTGGGCAATTACTGGGCAGACTACAGTGGCCGGGACGCAAATAACGATGGCATCGGAGACGAGCCTGTGGTATTAAACGAAAAAAATATAGATTATTACCCTCTAATTCACCCTGTGGACAGATACGGGGTTGATGATGAAAAGGAGGTAAAGCAGGAGCTTATCTCTGCCAGGTTAAACCAGTCATTTTCCATCTCCCTTCCCGCCAATCCCACCACCGGATACCAGTGGTTCGTGTACTATGATCATGCGCTTCTCAGGCTGGAGAGCTCAGAATTCGAAATTGGGACAGTCGCGGCTGCCACGCCGCGGGTGGGCGCAGGCGGAACATCCGTCTTCGTCTTTACACCACTGCAGCCGGGAAAGACCACAATCCGCTTCGTCTACAAGAGGTCGTGGGAGAACATCGTCGCAGATACGAGAGCCTATCATGTTCAGATTACCCCCTGAGAGGATATCATGGCAGAAATTGGAAGGCTGAGAAAGAACGAAAGCACAGAGATAGTAGTGCAGAGGACTGAGTTTCGCGGGTCTGTGGGAATCGACATTCGAGAATACGTCACCAGCGACAGATATACTGGATGGTCCAAGAACGGTGTCAGAATTCCCTTGGAAAAGTGGCAGGACTTTAAAGAGATCCTGGATAAAGTGGGCATGTCAGAGGGTTCGGATGATTCGGGCAGCTCTGTCAGTGACAGGCCAGCAAAATGATCTACAAAACATAAAAACCGGGCCGGGTGGATTGTGCCAGATAACGATCGCGAGAGGTTTGAACAGGAGTATAAGGACTGGATCCGGCTCATGTCGCGAGATGCTGCCTTCCGCCTCGCCGCCCTGCCCCCAGAGCAGAGAGAATGCATCCTCAAAGCCTACGAGGACTTCAAGGAGCCAGGCAGTGTCTTTCGCGATCTATCTGCGGAGGAGAGGGTAAAAAGGCTCGCCGGGGAGAGTATATCGAAGTTCATAGTAATAGAGACGGACGCCATCGCCATCTTTCCATCCATCTGCAGCAGCATCCCCGGCGCCATGGACTTTGCTGTGGCCATGAACCGCTGCCTCTTCTGCGATGGCCTCTGGTTTCCGGTGATCTCCTTAAACAGCCGGTACATCAGCTTGAGTTCCGACAGAGTTCTGGCCTTTGCCCTGGAGCACGAGTTTGAGATGAACCGCATATATCAGGAGATCTTCGGCAGGCAGCAGCTCATTCCTCCTGAAAAGAGGCTAGAGATCATGCAGCCAGCCAAAGGCTCATCCCAGACCAGGCTGACCATAACAGCCGAGGAGCTGATCGAGGACGAGAGGATCATGCACAGGCTCGCCCTCACATCACCCCTTTTGCCCAAGCCCTATGCCGAGCTGGCCATGCTCCACTACATCGAGGCCAACCTGACCCGTTTGGCTTCCTGTGGGCGGGAAAGCTCCGGAGCCGAGGAGCAGGCCTTCGGTGAGGAGATCGCTCTCGAGTTCTCCAGTTGGGCTGAGTTTTCGCGGAGGACATACGAGCTATTTGTGCGGGAGATCACCAGCAATCTAAAGGATGCAGATCAAGGATACGTCTGATCTGTAGAGGCTGCCCGGCGGAAGGGATGCCACAAGAAAGGCATACGGCCGTTTCACCGTCGGCCTGCGCCAGGAAGTATTTATATAGTGACCGCCCTCAATGGCAGGTCATTACAGTCATTAAGGAGATCTCAATTTGGCAAAATCAGACATCATTCCACCGGATCCCAAGAACCGGGCAATAGCCGCCGCGTTCTCCAAGCCGGAGATCAACATCGGCATGGTGGGCCATGTCGATCACGGCAAAACCACTCTTGTAAAATCCCTCTCCGGCGTCTGGACCGATCAGCACAGCGAGGAGGTCAAAAGAGGCATCTCCATCCGCCTGGGATATGCCGATGCCACCTTCCGCAAGTGCCCCAGATGCCCGGCACCCGATGCTTACACTGTAAATGAGATATGCTCCCACTGCGGAAGTGAGACTGAGGTTCTGCGCACGGTATCCTTCGTGGACTCGCCTGGGCATGAGACTCTCATGGCCACAATGCTCTGCGGAGCGGCCATCATGGATGGAGCCGTTCTGGTCATATCCGCCAACGAGACCTGTCCCCAGCCCCAAACCAAAGAGCACCTCATGGCCCTCAACATCACGGGCATAGACAGGATAGTGATAGTGCAGAACAAGATAGATCTCATGTCAAGAGAGCAGGTCATGGAGCACTACCGCCAGATCAAGGAATTTGTGAAGGGTACTGTGGCTGAGAATGCCCCCATTGTGCCCATCTCCGCCCAGCAGAACATAAACGTGGACATGGTCATCGAGGCCATTGAGAATACCATACCGACTCCTGCCAGAAATATCGATAAGCCTGCTATGCTCAAAGTGGCCCGCTCCTTCGATATCAACCGGCCAGGCGCCACCCCCGACGACCTGAAGGGCGGTGTCATCGGCGGCTCACTCAGCCAGGGAGTGCTTCGCGTCGGTGATAAGATCGAGATCTGCCCCGGTCGGCTGGTCGAGTACGAGGGCCGAAAGCAGTGGGTCCCCATTCAGACCAAAGTGGTGACGCTTCTCGCAGGAAAGCAGCCGCTGCAGGAGGTCACGCCTGGCGGGCTGATCGGCGTAGGCACTCTGCTCGACCCCGTCATGACCAAGAGCGACGCCCTGGTGGGCCAGGTGGCGGGAGAGCCGGGCAGGCTTCCCCCGATAAAGACGTCCTTTACCATGAATATGCAGTTGCTGGAGAGGGTCGTCGGCGTCACCGACGAGTCCAGCGTCGAGCCCATCCACTCCAGCGAGCCTTTGATGCTCAATGTGGGCACAGCCACAACAGTGGGTGTGGTGAGCAGCGCCAGGGAGGGTGGAATCGTGCAGGTGCAGCTCAAAAGGCCGGTCTGCGCCGAAAAGGGAGACCGCGTGGCTGTCAGCAGGCGCATTGGAGCCAGATGGCGGCTGATCGGCGTAGGCACCATAATGGAGTAGCAATTGCGTCATAGCAGTGATCCGGATGGCGTTGAGGTCATCCTGGACGCCAACGCCCTCATGACAGCCGAGCAGTTCGGAGTGGATATATTCAGCGAGCTGCTGCGCCTGGGATATTCAAGGTGGCTGGTGCCTGCCAGCGTCATGGGAGAGCTGGAGTCCCTCACCAGGAACGCCGATAAAGGACGGGACAAGATAGCCGCCCGGGTTGCCCTGGGTCTGGCGGCAAGCTGCCGGGTTATGGGAGAGGACAGCCTGGAGGCAGACCGGGCCATAGAGCAGATGGCGGAAGAGAGGGGTGCGGCTGTCTTTACCAATGATAAAGCCCTGAAGAAAAGGTTATTTAGTAAAGGCATCACCGTAGTATACCTGCGGCAGGGTCGATATCTAGAGGCGACGAAGAAGGAGTACTGATGTATAAGAAGATGAAGCTTAAGGGTGTGGCCAAAATTGAGCCCGATCACCTGGGCGATCCCCTTGAATCTGCAGTGGAAAAGGCACTGCGCGACAAGTACGAGGGAGTTGTGGACAAATCGCTGGGAACCATTGTGGCCGTGCTCGGAGCAGATAGCATTGGAGAGGGGCATATCCTGGCAGGAGATGGCTCCATTTACTACGATGTTGATTTTGATACCCTCGTCTTCAAGCCGGAGATGCAGGAGATAGTAGAGGGCGAGGTAGTAGAGATTGTAAAATTCGGTGCATTTCTCTCCATCGGACCCTTCGACGGCCTCCTGCATGTGAGCCAAATCACCAATGAGTATATATCTTATGATGAAAAAAACGCCCGCCTGGTCAGCAAAGAGTCGAGCAAGTCACTGGGAGAAGGCGACCGAGTCAGGGCCAGGGTTATAGCTGTGAGCCTCAACGAGAAGGAGCCTCGCGAGAGCAAGATCGGCCTGACAATGAGACAGACGGGTCTCGGCAAACTGGAATGGCTGCAGGAAGAAGAGACTTCTGTGCAGGCGGGCAAAGCGGGCGTTGAGGCAGAGGCGAAATGACAGAGCAGGTATGCAGAGAATGCCGCCGGTTGGTGGAGGGACAGGTCTGCCCCATCTGCAATTCAGCCTCGCTCAGCCGCGATTGGAGCGGGTATGTCGTGATCATAGACCCCAAAGAGTCTATCATCGCGCAAAAGCTGGAGATCACCCTTCCAGGCAAGTATGCGCTGAAGGTGCGTTAGAATTGCGCCTACTCCTTCTTCCGGATGAGCTGCGCTCCTCTCTGAAAGATCCTCTGGGAAGGCTGTACAGGGGCGACGGCCTGGAGTGCGTGCAGGCCATGAAGGATACGCTTGCCCCAGCCGCGAAGATTGCGGCCGTTGGCGACATGACCGCCTTCTATCTACTCAAATCATCCATAGTGCCGGACCTCCTGGTTGTAGACAACAAGACCAAGAGGATGCCGGTTTCTGATGATGTGGTCAGAAAGCTGGATCACGATAGCTATAGAACAGTGCGGGTGGAAAACCCTGCAGCCACGCTCACTAAAGACCTCATGGAAAGGATAAGAGATTCACTGCAGGGCGATGAACGCATCAAGATCATAGTGGATGGCGAAGAGGATCTGGCCACGCTTCCGGCCATACTCTATGCGCCGCTGGGCTCCGTTGTGGTCTACGGCCAGCCCAATGAGGGAAGCGTACTGGTTCATGTTACTCCTGAAAGGAAGAAGCATATCGAAGAGTTTATAAAGAAAATGAAAGCGGAGGATTGATGATGGATATACAGATAATTCAGTCAAAGGACAATCCCCTTCTGAAGAGAAGGGAGGTTGTATTCAAGGTCATCTTCGAGCAGTCTACACCATCCAGAAAGAGCGTGGTGGAGAGGCTGGCGGCAACCGAGAACTCCAAGGTCGGTCTGGTTTACCTGGACAGCCTGAAGACGGAGTTCGGCAAGCGCGAGGGCGTGGGATACGCCAAGATCTACCAGTCAGAGGAGAGGGCAAAGGAGATCGAGAGGCTTCATATCATCGAGCGCAATACGTTCGCCCGGGCAGAGGAAGCCAAGACGGAGGCCAGCTAAATGGCTGCCAAGAAGGAAGCAGGCAAGGGCGTCTCCAGGTTTTACGAGATAGCCGGCGACTCCATCAAGTCCAAAAAGCCGGTCTGTCCGAGGTGCGGCAACGGCGTGTTCCTGGCCGGCCACGCCGACCGTCAGAGCTGCGGAAAGTGCGGCTACACCGAGTTCAAGAAATAAAACTCAGTTCAGGCCTATTCAACTCTTTTTCCAGCCCCTATTTATTAATACCAAGAAGGGCAACTGGATGGTGGTGTTTGTTTGGCGGATTTCAGCGTATCTACACTTATAGCCCTGGTGGTAGTGCTTATCATTTTAGCCCAGGCTATAAAGATTGTTCGAGAGTACGAGAGAGTGGTTGTATTTCGTCTGGGGCGCTTTTCAGGGGTGAAGGGACCGGGAATATTCTTCATCATACCCGTCATCGATCGGGTGATCCTCCTCGACCTGCGCGTCTTCACCATCGACGTGGCCAAGCAGGTGGTCATAACCAAAGACAATGTGAGCGTCGAAGTGGATGCAGTCATCTACTACCGGGTGGTCGATCCGGCAAAGGCCGTGATCCAGGTGGAGAACTACAAGCTGGCCACTTCGCTGCTCTCCCAGACCACTCTGCGCGATGTCCTGGGACAGATTGAGCTGGACGACCTGCTCTCCAAGCGCGATGAGCTGAATAAGAAGCTGCAGGAGATACTTGATAAGCACACAGATCCATGGGGGATCAAGGTTGCGGCTGTCACACTGCGGGATGTCTCCCTCCCAGAATCCATGAGAAGGGCCATTGCCAAGCAGGCGGAGTCGGAGAGGGAGAAGAGATCGCGCATCATACTGGCAGACGGCGAGCTGCAGGCCTCAAAGACCATGGCCGACGCAGCCCGGCTATACGAAGAGGCGCCGGCTGCCCTCAAGCTGCGCGAGCTGCAGACCCTGGTTGATATCGCCAGGGAGAAGACGCTCATAGTGGTGACTCCCAGCAGCGATACTACAACCGGCTCAGTGGCCGGGCTCACAGCGGCACTGAACAGGGAGCTATCTGAGAGAGAGAGCTGCCGCGAGGAGGAGAGAAAGAGGGCTCTGCAACAAACGGCATTTGAAGCCGGCAAAACCTGGAGATGAAAGGAGGTGGCTGGCAGATGGGTGGGGCTTTGTCTCCTTTTTCTCATTTTATCAATCCTTGTGGCATCCTCACTCACAAATTCATCGGCGACAGCCCCATCCGGCCGGCTGATATCATCTAATTCCAGTTCAGATCTATCCGGTCAGGTGCTGGCCGTAGAGATGCAGGGGACGATCACACCTGCCAGTGATGATATCCTGGAGGCTGCCCTCTTGGAGGGGGAGGCTGGCGGCTTTCAGGCTGTCATGCTGCTGCTGGACACGCCTGGCGGCGGCCTGACTGAGACCCAGGAGATCCTGAAGATGATGGAGCAGTCCCGCCTGCCAGTCATCGGCTATGTCTATCCGGAGGGGGCGACCGCATGGTCGGCAGGAACTCTGATCCTGATGGCCTCAGATGTGGCAGCGATGGCACCGCACACCATCATAGGCTCAGCTCAGCCGGTCCGGCTATCGCCCACAGGAGAGACCGAGCCCATAAACGAGAGTAAAACCATCAATGCCATAGTGGCCCTGATCGAGGAGAAGGCCCAGGCCCACGGCAGGAATGAAACTGCGGCTGGGCAGTTCGTCACCGCCAATCTCAACCTCAATGCCGAGCAGGCTGAGAAGTGGGGCGTCATCGAGTATGTCGCCCCGTCGATCGAGGAGCTTCTCAGGCAGATCGACGGGCTCCAGGTTAAAAACGTCACACTTCACACCCGGTCTGCGACGGTCCAGTTCTTCCAGCCGCCCCCCAATCTGCAGCTTTTGAGGTACCTCTCAGATCCGACCCTGGCGGGGGTGCTCCTTCTGGTGGGCCTCTATGCCCTCATCTTCGGGCTGTCCAGCCCCGGCATAGGCTCTGAGGCCATTGGCGTGGTGGCCCTGGCACTGGGGCTGATCGGCATGGGCTACAATGTCAATGTGGGTGCCATATTCCTGCTCATCCTCGGCCTGGGGCTGATACTGGCGGAGCTGCACAGCCATTCGTTCGGCGTTCTGGCAGTGGCGGGGCTGGTATGCGTCATCGTGGGGAGCATGCTCTTCGTTCCCACCAGCTTTCCCGACTGGTATGTACCTGCCGGCTATCAGCGTTCCATGACTATGGCCATAGTCCTGCCCTCTCTCATCCTGGGCGCGTTCCTGGCTCTAGCCATTTACAAGGTGGCGAAGGCCCGCTTTGCCCCGCCGGTGCTGGGGCAGGTGGAGGGAAAAGAGGCCATTGCCCTGGACAGGCTGGACCGGGAGGGATATGTCATATTCGAGGGAGAGTACTGGCTGGCTGTGGCGGATGAGCCGGTAGAGAAGGGTGAGAGGGTGCTCGTCACGGGCAGGGAGGGAAACCGCTTGAAGGTCAAGCGACCCGGAAATGGCGGCGCAAAACTTACATAGGACGGCCGTCATCACATTGTGAAAAAGTGGGTGAAACTGTTTATGAGAAATGCGTCGATTCTTTTCATTTCCGTGGTGGCGCTGCTGGCGGCAGCCGATGCAAGCAGCGCATCTCTGGTGAGCCTGTATTACGATGACAGCGTACCCGAAGACGGCCTGCGGATTGGCGGGCAGCTCGGCCATGGAGTCGTATTTACAGCGCCAGTGGACAACTGGAGCCTCTCCGAGATCTCCATCATGGGGATGCTCGCTCCCAATGCCACATCAGGGACGTTCTCCATTGAGGTCTGGGATCAAAATCTGACACTTCTCACCCGCACCACTGAGAGGGCAGAGGCGTATTTCGGCAATAACCTCAGCTGGGCGAGGGTCGACCTGCCGGAGGTTAAGGTATCTGGAAGCTTCCTCGTCTGCCTCTTCGAATACGGAGGCGTCTTTGTTGGCATCGATACGGATACTGCATCTGGCCGGTCCGTTCTGGTCTCGAGAAGCCCCAACCGGATAGTGGACTGGAATGTGCAAAATTACACTCAGAACCAGACCGCCTGGATGATCCGGTCAGCTGGCTGGTCTGCCGAACCAGACCTCGAGATCGAAGTGCTCTCTGATACCGCCAGCGAAAGGAGCCCGGCGAGGATCGCGATCGAGGCGAGAGATCGGGACGGCAATTTAAACAGCGCTACGCTCTTCATTATGAATAACAAAACGAGGGAGATAGTCTGGTCTGAGACCCGCGAGATGCACGGGAAGCAGGACAGGGCGGAGGTGTCCTGGCCGGCGGCTGCATTCAGCATATCATCAGGGGGATTTGAGGAGGGATCTATTTATGCCGGCAAAAATGGGCAGGCAGCAGAGAATGTGAGCCATCTTCTCACCTACTATGCGCCCTGCATCACTCAGATTGACGAGAACCTGACGGTCAGCACCAGAGCCTATTTCGGAGAGGACGGCGGCCTCAATGCCATTGTCGCCGATTCCACCGGGGCGGCTCTGTATATCTCACAGCAGCTGATGAATCTCACAGGCCCGAAGACCGACTATGCCGCCTTTTCCAAAAATATGTCCGTTGTGCCCGGCAAGAGCCAGATCGCCTTTTTAAAGATGCTGGTGCCGGCTGCAGCAGACGAGAAGTCCATTGAGGTCGTGGGGCCGCTGCTGATCTCTGGCACTGCTGCTGGCAGGTATGACATAACTCTGGAAAAGCAATCCGCTGGAGAGGGTGAGTATGTGGCTCTGGCAAAGGTCGTGGACGGGGGCTATAACGAAGCTGCCAGCGCAGGGGAGAGGAGCATAAGGGTGGATCGAGCCTAGAGGCACCGATCCACGGCGCATTTTTAGAAGTGCCTGGCAGCGCTCATTGCTCGTCAGACCAGATGTGCCGCGTTCCGATGTTTCTGGTGGGAAGGCGTGTATTTATGGAAAACCCTTTTATAGAAGATCAAATACTGTGAACCTGAGAATAAGCCTAGCAAGCATGCATTTACTGGAGGATTAATTCAAATGGCAGGAATGAGTGGAATGCCGATCATCATTTTAAAGGACACGCGCAGAGAGTCCGGGATGGAGGCCATCTCTAATAACATCATGGCCGCCCGCGCAGTGGCCGATGCAGTGAGGAGTACCCTGGGCCCCAAAGGAATGGACAAGTTGCTGGTGGACTCCATCGGAGACGTGACAATCACCAATGATGGTGTGACCATTTTAAAGGAGATGGATGTGCAGCACCCTGCGGCCAAGATGCTGATCGAGGCCGCCAAAACCCAGGACAAGGAGGTAGGCGACGGGACTACGACCGTGGCCGTCCTGGCCGGCGAGCTGCTCCGGAAGGCTGAGGTCCTCCTGGACCAGAAGGTCCACCCCACAATGATAGTGCAGGGCTACCGCCTGGCTGCGGACAAAGCCATCGAGATAGTCAAATCCATGGCGGTCAGCGTCAATGAGGGCGACCGGGCCCTGCTGGAGAAGATCGCCAGGACAGCCATGACCGGAAAGCTCTCCGAGTCCCAGGACAGCAAGATGCCTGCTTATGCTGTGGAGCTGGTGCTAAACGCCCTGGAAGACTACGACGGCAAGAAGAAGTTCGACATGGACAGGGTCAATGTGGAAAAGAAGGTGGGAGAGAGTACTGCAGACTCGGCCATCATCGACGGCATAGTCATAGACAAAGAGATAGTGCACCAGAACATGCCCCGCCGCATCGTCAACGCCAAAGTGGCGCTGCTCTCCGCGCCCATAGAGGCCAAGGACACTGAGACCAAGACAGAGGTGCAGATCACATCATCCACCCAGTTCCAGCAGTTCATGGAGCATGAGAAGGCCCGGGTCAGAGAGGCGGCCGACAAGGTCATAGCCAGCGGGGCGACGGCTGTCTTCTGCCAGAAGGGGATCGACGACCTGGCCCAGCACTACCTGGCAGACGCAGGAGTTCTGGCTCTGCGGCGGGTGATCAAGAAGGACCTGGATAAGCTGGCCAGGGCCACAGGCGGGAGCATCGTCACCAGCCTTGACGAGCTGAAGCCGGAGAGCCTGGGAACTGCTGCCCTCGTAGAGGAGAGGCGCATTGGAAACGGAATCATGACCTTCGTCTCCGGCACAAAGAACCCCGCATCCACCCTTCTCCTGCGGGGTGGAACCAAGCAGGTTCTGGACGGCCTGGAGAGGGCACTGGACGACGCCCTACATGCCGTGGCGGACGTGGTGGAGGACGGGATGCTGGTACCCGGCGGCGGTGCCCCGGAGATCGAACTGGCCCTGCAACTGAGGGGGTATGCTGCGACTCTGAAAGGCCGGGAGCAGCTGGCGGTCACCAGGTTCGCCGAGGCCCTGGAGATAGTGCCCAAGACCCTTGCAGAGAATGCCGGCTTTGATGCCATCGACAAGGTGGCGGAGATGAAGAACATGCACGGCAAGAACAGGAATGCGGGCCTCAACGCCTACACCGGTGAAGTGGAGGATATGCTGGAGAGGGGTGTGGTCGAGCCGCTGCGTGTCAAGGTCCAGGCCATACTCTCGGCAACAGATGCCGCCTGCCTGATCGTGAGAATCGACGACGTCCTGGCTTCAACCAAGAAGCCCCCGGAGGGTGGCCCAGGTGGAATGCCGGGTGGAATGCCGCCAGGAATGGGCGGTATGGGTGGAATGGGTGGCATGGGCGGCATGGGCGGAATGCCGCCTGGGATGTTCTAGGGCAGTGCTGTCCAGTAGAGAGGTGGCCTCAAGGCCACATCGTTTTTTTATAGTATGTTTCATTTCATTCCCATAATATTGCTATCTAATGCAGGATCTCGTCCTGCTCGTATATCAATTACGTTATCTTTATATAACTTATAGCAAGAATTATCACTGGGTCGTTTCAAAATGGAGGGGTATTCGTTCTGGCTGGTCCTTCTGGCTGCAGCCATACTCTCGGCCAGCATCATGCAGATGCAGGCGAGGGCAGGACACAGGCTTGCCCTGGACTGCCGGAGGCTGAAGTCTGAGATAGATCTCCTGCAGGGGAGGCTGCGAGAGAAGGAGGCAAGAATAGACCGCCTGCAGCGCAATCTGGCAGAGCTGCTCAAATGGAGGTCGCGGGCGGCAGAGCTGGAAGCAGAGCTGAAGGCTGCCAAGCAGTCTCAGGAGTACCTCTCAGCTGCCAGGCTGCATTTCCTGGAGGATTCATTAGCCCTGCATGAAAAAGAGACGTCCTCAAAATTCCTGGCCACCATCCCCTCCTCTGGTGCATCTACGGCCGGCGCTCATACAGGCGGGAGGGGCTTTGAGGAGCGCCTGCAGAGAATGCTGGAGGAGGCAGATTTTGAGGTGGTGATAGTATCCCCCTGGATCAAGAGGCAGACCTGGAACAGGATATCCGGAGAGTTGAAGAGGTTCACCAGGAAAGGAGGCCGTCTGAGGGTATTCACCAGGGGCTCTTCCTCCGACTACGCCCTGGGGCTGGCCGACGACATCTGCGGGGAGATCTCCGCTGTGGGCGGTGATATAGTGCTCGTGCCCAGGCTGCATGCCAAGATCTACATGGCGGACAGGAGGCAGGCGATCATCACCTCCGCCAACCTCACCAAAGGCGGCACAGAGGGCAATTACGAGAGCGGCCTGTTGGTGAGCGACCCGGCCATCATCAAAGATATATGCGACTTTTTGGAGGAGATGGCGGCTTTTGCCTCCTGAGCAGAGTGGGTGGCTCGTCGCATGTAATAACAAATTTAGCAAAAGATTTATTACTATGTACGACTACTACGCCGATGTGAGCGAGCAGAAGCGATACCTCCTTTACCGATCAGCACTTGCTGGCAGCTCACATGCCTATGAGATTTGAGATGAAAGACAGCGCCCCGGCAGAACTGCCACAGGCTGTCCTTTGGGGGGGGCGGCCAGGCCGGGGTGCACCTCTTCCAACAATCCTGTCCTCAGGATACATTTCTTTGAAAAAATTAGTTACTAAGTCCCGCAGCTCTCCTCCCCGCGGCCCGCGTGCAGCTCTTCGCCCTCTTCCCCTCCTGCCTCCGCATCATGCGTCTCCGACTCTTGCAGCTTGATCCTGCCGGTCTTCAACCAGTAGTCCTTTATGGCGGCGTGCAGGGCATCAGCCCCCAGGTTGGAGCAGTGCATCTTCTGAGGTGGCAGGCCGTCCAGCTCCTCCGCCACATCCTTCCTGGTGATCATCATGGCCTCCTCCAGGGTCTTTCCCCTGGCCATCTCAGTCACCATGCTGGAGACGGCTATGGCCGACGCGCAGCCGAAGGTGCGAAACTTGATGTCCTCTATCCTGTCGTCTTTGACGGTGATGAAGATCTCCATGAGGTCGCCGCAGACGGGGTTGCCAACCCTGCCATACCCGTCCGGACTCTCGATCACCCCCACGTTTCTGGGATTCATGAAGTGGTCCATAACCGTCTTGGAGTAGCCTATCTGTGTCTGTGCCATGACAATTCTCCCAATTCCTTTCGCTTCATCTCTCTATACATATCTCATCCTTAAGACTAATCTTCCCGAAAATCCGGATTCAAAGGGATTTTCATAGGGGCGAGAGGGGCTGCAGCCGTTTCATGGAGTCTTAGGAGGGAATTGGCACAGATGAATGTTCGAAAACAAATATTATCAACCGAAAAATTTATGCCAGAATACCGACAACAATCTAAGATCAGACTTTGGAATTGACGGAGATAGATAACGTGGGTGTTGTGTATGTCGGAATTATACAGAAAAATCATTAATGAGGCCCTTATGGCCCAGCACGCCGATGTAGAGGCTGTAAAGAAAAAGAGGGGCAGCGCATTTACAATTGCTGACACCAAGGCCTATCTTGATGTCGTCAACAAGATGAAGCCCATTGAGAATCAGTCCAAATCCGTTTTCAAGCTTCATATGGACTCCGTCAACAATCACTTCAACATACTCTCCAATCTGACGAAGACCATCCGCCCCGAGGACGACCCCTTCGTGGAGCACTATCAGACCCCGGCCATTTTGGAGATCCTCTGCGAGGAGGACGAGAAGTTCAAAAAGAGCTTGGAGGCCTTCGTCGGGGCCGTGGGAAAGGCTGAAGCCCTCGTGGGCCTGGAGGCTGCGCGGAGATACGGCGGCTTTTACGGCCCCACATGCGTTGTGGACTTCGCCCTCATTCCCGGCAGCACCAGCAATGTTGTCAACCGCATCCTGCAGACGGTGGACATTCCTGACGCCCACAAGCAGGCCATACTGGCAGCCAAGTCCTGGGGCATGAACACCTCCTACGGAATCGGCGAGGTCTTCGCCTCACAGGTGGAGAAGGGGGCAACCCTCGCCGATGCCGTGAAAAAGGAGATCGATGAGGTCAAATACATCTACGAGAGCCCCATCGAGGCCCAGGCAAAGCTGATGGACGCCCTGGGCCATCAGTCCTTCGACGTGAGAAAGTACATGGCCCAGTATAAGAAGAATATGGCAGCTGCGGTCAGGGATGCCATGAACGAAGGTGTCCACTACGGCAACATACTGACTGTGCCCGCCTACTGCGTGGGAGACATCTCCCATCACATCGCCCAGTCCACATTCAATATGTGCAAGGACGACGTGATCATGGCTGTGATCGAGGCCACCACCGATGTCATGGACTCGACTCTGAACAGGGCTGCAGACAAATTCAAGAGCGAATATCAGATCCTCGGCCTGGCCACAGGCTCCTCAGCGGCTGCAGTCGAGTACATACTGGAGATGGACGGATTCAATGCCATCATGGTGGTGGACCTGCTCACCAAGAGGTTCCACAATTACGTACAGCTCTATCCGGCACGGGGTGCTGCTGCAGAGCTGCACAACTGCGACTTCATGGACATGATCTACCGGGGGTGGAAGCTTCTCGATCGGGCCACGCGGCAGAAGAATGGCCTCTCCGGCAGGCTGGTCCCGAAGGTATCGGGATTTGACATAGACCTGGAGCCCATCCACAAGAACGAGGTGCTCATGAACCCGCAGCGCTACGCCTATCCCGCATGCGCCATCACTGTGCGCTTCTCCGCCCTCATGAGGCTGGCCGACTATCCGTGCCTGCTCACATCCGAGCCGGTGACTGCCACCATCATGACCAACATAATCGCCCTTCACAAGGAGACGGCCTCATCTCCGGCCAGAGTCTGCAAGGACTGCGCTGCAGCATCTCTGATAGACTTCAGGCACTCCTACTGCCAGTACAGAGAGGCGGTATAGGCTTTATGGAGACAATGCCATGAAGTGCTACCTCTGTGCTCTGGACAAAAAAGATACCGACGCTGTAGCCATCTGCATCGTCTGCGGAATGGGGGTTTGCATGAACCACCTGGTGAGAGAGGAGGTGGATGTATGGGAGGGAGGATATCCCTTCCCCGCCAGGAGGCTGAAGAGAAAGCTGCCCAGAATACTATGCAAGCCCTGCTATTCAGTCTACCATGAGAAATGAGTGTACATGCGCATGATATCCAGAAGGAATGAGATATGTCATTGATGAAACGCTCTTTGGCGGAGATGCTCGGAACATTTCTGCTGGTCTACTTCGGAGCTGGATCGGCAGCCATCACCCTAATGATCGGCCGGGGGGCTGCGCCCCCCAATTCCTTCAACATCGGCATAGGAGCCATGGGGGGCCTTGCCGACTGGCTGGCCATCGGCATGGCCTTCGCCATAGCCATTGCTGCCTCAATCTATGCCCTGGGCAGGGTCTCCGGGGCGCACCTCAATCCTGCGGTCACCATCGCCCTCTGGGCCACCAGGCGCTTCCCGTCTGCCGATGTGGGCCCCTACATAATCGCCCAGCTCGCCGGAGCCGCGCTGGCCAGCTTCCTCTTTGCGGCCACTGCGGGCATGGCGGCAGTGATTGTGGGCGGACTTGGGGCGACGGCTCCCTTTCCGGGAATAAGCTACGGACAGGCCATACTGGCTGAGGCAATCGGCACCTTCCTGCTCATGCTCACCATCATGGGAGTGGCGGTGGATGAGAGGGCCCCCCCTGGATTCGCAGGCCTGATCATCGGCCTGACTGTGGGCGGCATCATCACCACCACCGGCAACATCGCCGGAGCCTCCCTCAACCCGGCAAGAACCTTCGGCCCATATCTGGCAGACTACATCCTGGGAGGCAGCAGCCTCTGGCACTTCCTGCCCATTTACATCGTGGGGCCGGTGGCCGGAGCCCTGATAGCGGCATTTGCCTACGACTATCTCTGCCGGGATTGATGGAAATTTTTTTGGCCCCTTTTTTTTTAGATCTTCATATCATATGTTGCCACCACATAGGCTGCGACTACCACGGCCGTGGAGCCCTGGGAGTAATCGGTTTGAGCCAGAGGATAGCCGTAATCGGATACCTCAAGCAAATCCCCCAGCCTGCCTCCGTAGGCATCCGCCATCTCCTCAGCATTCTCCCGGGCATTGACAACAGCATTTTGCCTGGCCTCCTTTGCCGCCTGGGTGGAGTTGCTCAGGCCGTATCCTGCCAGCTCGGCATCCGCGCCGACGGAGCTGGCGGCATCAAGCACCCGGTCTATCCTCGACTGGTCGGTGCCCTTCAGCCGCAGGGTGGTCGACATCTGCAGGGAGGATGCCTTTTGGGTGCTGTTCTCGCATACCGTGCTGTTGTTGACCTTTCGGCAGATCCGGCTCTCGGACTGGAAGCTGGAGATGCCGCTGGACTGGCCGGGTACGATCTCCTCATCTGCTACGCCTGCATCCTTGACGGCAGCTATCACGTCATTCATCCTCTCTTCAGTCTCGGCCTGTGCGAGCGCCCCGTCTGCCTGGCTGCTCTCCACGGAAACAATGATAATCGCCACGTCCGCAGGGACGGATGCCTTTCCTTCTCCATAAACTGTTATGGGAATAGCGCATGCCGCAACAGTCAGCAGAGACACGGCAATCAAAACGCTACAAACTACCGCATGCCACTTCATTTTAATCCCCCATGAGTAGTAGCATTCCAGGATATAAAAAATTTCCTGAGGAGCAAAGTTCCAGGCATCGAAAGGCCAGAAGGTGCAGATCTCTGGGAAAAATTCCGCACTCCGACCATCATCTTTAATTCAGGAATTTGCATCTGAGTGCATATGAGCAAGATCGGAAAGGCAATAAGGCTGGAGAGGATTTTGGATCGCAAAACCAAAAGGACTGTCATAGTTCCCATGGATCACGGCATATCCGTAGGTCCCATCGCCGGCCTCACCGACATGGCGGCCACTGTGGACAAGGTGGCCGAGGGAGGGGCCAATGCTGTTTTAGGGCACATGGGCCTGCCGCTGCACGGCCACCGGGGCTACGGCCGGGATATAGGGCTCATCATCCATCTCTCGGCGTCGAGTTCCCTCGGCCCCGATCCCAATCACAAGGTGCTGGTGACCGAGGTGGAGGATGCCATCCGCATTGGCGCTGATGCGGTCAGCATTCATATCAACGTTGGAGCGCATGACGAGGCGGAAATGCTGCACGACCTGGGCCGGGTGGCGCGGACATGCGATCTTTGGGGCATGCCTCTGGTGGCCATGATGTATCCTCGCGGCCCCAAGGTCAAGGAGGAGCACGGTGTGGAGTACGTCAAGCTCGCCGCCCGGATCGGCTCGGAGCTGGGGGCGGACATAGTGAAGACAAATTACACCGGATCGCCCGATACATTCGAGGAGGTCGTAAAGGGCTGCAGCGTGCCTGTGGTCATCGCCGGCGGGCCCAAGATGGACACGGAGAAGGACCTGTTGCAGATGGTCTACGATGCTGTGGGGGTGGGCGGAAAGGGAGTGGCCTTCGGCAGAAATATCTTCCAGGCGGAAAACCCCACGCTTCTGGTGAGAAAGCTATGCTCTGTGGTTCACCTGGGCTACACGCCGGATGAGGCAGCGAAGATCGCGCTTTAGGTTGTTGGGGTTGGGGCTGAAATGCAACCTAATTAATTGCGTTATGCAACCGAAACATATATCACATACTAAGAATACTTCATAAACCATGAGATTCACTGCACAATTCGCCTTTGCCCTCCTGGCAGCATCCTTGCTGGCGGTTTCATCCGCCCTATGCCAGGATGCCGGCTGGCAAGAAAGCCACGATGCCGGATACTGGCTATCTCAAACGCAGAGCGACTACAAACAGGGCTCCTATTCCCTGGCCATGGATGACATCGATGAATATCTGGATCTGAACTCTACAGATGTCTGGGCCTGGAACTTCCGGGCCAATCTTGCAATCAGGCTGAAAAGATACAGCGAAGCCGTAGATAGCTTTGACCAGGTTATCAGCCTGGACGGCAATAATGCCCAGGCATACAACGACCGGGCATTGATTCTCTCCGGCGGGCTGCGGCGGGACGAAGATGCCCTCGAATCGATAGATAAGGCCTTGCAGATAGATCCCAATAGCGCCAGCACCTGGTTCAACAAGGGTGTGATTCTGGAGGATATGAAGAGATACGACGAAGCTGTCCAGGCATACAACCAATCGGCAGAGCTGGATGCCACCCGCGACAAAACATGGTACCGTATGGGGCTGGTCTTGGCCAGGATGGGCAATTACGAGCAGGCCCTTCCCAATCTGGAAAAGGCCATCGAGATCAACGATAAAAACGCTGAAGCCTGGAACGTCAAGGGTCTGATCTACAGGGAGCAGAGCCGCATCACAGAGGCGGTAAGCTGCTTTGAGAGGGCTGTCGCAATTGAGCCTAAACGGGCGGAGTTTAAAAATAATCTGAGAGAAGCCAGCGAGGCAATTGTGTCAAGTTCAGCAAACCTGACGGAGAATATGGCTGAAAATGCGTCTGCAGACGTAAATGAATCTATAGAAGGCAGATAAAAATAATGGTATGTGTTTAGGTGCTTGATAGTAGGTCGGTAGATGCTGATTCAATCCGGGCGTGATTAATATAAATCGACATGCATCTAATAAGCAAAAGATATCGGTAGACTATGCCCACCAAAAAAGGCTCTAAATGAGAAGGCAGCAGAAAATGGCACGAAATTGGCCGATAGATGCTGGATTCATGGATCTAAACACATACGAAAAAAGAAAAAACTCTGGGAGGTATTCAGGGCAGGACTATGTTAAATGACGGATCGAACACGTCCAGCATCCCTACAAACCTCTCAAAGACGGAAGCATCTCCTTCTGTCGCCGCTCCCGACAGGGGCACAGTGGGATCGAGCGCTAATTGCTCCAGGGTCCTGCGAGGCATGGTAACTTTGACGTTCGCCTCATCCGAGGACTCGCCCACCCAGTAGACAAGAACGCTATTCTTTACCTGAATCAATGCCTTCTCGCCAGTGTCGTTGAGAGCCAGGTTCATCCTGAAATTCTCTCCGTCCGCCATCTGGCCGTCGAGCCTCACTGCGATGTAATCAAGGAGCATGCTCGTCGGCATGGCAGACAACACATCTGCCGATATGGTCGTGAAGCCCTGCACCTGCTGGCTGCTGCGTAGCTCCTGGGCAGCCATCAGATATGAATCCCTTGCCGGACCAGATTCAGCCTGGTAGCCGAGCTGCTCCAGGGCTGCAGCCTCCATCTCCCGGGCTTCCATGTTATTGGGATCGGCGAAGACGAGGTAACTGGCGATGGTTGCCACCAGCTCGTATTCTCCTGCATCATAATCTCCGGCCAGCTTCTCCAGGACGGCATCGGCCCCGCCCATGTACTCGGTGATATTCCTGGCGAACTCCTCCGGAGGCAGGCGTTTGAGGTTGATGGGATTGGCATCGTAGAATCCAAGGTACTTCTGGTAGGTCGCCTTTACGCACATATAGATCTGGCCGTAGAATCCATGGGTATACCAGTACTTCTGCAGTGACTTGGGCAGAGTGATCATATTCGCGATCTCATCCATGGTATAGCCCTTGTTCATGAAGTGAAGAGTCTGGTCGTTGATGTATTTGTACATGTCTCGCTGATTCTCTAGCAGCTCGACGACTTTGTCATTGCCGTACCTGGGCCAGTTGTGGGCGGTGAACACGACCTCTGCCTCATCTCCGTACAGCCTCCGGGCCTCGTCCAGGCACTCAGCCCAGGAGAGAGGATCTCTAACCTGCGCTCCGCGGAGGGTGAGGATGTTGTGGAGTGTAGCCACGCAGTTTTCCGCCATGAAGAGTGCCTTGTGGTCCGGGAACCAGATGTTCATCTCCACGGGAGCCTCGGTATTGGTGCAGTATTGGAACTGCATATTGACCCCGTCGATGGTCAGGTTCTGGCCGGTCTCTGTGATATCAATGGTTGGGGCTATGAGGGAAGCTCTCCCCGTCGGCGTATATTTGCCCAGGCCGTTATCGACGAGGCCCTTCGCATCATGGGGAAGAAGGACGCCGTACATGTACTTGGCCCGCCGCTGCATGGCCGTGCCGGCATAGACATTTTCGCTGACGGCGTGCTCCATGAATCCGGCTGGTGCTATTACCTCGACCTCTCCGGCAGCCACCTGTTCATCGGTTATTACCCCTTTCACTCCCTGGTAGTGGTCTGCATGGGGATGAGAATAGATCACAGCTTTAACCGGATAATACCCCAGAGTCCTGTTCACCAGGGCCATTGCCGCCCGGGCGGTCTCAACTGCAATCATGGGATCTATGACAATCCAGCCGGAATCGCCCTTGATCAGGCTCATCGATGTAATGTCGTATCCTCTGACTTGATAGATTCCCGGGACGACCTCGAATAGGCCGTTGATCTTGTTCACCCTTGCATGCCTGTAGAGAAGGGGATTTACAGTGTCGGGGCAGGTCGCATTGTCAAGGAACGAAAATTCCTCCATATTCCATGTGGTGATATTCGGGTAATCAGAGGGGATTATCAACGGATCATCGGTGGCCAGAAATCCCCTGCTGGCAAAATCGAAGTCTTCATCATTGTTGCTCCATGCAGGGGAATTGTTGGCGAGCAGGTTGGCGACAATGGTGTATTCAGTGGCATCGTTTCGCATATCGCTGACGGACGCCCCTCCATCAACTGATATTTCGCTGCAATATACTCCCGGCATCGCTGAGAGCAATACGATAGCATTTGCCAGAAGAGCCTTTAAATCTATTTTCATTTTTTATCCACTCCAATTCGTTTTTTGGTATGTGTTTAGGTCCATGAATTCAGGATCTATCGGCCAATTTCGTGCCATTTTCTGTTGCCTTCTCATTTAGAGCCTTTTTGGTGAGCATAGTCTAACGATATCGTTTGCTTATTAGATATATGTCAATTTATATTAATTACACCCGGATCGAATCAGCATCTACCGACCTACTCTCAAGCACCTAAACACATACCTTTTTTCTTTTGCAGACTTTTCGGTCGTGAATCCGTTATGGATTGAAATTTGGGTCTGTCTTGGAGTACAGCATCTTCTAATACCGATTGTCACAAAAAATCCCTCACCATAAGACCACAAGCTGTAGCCAGATTACAGGAACTCCAACTTATTTTAGAATCACGAGCCTATCTTTTACATTGAGGTAGTATTAATAATGATCCCATGGGGCCACGGCGATTTGAACGCCGGTCACAGGACCCCCAGTCCTGTAGGATACCAGGCTACCCTATGGCCCCGCACCGCGTGAGCTTAGGACGTAGAGATCACATATAAGTGTTTCCCATTGGGCCGTTCATCCGTTTCTGGCTCCCACATATACCATCCAGCCGCCCACCAGGACGGTGATGCCGAAGAGCCCTAGGCTGGGCAGGCCCGTGCCGTTGGGCAGATCGTGAATGACCACAGCGCCCATTATCATGCTGCCCGCTCCCATGAGGATCACTCCGATCCGGGCGGAGAGCACATATGTCAGAAAGCCCAGGCCGATGAGGGCGGCGGCAATCAAAAGGGGCGTGGAGAACAGGGGTATGGAGATATTCACGACCATGATCCACTGTCGCCGGACTGCGTACTTAAAGCTTCTGTAGAGCATTAGAAAGGGTCCGGACCCTTCGCCAGCTATTTACCCGTGCAGTCTCTTAAATTCTCCCGATGAACCGCATTTATATGGACCACTCCGCCACCACTCCCGTGGACCCCCAGGTCCTGCAGGCCATGCTGCCATATTTCTCCGAGAGGTTCGGCAACGCCTCCAGCCTGCACAGCTTTGGCCTGGAGGCAAAAGAGGCTCTGGAGGAGGCCAGGGAGAAGGTGGCGGCCCTGCTTGGGGCAAAGGCCGGGGAGATCGTGTTCACATCCGGCGGCACCGAGTCGGACAACCTGGCCTTAAAGGGCATCGCCAGGAAGAACAGGGAGAGGGGAAAGCACATTATCACCACCAGCTTCGAGCATCCTGCCGTCCTGGAGACCTGCCGGGCTCTAGGCAAGGAGGGCTTTGAGGTAACATACCTGCCAGTGACCGCCGGAGGACTGGTCGACCCGGCCGCAGTGGAGGCGGCCATCCGCCCTGATACCATCCTCATCTCAGTAATGCATGCCAACAATGAGATCGGAACCATCCAGCCCATAGAGGAGATCGGCCGCATAGCAGCGGAGAGGGACATCTACCTGCACACAGATGCGGTGCAGAGCGCCGGCAAGATACCGGTTGATGTGGACGCCATGGGCGTGGACCTGCTCTCCATCTCCGCCCACAAGCTCTACGGCCCCAAGGGCGTGGGAGCCCTCTACATCAGGCGCGGCAGCAATATCGCCAGCATCGTGCAGGGCGGAGGGCACGAGCTGGGCCTGCGCTCCGGAACCGAGAACATCCCGGGCATCGTGGGCCTGGGCCGGGCGGCGCAGCTTTGCCTGGAGAGGATGGAAGAGGACGGCAGGAGGCTTTCTTCGCTTTCCAGCAGGCTGGCGGGAGATGTGCTGCAGAGGGTAAAAGAGTCATGGATCAACGGCAGCATGAAGAGAAGGCTTCCAGGCAGCCTCAACTTCGGCTTTAAATACGTGGAGGGAGAGTCGCTGCTGCTCTTCCTGGACTCCAGGGGAGTCGCCGTCTCCACAGGCTCGGCCTGCTCGTCGCACAAGCTAGAACCGTCACACGTGCTGCTCTCCCTGGGGCTGCCACATGAGCTATGCCACGGATCATTGAGGATCACCATGGGCCGGTCCAATACTGCGGAGGAGGTGGACTATGTGGCCGACTGCATAGTGGAGGCTGTTGAGAGGTTCCGGGGCATGTCGGCTCTGGGACGGCTGTAAATGAAGATGAAAATAGCTTGCGCTCTCTCTGTGTCCTCTGTGTCCTCTGTGACTCTGTGGTGAAAACGTCGTCAGCCGCTGGTTATAGCCAATGGTTACGGACGGCTACCACCGAGACACAGAGAGCGCAAAGGATTCACAAATAAAGGACTCACAAATGAGCTATTTCCATACCAAGGCTGGCGGCCCGGCGACCTTCAATGCAGAGCCGCCTTTCTGACTGCTACCGCAATGCCCCGCTTGATCTGCAGCATCTCCTCAGGCGCAAGCACAGCCGTTCCCGTGGCCAGCAGCCGGTCCTGCGAGTCTACCACTAGCACCTCCTCCCCAGCCCGGATCTCTGGATCGACGGCCAGGACGTGCCTGGCGAAGAGATTGCCGCCTTTTGCCACGAATGGCGCGGCATCATCACATGCCATCACACGGAGAAGCGGGCTCTTCAGAAATGCATGCAGCCTTCTCGCCCCCAGCATGGACAGCGTCAGGAGGTTGTCCCTAGCCCGAACAGTGGCTATCCTCTCCTTATCAGAGTACAGATATCTCAGACGGCGCGTCTTGGAGAGGCTGTAGGCGGTCCCATCCGGAAAGAGGGCCTCTCCAGCGCCTCTGCCAAACTGGTAGTCAGCGGTTATCCTGGCACGCTTTAGCATGAGAACAGTCCAGCAGGCTGAAATGATAAAGAGGTTTGCATGCGATAATCTATCTCACCATAATCTATTTTGCCCACCTCATTGCATCTCCTCAAATCCTGATAATATGAGAGTATACCGGTGATTTGATTGAGACCCTTGAGCATAGAAGATCCCGAAATCGCAGACGCAATCCAGTCGGAGCTGGAGCGGCAGCGAAACAGCATCATTTTGATCGCTTCCGAGAACTTCGCAAGTAGAGCGGTCATGGAGGCCCAGGGCTGCGTCATGACCAACAAGTATGCGGAGGGCTATCCGGGCAAGCGCTACTACCGCGGCACTGCCAATGTCGATCGCGCCGAGGAGCTGGCCATGGAGCGCTGCAAGAAGCTCTTTGCCGGGGCAGAGCATGTCAACGTCCAGCCGGTCAGCGGCACCCAGGCCAACATGGCCGCCTACTTCGCGGTTCTCAATCACGGCGACACAATCATGGGCATGAACCTCTCCCACGGCGGCCACCTCTCCCACGGCAGCCCGGTCAACTTCTCAGGCAAGATGTACAGGATCGTGCCCTACAGCGTATCCCGGGAGGCTGAGATGCTGGACTACTCTGAGATGGCGGATATAGCCAGAAAGAGCAGGCCCCAGCTCATTGTTGTGGGTGCATCCAGCTATCCCCGCACAATAGACTTCAAGGCAGTTCGCGAGATCGCAGATGATGTGGGGGCGATGGTCATGGCTGACATCGCACACATTGCAGGTCTATGTGCAGTCGGCGCTCACCCATCACCTGTTCCCTACGCAGATATCGTCACCACCACCACCCACAAGACACTGCGCGGCCCCAGGGGCGCTCTGATCATCTGCAAGGAGGAGCTGGCCTCGGCCATCGACCGCTCCGTCTTCCCCGGCACCCAGGGCGGCCCGTTCATGCATGCCATTGCCGCCAAGGCTGTTGCCTTCAAGGAGGCGCTCACACCCGAGTTCAAGGAATATCAGTTCCAGGTGGTAAAGAACGCAAAGGCCATGGCGGAAAGGCTCATGCAAAACGGCTTCGATCTGGTATCGGGCGGCACCGACAACCACCTCATGCTCGTCAAGCTGCTCAAAGAGGGCATCTCCGGCAGGGTGGCGGATGAGACGCTGGAGAGGGCTGGCATCACCCTCAACAAGAATATGATACCCTTCGATCCGGCCACGCCCTTTGTGACCAGCGGCATTCGCATCGGCACTCCTGCCATGACCACGCGGGGCATGATGGAAAAGGAGATGGTGCAGATCGCAGACCTCATCACTGCAGTCCTGCGCGACATCAAAAGCGAGGAGACGATCGACTCAGTGCGAGCAGAGGTGAAGGAGCTGTGCAGCCGTTTCCCGCTCTATCCTGACCTGGCCTGAGATCCAATTAGGGATTGACCTGATATGATAATCGATGGAAAAGCCCTGGCGGCTGATGTGGAGGCCGAGACGGCTCAAAGGGTGAAGGAGCTGGCCGGGCGGAGGATCGTTCCCGGCCTGGCAACTGTCCTGGTGGGAGAGAATCCGGCCTCTCAGATGTACATCAGGCTCAAGCACTCCGCATGTTCCCGCGTCGGCATCCGGTCGGAGAACATCGTCCTGCCTGCGGAGAGCACAGAGGATGATCTGATAGGCAAAATAGAGGAGCTGAACTGCCGGGCCGACATCAGCGGCATCCTCCTTCAACTGCCCCTGCCCCAAGGCCTCTCCCCTCAGAGGGCAATGATGAGCATTCTTCCTGAGAAGGATGTGGATGGATTTCATCCTGTGAACATGGGAGCACTTCTGCTGGGCGCTGAGAGGCTGGTGCCCTGTACCCCAAAAGGGATCATCTACGCCCTTGAGAGGCTGGGCATGACCGGCCCGAGGCTTGAGGGCGCTGAGGCGGTGATTGTGGGACACAGCAATGTCGTCGGCAAGCCCCTGGCGGCAATGCTGCTCAACCGCAATGCCACAGTTCAGGTCTGCCACGTATTCACCAGAGAGCTGGCAGAGCACACCAGGGATGCTGAGATCCTGATAGTTGCCGCAGGAGTGCCAGGGCTCATCAAGAGGGATATGGTCAGAGCTGGAGCCATAGTCTTCGACGTTGGCATCAACCGGGTGGGGGACAAGACGGTCGGCGATGTGGACTTCGAGGCCGTCAAAGATGTCGCCTCCGCCATAACTCCTGTACCGGGAGGGGTCGGGCCTCTCACAGTGGCCATGCTGCTCTCCCAGACAGCCTTGGCAGCGGAGAGCCGGGCTGGAGGGAGATAAATGTCCGGCGGCGGTTTTACCATATAATAAAGAGAGGATGGTTGGATATGTCCCTGGTCATTGCCCTGGCTCTGCGCAAGATGGCGGTCATCGGAGCCGACCGGCGTTCCATTGCTTTTTTCGGACCGTGTCCGGTTCTGGAGGAGGAGCTTTACTCCGGACTGATCGAGGACGACAGAAAACTGGAGCGCCGGGCAGGTGAGCTGGGGGCATCTCTGCAGGTATCGGACGGCAGGGAGAAGGTCTGGAGGCGGGGAGATGTTCTGGTCGGAGAGGTGGCTGAGGTCTCGGCCAGCCACTGCCGGCGGCGGAGGATTTACCTTCTGCCGGGAGCCAGCCTGGAGGTGGAGATTGAAGAAGATGATGCCTCTTTTGGCCAGGCCAGGATCAGGTCGTGGGGCGGCGTGGGCTGCACAGTCTTCGGCAACCGCTTCACACAGAAGCTGGCCTCGAAGGAGATCTCCCTGGCTGGAGGACGGGTCGATGAAGCTCTCATCCGGGCCATCCTCGAAAAGGCAGGCAGAGAGACGGCATCTGTGAGCAGGGAGAGTGTTGTTCTGCGCAGCGATTTCATGGCTGTGAATGCGAGGGAAGATCTTTTGAAGGCCCTTCAGGAAGACTGCAGGGAGGGCGGCTGGAGGCTATGCGATCCGCAGTGATCCTGGCAGGCGGAAGCAGCAGCCGCCTTGGAGAGGAGAAGGCGCTGCTCTTATTTGGCGGCAGGCCCCTAATCTGCTGGACTGCGGAGCTGCTCTGCAGCGTTGCGGATGAGATCGTAGTGGTTGCCAGGGATGAGGCCCATGCCTGCCATCTGGAAAAGGCGACTGAGGATTGGCTCTCTGATAGGATCGCACTCACCTGGGACAGCGTTCCGGGATTCGGCCCGGTGGCCGGCCTTGATGCGGGCCTCAGAAAGGCACGCGGGCAATTTGCCTTTGCCACCGGCTGCGACCTGCCCTTTTTGAATGCCGGGGTGGTAGACAGGCTTTTTGAGCTTGCCTGCTGCAAGGATTGCAGGGGGGAGGGATACGAGGCGGCCGTCCCGGTCCAGCCCAACGGACTCTTCGAGCCGCTCCACTCAGTTTACCACAGAGAGAAGATGGGCGAGTCCTGCCGGCTGGCAGTGGAAAACGGCGAGCGAAGGATTTATGCTCCCTTGCAGCAGCTGCATTTCAATCGTGTGCCGATGGAGCGGTTGCGGCCCACCGATCCCGATCTCCTCTCCTTCTTTAATCTCAACACCCGAGAGGACCTGGAGAGGGCCAGGTCTCTGTGGCCGAAGAGGCAGGCCAAATATAGGCTCAGACATAGCGCTTTAGAATCTGATAGACGATATAGACCATCGCTATGAACAGGACTATTCTCACCAGCCACCACAGGGTGTTCCAGAGCAGCATGGCAGCGAGGATGGCCAGCAGTATCAGGACCAGGTTCTTCTCGCGGCTCAGGCGGGGGCTGGGAAGGCTGTAATCACGCCGATCCATGCCCCACTCATCGGCAATGGTATTATTAATTGTTTTCCTCTGCATGCCCTGCTGAAATCCTGACCAAAAGCGTTATACATCCTCCTTCCTCTGTTGGGGTGGTGAATTGGCATTGGATAGGCTTGAGCTGGCAATGAGAAACACGGAAGAGATTGTTACTGTAGGTGAACTCAAGGGCCTTTTGGACCTGCCCCGCCGCCCGCGTGCTTACGTGGGCTACGAGACGAGCGGAAAGGTGCACCTTGGGCACATGCTCACCGCCAACAAGCTGCTCGACCTGCAGAGGGCGGGCTTTGACGTAGTGGTTCTGCTCGCAGACCTGCACGCCTTTCTCAATGAGAAGGGAAGCCTGGAGGAGGTGCGCAAGACCGCAGACTACAACCGGGATTGCTTCATGGCTCTGGGCCTCGATCCGGATAGGACCCAGTTTGTCTACGGAACAGACTATCAGCTCAAGCCGGAGTACATGCTTAAGATTCTGCAGATGGCCAGGAACACGACCGTCAACCGCGCCCGGCGCAGCATGGACGAGGTCTCACGGAGCGCTGAGAATCCCATGGTTTCGCAGATGATCTATCCACTCATGCAGGCCATAGACATAGCAGACCTGAAGATCGACCTCGCAGTCGGAGGCATAGACCAGAGGAAGATTCACATGCTGGCCCGCGAGGAGCTGCCCCGCCTGGGCCTGCCCTCGCCGGTGTGCATGCATACGCCCCTCATCCCGGGATTGAACGGCGAGAAGATGTCATCCTCGAAGGGCAACAACATTGCAGTGGACGAGCCGGCTGCTGATGTGGAGAAGAAGATCAAGGCGGCCTACTGCCCTGCGAAGGTGGTGGAGAACAATCCAGTGCTGGCCATATGCAAGTACCATATCTTCCCAAGGATGGAGGGGGGGATGACGGTCAGGCGGCCGGAGAAGTTCGGAGGGGATATGCACTATGATAGCTACGAGGCACTGGAGGCCGACTTCGTAAGCGGGGCCATGCATCCAATGGACCTCAAAAAGGCCTGCGCAGAGTGCATGAACGAGATTCTGGCGCCTGTGAGGGAGAAGATGGGATAGCTATTTTGCAGTTAGATATCAATATTACTTGCTTGCAGCAAGCAAGTCAATAATAATATTTATAGAAACTCAATATATCCCACATTCATCTTGTATCTTGGGCAAAATCTCCACACAGATCTTTGACCGAAAACTAGATATTCTATAACGAGAGAACAAAGGGTTTGCCGCATTCTGTGTTGAAAGGGCGCGGAAAGGCTAAACCGAACTATAGCTCTCAGTGGCTGATGTATCTCAAATGCCAGTCCTGGTGCGGACAGGCAACTGGAAAGGAATTTAGCCAGAGGGGTGCCGCCGGGGAAGGGCGTGCATTTCGGATAGCAATAGATCGGCTGGATGGATGGTCGGCCTGATAGATACACGTCGTTATGGGCGTAGTATGCCGGCTTTCAGCTCGATCTCCGGTAAATGCGCATAGGGCAGAATGCGGCATAATACCCTTTTTCGCCACAATATCTTAATGGGCTGGCGAGGATCTCTATTTTATCTATAGACTTGAGCCGAAAAGTATTTATTCGTTGATTGTCGTAAATAAAGATGGCAAAAGTCGAGCCACTCATTCTCCCTCCTTTATCTCGACTTTTGCCCACCCTCGTCCAAATCAATTCAAAAAAATGTTAAAATTTAGTAGAAAATATTAAAAGATGATTTAAAATATATTGGCAACTCTTATGAATCTCAGTAACGAATTTAATATATAAAAGATAATCTAAAATTTGATCTTAGAAGAGTAGATAAATATAACTAATAGGTAAGCGATATTTAATAAGCTAAAACAAAAGGTATGTGTTTAGGTGCTTGAGAATAGGCCGGTAGATGCTAATTCAGTCCGGGTGTGATTAATATAAATTGACATGCATCTAATAAGCAAACGATATCGTTGGACTATGCTCACCAAAAAGGCTCTAAATGAAAAGGCAGCAGAGAATAGCACGAAATGGGCCGATAGATGCTGAATTCATGGACATAAACACATACAACAAAATAATAGAGCGATCTGCCGCAAGCAGCGGCAAACGACCTGCATATCGCATCTATCATGGAAGGGTATGAAATGGATTGGCTAATATTGGCATTCCTCGGCACGGTATTCTTTTCAGTGGCCGGAATACTGGATAAGCTGCTTCTCAACGGCTATGCCGAAGACTCCAAGTCATATATCATATGCCAGGTACTGGCCTCTCAGCTTTTCACCATACCGGTATTACTGATAGCGGGGTGCGATTTTGTCTATCCACAATCCATTATTGCCATGCTCTTCGGCAGCCTGCAGGTAGTTCCTTCATTTTATTACATGAAAGCCCTACAGATAGAGGAGACTTCCAAAGTTACTGCACTGGAATACGTGTACCCGGTATTTGTTTTTGTTGGATCAGTGCTGCTGTTAGGCGAGGTTTTGGAGCTGAGACACTGCGCAGGAGGTCTGCTGCTTCTCCTGAGCACTGTACTGATATCCTATAAAAATGGCGAATCCGGAAGCAATGACTTATACAGTAATCGTTTGCACGACCGTGGATTACCTAGCTTCTTTAAGGCTCTCTCACCAGCCATAAAGCCCTTCCTCACCTACTGGGTGCTGACTGCTGCCTACTTCATAGCCCTGAAGGTTCTGCTTCTCTCCATAGATGAGTGGAACCTCTACATCTGGTCCTCCCTGGGAGGTCTGATGGCTGTGCTTCCAATGATGTGCGTCAGCTCAATGCGAAATGAGGTTGCCTGCTTCTTCAAGCAGGGAAGCGGGGCCGTAGGGGCTCTGATATCTGAGGAGGCCTTCCAGTTCCTCGGAATAATCTTCTCCTTATTCGCCTATGCCATCGGATCGGCCACTCTGGTCAGCAGCGTGGGAGCACTTCAGCCCATATTGACTATACTGCTCATCCTGGGCCTGGGAGTCATAACTCCCAATCTGGCTAAATCATTGAACGAGAGCACCGACTGGAGTTCGCTCAAGCAGAAGGGCATATCCTTCCTGGTGGTTGCCATTGGTATTTACTTTGTGAGCGGAGGCTGAGGGAGAAAATTTTTAAGCTTCGGCCTATTCTGCATTCCTATTCC
>JAGPMN010000063.1 GCA_018052825.1 Methanothrix sp.
AGGCGAAAAATGCCTTTGGAAGCTTATTTCGCAATTGGCCATAGACTGTTTGGGTTGTGAAATTATATGAATAATTCAAACACTATAAAACTAGGACGGACGCGAAATAATTTCAGGACTCCACAGTGAGCATAGTCTTCCGATATCGTTTGCTTATTAGATGCATGTCAATTTATATTAATCACACCCGGACTGGATCAGCATCTACCGACCTACTCTCAAGTACCTAAACACATACAAAAAATAAAAGTTCATCTCTCAAGGCTGATTTCTGTACCTGTCAGTTGGGAACTGGGCCATGCTGGTGTTCCATTTGGGCTTCATGCTTGAGATGGATGAGTTCCTGCAGGTGCAGTCGAATATGCCCTTCAGCCCTCCGTACTGCTTATCGAAATTGTATGCGGGAAGGTCGAAGAATCCGCCGCTGCAGCAGGGCAGCCAGTCCTCAGCCCAGGTAGGCTTGCTCTTGGTGATCTCCAGCTTCATAGTCTTTTGAACATGAAAGTCGCCGATATAGTCATTGTCTACCTCGATAATTGCGTCTCCCCATCCCTGTTTATTCTTTACTTTTGGTGTTTTGAGATCTTTCATCGGCGAAGTCAATAGCTCGCCGACATGCAGTGTACCCTGGGTGACTTCATCATCAACTTTCATGCTGAGTGTGCCCTTGCCATCCGTCGTAGAAGTAGCCCCGGTGCAATTCATATCGACAGCTATGTCTCCGGTTACAGCTCGTGCATACTCTATTTGCCTATGCATCGAGGCCGATTCCTGGTAGCTCTTGGCCTCGGTCTTATCTTTCAGCAGAGAGTTGAAGCTTATGGGATTGGCAGCGTAATATCCAGTTCCCCAGGCAAAAGATGTAGGAGACTGGATATTGTCATACTGTCTGGTATAGGAAATGACGCTGTTAGCCCCAAAGGGCTTCTTTCTAAAATCATATCCGCCTTTCTCTAGAAAATTATATATATAGTAGTAGTTGGAGTCGTGTGTTGTTTTCTGTTCGCTATTTAAAATATCGGCCTGATCTATTTTTCCGCTTCCATGCGAGTACTCGAACAGGGATAGGTTATTGGTATTGACCCTCTTGTACTCCATCACATAGCCCTGGCCGGCGACATCGTCTGTCATCTCATGCTTGTACTTCACAGCTTCCATGCCCGGATTCAGATCGTAGAGCCCGGCCCAGCAGATGGGTGCAACCATGAATAGCAGAATTGAGCAGGATACAATCTTTGCGCTTAATCGATTCATGTCGGTCCCTCCTTAGTCTCTATTTGCGGAACAATTGCACTTAGTTATATTTAGTCTTTTCTTAGTATTACTAATTTGATTATTTTATTTGATTTTTATGTTTTTTTGTTAATTCTAAAACATTTTCACATAACTTTTATCCTATTGGAATCATCCTTTGAAGGAATCTGATCCAAAATAATGCCAACAGGGATATATCCTCCCCATCTCCTCCTACCATCATGAAGATAGGCATAGTAATCACCGATCCTCTGGACTGGACTGCCCAGGCCCTCCTCTCCTCCTGCTCCAAAAAAGGCATGGATGCTTTTTTCCTCAGCTTCTCAGATCTGGCTGCGACAATCAACGGCGGCCAGTCCTTCCGCTGCCGGGACATAAACCTCCTTGACCTCTCCGCCATCATCGTCCGCGACCTGGGCCAGAGGGGCGCGACCGACGTATCCTTCCGCTTTGAGGTTCTCTCTGCCCTGCAGGAGCGGGGCATTGCCGTCATCAATCCGCCCCAGGCCATCGCCAGGGCGGCCAACAAATATGCCACCTCCCGCGCCCTGCAGGATGCAGGAGTGGCCACGCCTCGCACATTTGCCGCTACCAGCCTTCAGGAGGGGATGCGGGCAGTGCATGAGTTCAAAAGGGCGGTTTCCAAGCCCCTCTTCGGATTCAAGGGAAGGGACATCGTCCTGCTGGAGGATGGATCTGCAGAGGATCTGGCCCGCCTGGAGGCAATCATCGAGGCTGAGGGCATGGTCTACCTGCAGGAGTTCATACCCGTGGAGAGATCCCGCGATATTCGCGCCTTCGTTGTGGCCGGGGAGCTTCTCGGTGCCATCTACAGGGTCGCACCACCCGGCCAGTGGATCACCAATCTGGCTCGCGGCGGGCAGGCTGCTCCCTGCCCAGTCACACGGGAGCTGGCAGATCTGGCGGCCGGAGCAGCCAGGGCAGTCGGTGCGGTATATTGCGGAGTGGACCTGCTGGAGAGCAGCGGGGGGCTGAAGGTGATAGAGGTCAACGGCACTCCTTCAGCAAAGGGCATATTCCAGGCACTGGGCATTGATGCCACCCTCGCCATCGCCGGGCATGTGCATCAAAATTGTTATCTACGTGGCCGCCATGCCCAATAGCATGTTTACGATACTCACCGGTGCTCAGTTTGGCGACGAGGGAAAGGGGAAGGTCATAGATCTGCTGGCCGAAAATTATGATGTTGTCGTTCGCTTTCAGGGCGGAGACAATGCCGGCCACACCGTGGTAGTGGACGGAAAGACATACAAGCTGCATCTGGTGCCGAGCGGTGCCATCTTCGGCAGAAGGCTGCTCATCGGCCCGGGAGTCGTCCTCAATCCACGCGTGCTGTGGAGCGAAATTCAGGCACTGGAGTCGGAGGGCATCAAGGTCGACATAGGAATCGATGCCAAAACCAGCATAATTATGCCCTATCACATCGAGCTGGACGGGCTGCGGGAGAGGGCGCGTACGCAGAAGATTGGCACCACCAACCGCGGAATAGGATTTGCATATGTGGACAAGATCGCTCGCGAGGAGGTGCAGATGGGAGACCTGACAGACCCCGACCGGCTGCAGGCCAGGATTGATGAGATCGGCCCGGCAAAGGAGAAGGCCATAGCCGATTTGGGCGGCGATCCCACTGTGGTCAGATATGCCCCTTACATCGATGAGTATGTGGAGATTGGAAAGCGCCTCAAGGACCGTGTGACCGATGTCTCGCGGGAGATCAACATTGCCATCCTGGAGGAGAAGAGCGTTTTAGCTGAAGGCGCGCAGGGAGCATTCCTGGATGTGATCCACGGCACCCAGAAGTTCGTGACATCAAGCTTCACCACAGCCGGGTCTGCGTGCGCAAACCTAGGTGTCGGGCCTGTGATGGTGGACAATGTGGTTGGCGTGATCAAGGCCTACATCACCCGGGTGGGAGAGGGCCCCCTCCCCACTGAGCTGAAGGACGAGCTGGGAGCCATGATGCGGGAGAGTGGAGGCGAGTACGGCACCACCACCGGCCGGCCAAGAAGGTGCGGCTGGTTTGATGCCGTCCTGGGGCTCAAATCGGTATACCTTAACGGCTACACAGAACTTGCTCTCACCAAGATGGATGTCCTCACCGGCATCAATCCCTTAAAGATCTGCGTGGGCTACGAGCTGGACGGCGAGAAGCTCGGCTATCCACCGGAGAGCACTGAGGAGCTGGCCAGGTGCAAGCCCATTTACGAGGATATGCCAGGCTGGAATGAGGATATAACATCTGCCAAAGAGTATGAGGAGCTGCCTGAGAACGCCAGGGCCTATGTGGAGCGGCTGGAGGATCTGCTGGGGGTGGACATATCTGCAGTATCTGTGGGGCCTGGAAGGGAGCAGACCATATACAGGGACGATGTAGATGACGATGAGTAGATAAAGAGCTAAATGCTGTGGATACGGAAGCGAAGAGGAGAATTTTACCCTTTGCATCTCCTCTAAAACATCCGATCTTGAGGCTTTGGCTTTTCGAACCTCAAGGGTGCATTACGGCTATCTTTGGAATACTTTGGCCTGCTTTTCATCAGCTATCAGGAAAATGCAAAGCGAGCAAGATCCAATTCAGTCCGGAGGAGCATGGGGAAAGAGGCCTGGAAAGACCTGGAAAAGGAGCTGCAGAGGCTGTATGACCTGCACGAGAGGAGCGCTGCCGATCCCGGAAAATGCAGGACGTTCAACTCCCAGGTATCGCTTTTATTGGAGAGGCTGGAGGAGATGCAGGCATGGGACCTGGCGGACAGGGTAATGGATCTTTTAGCCGGCTGCAGTCCGAAGGACTTCACTCCCTGCGACAACAGGCAGTGCACAAAGGGCTCTCTTGAGAGGCTGCAGGAGAAGATCAGAGCAAAGATGGATTAGTATCACCGCTTGCCTCTCCATTTCTATACTTCACGAAGAGGATATTGGCAACTGTCAGAGTTGCGAATGAGACTGCATTGGCCACTATCAGTATGTTATCCCGGATATGCAGGCCGTAGAGCAGCCAGAGGAATATGCCCAGAGAGAACTGAAGCAGCATCCACAGGCTCACATCCTCCACAGATCTCGTGCGGTGGATCTTGAGTATCTGGGGCACAAAACCGAACATGGTTAAAACGGCAGCGCTCGAACCGATCAATACCCATAGCATTGCAGAGAGATGGGATATAGTAGTATTTGAGGATGGTGCACTAATGAAGGGGACTGCCCTCTATCCGAAATATCCCCATCGCCTCCTCCTCGCTGACATCGATCTCCGCATCCAGGAAGTGCCTTACAGTCCAGATGTTGGTGCTGGCATGAAGCGATACCTCCCTCACTGAAAACTCACCTCCGGCCAGGGCCAGATAGACTATGAGCTGGTCTGCGAGGTGGATATCGACGGACGCGGGAGATGAAAGCTCGGCGATCATCTGCCCGGCTGCCCGCCTGCCAACCTTCTCTGCTGAGAGGCCGCGCTCGCCCAGCTCGCTTCCGCCTTTGCCGCCCCTCCAGAGGGTGATTCCGCTTCCTGTGGAGGGCAGGCCGAGGGACTGGCAGTCGACGGCTGCCTCATATCCCGCCTCGCGGAGGGCCTCCTCTGCCGCCCTTGCCTGGCGGAAGGCCACATGCTCCGGCAGCCCGGAGCAGTGGGATATGCCCATCACATGCGCTGGCTGCTCCTTCTCTTCCGAAAATTCGGCAGGTCTGAGATCTCCTGGCTCGACCAGCAGAACCGCTCTCCCTCCACCGCGTGGATAGTAGCCCCTCTGCATGCCCTCCTCCAGCCTCACCTTTGCTCCGAAGCATCGCAGGGCGGGCAGAAAGACCCTGTCAAAATAATCCACTGTGGGCGCCCACTTTACATCCGTGCCGCCGCTGACCTCCAGGCGGACAGGGCCGTCTGCCTGCAGCATGGCGGGCAGGAGGCACTGCATGAGAAGTGTTATGCTTCCGGCAGTCCCGATCCCGGCTACATGTCTGCCTCCTCGAATCATTCCCGGAGAAAAGGAGATCTGCGATGAGCCCGGCCTGACCCCGGACACCTGCGCCCCGCAGACACCGGCCAGGGCAGAGATGGCATGAACATGCTGGGCTGCCAATCCAGGCCTGGGCCGGCCCTGCCTGATCCTGCTGATACAAACCGGCTGGCCGGTCACAGCAGAGAGAGAGACCGCTGTGCGCACAATCTGGCCTCCCCCTTCTCCGAAAGAGCCGTCGATCTCGATCATCTAGGCTTTCTTCCTGCCCAGGACCTTCTTGAGAAGGCTGCCTGTCGACTTCTTCTCCCCGGCAGGCGCTCTTCTGGCCGCTCCTCCCTGCCGGCCCCTCTGGGCGAGCACAGCCCTCTCTGCGGCTGACCTGCCAGCAGCTTGCTTCTCCTTTGCCACAATCTGGGTGCTTACGCCTCCGTGGCGGGACTTTCTCGGGCGGATGTTGACTGTAATGGGCCGCTCGATCTCATTGCTGACCAGCATTGCCACTCCCGGGGGAAGCCTCTTGATCTCCTCCTCGAGCTCAGCCGTCATGCCCTCCAGCCCCTTGGAGAGGGCTTTGAGGTCATTGGGATTGGTGACCCTCATTATGATCTGGGTGTTGCACTGGGAGATGACGTTCTTGTCCACCCTGGCCGGCCTCTGGCTGATGACCATCAGTCCCAGGCCGAACTTCCTGCCCTCTGCGGCTATGGTCCTCACGATGTTGGTCGAGGCAGCATTGCCCGTGCCCCTCTCCGGAATATAGTTATGCGCCTCCTCGATGACGACCATTCCGGGAGAGATGAGACGGCGCTTTCTGGCCTCGAATATCTCAGTCAGGAGCCGGGATACGATCATGGCCTGCAGATCTGGCAGAATTCCCGTCATGTCTATAACCGCAGCCCTTCCCGGCCGCAGCAGCTCCTCAGCCGGCGTCTCCGCACCTGAGAAGAGGCCGAGATCGAGGAGCGACTCCAGTTGCCCCACCAGGTTCCATTTGGACTTGGAGTTGCTGCGAACAACCTGCTCTATGATGTCCTCAAGAGTGTAGGCATCAGTCTCCGCCCGGAGGGCGGCTATCGCCTCGTAGAGCAGGCCTAGCTGGCCGGAGCTGGCGCTCTCATGAGGGATCATCCTCGACACCTCCCGTGCGGAGAGGTTCAGGCCGTTGAAGCGGAAGGGCCTGTCTGCCCTGGGATTCATGGCCATTTCCCCGGGGGTGTAGACAGTCACATCATAGCCCCGCGGCTTGACCTTATACCGGGAGAAGTCGCCCACGCTGTTGGCCTCTTTCATGGAGGCATACTCGCCATGGGGATCTATGATGAGCAGGGCCACCTTTCTCTCCAGCAGCTCCTCCAGGATCACTGCCGCAGTATAGGACTTTCCCGCTCCTGTTTTAGCCAGAACGCTGCAGTGCTTCTGCACCAGGGTATTGGCATCCAGCTCCACACGTATGTCATAGCCGCGCAGCAAGCCGATGTACATATCGCCCCTGGCCAGGCCGAGGGTGGCCTTGATCAGCCTTTCGTCGGCGATGAAGACCGGGTCTCCAGGACGGGCCGGGCTGGTGGGAAGCTGCAGCCTGCCGCCGTTCCCCACGCCGATGACCCTGGCCTCGGCGATCATCATCTCCCGGGAGTCGTAATTTCTGGCTGCATCATTGAGCTGGCTCACGCTGTAGGCGGAGTTGGACCTTTTGATGTCCTCCACCTGGGCGAGCGTCCAGTCCCTGCCGTCTGCTCTGGCCTTGATGTAGGTGCCCCTGCCGACCTCTTTATTTATGAGAAACTTGAATGATAGTGGATTGGTCTCGCCTACTATCGTGCCGACCGATCCCTTTACTGCTATGATCTACGACCCCCTATTGCTATTTTCTTTATTGATATCATCCCATATAAAAAGATTGGTCCGGAAGTGCTGGGAGACAGATCCGAATAAGACTAATTTGATATTAATATGCATCGTATAGGGAGGTTATGGTGATAATTATGATGATAAATTTTATTATATTACGTCTCTTACCCGGATGCTATCGACTCATTTATTTTTT
>JAGPMN010000064.1 GCA_018052825.1 Methanothrix sp.
TCTCCTATCTTGAGGCTCTCCGCCAGTGAGACTAGCTGATCTGTGAAGGCCTCTGCCACCTCATCAGCTACGTAGATGCGGTTGACGCTGACGCAGATCTGGCCCATGTTGGAAAAAGCCCTATGGGCGGCTGATGCAGCTGCCGCAGGCAGGTCGGCGTCGGCGCAGACTATGAAGGGCGACTGGCCGCCGAGCTCCAGGGAGATGCGCTTGATGCGTGCTGCCGCTGCTGCCATGACGGCCCTGCCAGTAGCAGTCTCGCCTGTAAAGGCTATCTTTCTGGATATTGGGCTTTCCACCAGCTCCGCTCCGACGGTGCCGCCCGGCCCGTGCACCACATTGGCTGCGCCAGCAGGCAGGCCCGCGTCCGATACGGCCCGCACAAACTCCGTGGCTGCAAGAGGGGCGAGGCTTGGAGGCTTGGAGACAAATGTGCAGCCTGCAGCCAGGCAGGGGGCGACCTTCCAGGATAATAGGTCCACAGGATAGTTCCAGGGGGTGATGAGGGCGGCGACGCCTATGGGCTGCCGCAGCACGATGCTCCTGCTGTGCGGCCCTGCCAGCCACTGCCCGGTGTTCCTCTTTCCCTCCTCTGCATAGTAATCGAGGACGTCCGCAGCAGAGAGCACCTCGGACCTGGAGCTCTTGAGGGGCTTTCCCTGCTCCAGTGTGAGCAGCCGGGCGATCTCATCCCTGCGCTGCCGCACCAGCCTGGCGGCTTCGCGGAGGACTTCAGACCGCTCTTCAGCCGGCATGGATGACCAGACGGGAAAGGCCCTCTTCGCCGCTTCCAGTGCCAGCCTGGCCTCCTCCCTGCCGCCCACGGCAACCCCGGCCACTGGCTCTCCACTGGCAGGATTGAAGATGGTGTCGACCTTTCTTGAGGAGACGGAGGTGCCGTCTATCAGCATGTGTGAGATGTGCATGCCATCACATAGCCATTGCCGGCACATAATCTTTGCTTTTTCCGCAGGCCGGAAAAAGTATTTAGGCATGAATGAGCTAGCTCAGTCCTCGATGCTGGCCGCTGGAAAGGAGGGCATGGGCAGGCTGAACGACGATCTCTGGGTCATATCATTCATCGGCAGGGACAGGCCGGGGCTGATATCCGGGATACTGGAGGAGCCAGCCCGGCAGAATGTGAATATCGTTGACATGGACCAGAAGGTGATGCAGGGCATATTCGTCATGACTGTAGTAGCCGACTTTTCCGGTGCATCGATTACCCCTGCAGAGCTTGAGTCATGGCTCGCAGCAAAGACGGGTGAGCTTGGCATGCAGTTCGGCTTTCTTCCGGCAGGGCAGCTGCGCGGGAGGAGGCGCTCAAAAAAGAGCCTTTACGTGGTCACCATCCTGGCCAAAGACCGGGTGGGCATCATACGCGATGTGACGGGCCTCGCCGCCAGAAGCAGTATCAACATCGAGAGGGCATCGGTCACGGCGCGGGGAGAGCTCATATCCATAGAGTTCCTCATGGACTTTGCCGACTGCGATGAGGACTATGACGGATGCAAGTCCAGGCTCAAGAAGGAGTGCGAGCTGCTGGGCCTGGATGTGGTGATCCAGGATATGGACAGGGCCAGAAAGGAGAAGAGGCTCATAGTCTTCGACATGGACATGACAATAGTGGACTGCGAGATCATCAACAAGCTTGCCGGCTTTGCCGGAGTGGACGAGCAGGTCAGGGCCATAACCGAGAGGGCCATGAACGGGGAGATGGACTTCAAGGAGTCCCTGCGCCAGAGGGTTCGCCTGTTGCGGGGAATGCCGGAGAGCACCCTGCAGGAGATAGCCTCCAACCTCGTCCTCACCCCGGGCTCGGAGGAGCTGCTGCACCACCTGAAGAGCATGGGATACAAGATCGCCCTCATCAGCGGCGGATTTACATACTTCACGGACGTGCTCAAGGAGCGGCTGGGATTCGACTATGCATTCGCCAATGAGCTGGAGATCAAAGATGGGGTTGTCACAGGCGAGATCAAGGGCGATATCATCGATGCAGAGGCCAAGGGCGGCATAATCTTCAGGCTGGCTGAGATGGAGAACATCAGCCCGGACAGCATCGTGGCCGTCGGGGACGGGGCCAACGACTGCCTCATGATCAAGAACGCCGGCCTGGGAGTGGCATTCAATGCGAGGGATGTCTTGAAGAGGGTATCTGACGGCTCACTCTCGAGGGAGAATCTGCTGGGGCTGCTAAATGTGCTGGGCCTCGCAGGAAAGGAGAGAAATGAAGATCTGGAGAACAGATGCGGGCGGGATCAAACCCTATAACTCCCTGAGTTAAAAGCCTGCGCAGGGAGCTGCTGCCCCCTTCTAGCTGCTCTGCCTGGGCTTGACGGCGCTGACCTTTATGCTCAGCACCGAGTCTGCCACCTCCTTCTGCTGCTGGTAGGATATCTGGGGCATCTCAATGGGCAGGGAGGACTCGCAGCAGAGCAGCGACTGCACCGGGAAGCTGGACTCGGCCACCACCTGCACCTCGGAAAAGCCCACATCTCTGATTATCTGCAGATACTCCTCCTTCATTATGGCCCCGGCCAGGCAGCCGATGTAGGCCCTGGTGGATGTCTTGACAAAATCGGGAAGCTCCCTGGTCAGCACCACATCCGACACTGCAAGCCTTCCTCCGGGCTTGAGCACCCGGAAGGCCTCTTTAAATACCATTCTCTTATTCGGTACCAGGTTGATCACGCAGTTGGAGATGACCACATCCACATAGTTATCGGCGACCGGCATGTTCTCCAGGTCTCCCTGCCGGAAGTCGATGTTGGTGTAGCTCCCCTTGCGGGCGTTGGCCCGCGCCCTGTCCACCATCTCCGACGTTATATCCACGCCAATGACCATCCCGGAGGGGCCGACGCGAGAGGATGCCAGGAAGCAGTCAAATCCCGCCCCCGCTCCCATATCCAGGACCACCTCTCCTGACTTGAGCGATGCCAAGGCCACGGGATTGCCGCAGCCCAGCCCCAGATTGGACTCAGGAGGCGCGGCTGATATCTCCTCCTCGGAATAGCCCATTCTCCTGCTGACCTCTTCCGGGATGCCGGGATTGCCGCAGCAAGAGCAGCCCCGGGATGAATAGTAGGATGTCGCCTGCTTGGCAATGCTGGCGTAGCCCTCTTTCACGGCCCTCTTGATCTCTCTCTCTTTCAATGTCATTGTGCCCCACCGATCCTTGAATTTGAATTCGTGCCTCTATAGAGGAGACTGTATCCCCCTACCTTGATCCCAGGCTATTATTAAGGTTTTTTATCATGAAAATAGATGAGGTCTCCGGGCTCATAGCTGCCGATCCTCTTGACAAGCGACTGATGCCACAGCCACAGGGCGATTATGGTGGCTATTGAGGCCACCAGCCAGACGGCGAACCAGAGGCGGAGCAGTCCGCTTGCAAAGCTGCCCTGGGAGCGGATGCAGGCAGCTGCCCCTGCGGTGACAATGGCCGAGAAGAACATATTGGCAGATGGGGCGATGCCATCGCGGTAGGATGTGCAGAACCTCTCCCACTCTCTCTCGGCAGGGCCTGCCAGGGAGGCCGGATTCCTGCCAAGGAAGATGCCAACCCTTTTGATGCGGGAGTCGGCGGACATGATGTAGAGGTCGTAGCTTATGGCCACCAGGGGGACGAAATAGAGCAGCCAGGAAATATCGGCGATCTCCACATGCACGTCGACGGAGGAAAGGCCGAAGAGGACTGTGATGAAGGCCAGCTTCATGGTGACAAGCTCGGTGCGCTCGTTTTGCGTTCGGATCTTCTCCTCATGCAGTGCGCGCAGAAACTCCTGATCGTTCTCCTCCATCCATGATGCCCCATAATATTTTATGATGATACTAAATATTTATAGATTGATGAATTAAAGATATAAGAACCTTTATGATATTAATAACTTTTGCAGGTAATATTATTATAGTAAATTATGATATTATTTGAAGCGATCATAACGGATTTATTCTCATCCATTCCATCAGCAGGGGATGAAGCCAATCGATCAGGTACTGGAAACCGCAGAGAAGATCCGCAGCATGGAGATCAGGGGAGCAGGCCGGATAGCCACTGCCGCCGCTGCGTCCCTGCGTGACTATGCTCTGGCTTTGGCCAAGGAGGTGCAGGAGCTTGACGAATACAACAAGCATATGCGGCAGGCCGCGGATATCCTCCTCAAGACCCGGCCCACTGCCGTTTCCCTCTCCAATGCCATTCGCATGGCCATGAAGTACCAGGCGGACGACGTGCCCTCCGCCCAGAAGGCAATCGTCGCCAATGCAGACCGTTTCATCGAAAACTCGGCCAGGGCCCTGGAAAGGATCGGCAGCATCGGCAGCCGCAGGATCAGAGACGGAGATACGGTACTCACCCACTGCAACTCCATGGCCGCAATATCGGTCATCAGCACCGCCCACAAGTCGGGAAAAAGGGTCAGGGTGATCGCCACTGAGTCGCGTCCCAGATATCAGGGCCTCACCACCATCGGCATGCTGGACCGGCTGGGCATCGAGACGGATCTGATCGTCGATTCTGCGGCAAGAAGCATCATGAACGAGGTGGACATGGTGGTGGTGGGAGCAGATGTCATCACCGCCAACGGCTCACTGGTGAACAAGATCGGCACTGCCCAGATCGCTCTCGCCGCCCATGAGTCCAGGACCGGCTTTATGGTGGCAGCCGAGACATACAAGTTCTCCCCCCAGACCATACTGGGGGAGCTCGTGACCATAGAGGAGCGCGATTCCAGGGAGGTGCTGCCCGACATATCGAAATACAGCCACGTGCATGTGAGAAATCCGGCCTTTGATGTCACGCCCCACCAGTACATCGACACGATATTCACCGAGGCCGGGGCAATCCCTCCCGAGATGAGCTATCTGATCATAAGGGAGCGGCTGGGCTGGGAGATGGACTGGGAAAACTATCCGTAGCGCGGCTTCAATTTTTCTTTCCGGGCGCTGAAAGGATTCCGGCTGCAAGCACCAATCCGAAAATTGCCGCCATGACACCAGGCGAAGGCGTCTCCTTGTTTTCCTCCTGAGCCTGGGCTCCATCAGCAGCGGCTCCTGCAGGCAGCCCCTCCTCTCCGCTCGCTTTGCCTGCCATCTCATCAGTTGCAGCTGGCCCAAGTACATTGATATAGCCGGTCATCTTGCCGGAGGGAGCGCTCTTGGCGGCTACATCAACCACAAAGGAGTAGTTGCCGGGGGCCATGTCGCTGGCAGCATGCACCGAGCAGTTATACTCTGTAACCCCCGCAGGGTAGACATTCTGGATCCTCTTGGCACAGGAGATATCCAGTCCCTGTGTTTTATTCCTGAATACCAGTTCCACATAGGCCCTCTCGCTGCCCAGGCCCTTTACCATTACGGTGAAGTTGGCAGAGCCGCCCGGGGAGACGACGACGGGCGAAGGGGAGATGTCGACCACTTTAAACCAGTAGGATGCCCCGGCCTGCCCGGCAGAGAGCAAAAGGGCCAGGACGAGAAGGATAGTAATATGAGCTTTCATAAACAATTCCGTTCATCGGTGATTATAAAGATGTTTCGGGACTCTACATTTATGCCTCTTGCTCGTCTTTTTCATAAAGGTCCTCAGCCACCTGCATAAGCCCCTCTCCCTTTACCTCTGCTCCGTAGTCAGGCAGGATGATCATCCTCTTGCCGCTATAGCGGCTCTTCAGATCGCTGATGTAGCCGGCCTGAGAGGCTGCCTTCTCCCGGCAGAAGCGGCAGTCGCAATCCTGGATGGCGTGGTTGATGACTATAGTGGAGACGACGACTCCATGAGACTCCACAGTGTCGATCAGCCGCCGCGTCTCCTCTACAGCCGCCTTTTCGGGAATGGTCACTGCAGTTATGCTGGATATCTCCGGATCGAGAAGGGCATTTCGCATGGTCTCCGACTTGACGCGCATGGCTCTGGCCTCGGAGAGGATGCGATCCCCAAAGCCCGGCTCCAGCATATTAAGAACCCCCATCCACCTGTTCCTCATGCCAAGCACGCGGGTGATGAAGCCGGTGGTGACTGAGGGCAGTTGCAGGAGGGGCAGTAGCATTGCGGTGGGGGCTGAGTCCACAATCACCCATTCATACCTCTTCTCGACGTAGACGTCGTTGAGCTTGTCCATGAATATCAGCTCGGCAACGCCGGGAATATGGGCGAAGTCCTCCGGCCGGACCTCCACCTCAAAGAGCCCGAAGAGGGCGGAGAGGATGCTCTTATACCTGCGGAAGAAGCCGCGCGCCTCTTCAGATAGGTCTGGCTCATAGGCATAGAGATGCTCGCCTATCTTTTTGGGGCTGCTTCCCAAGTTGACGTCGAATATGTCAGAGAGAGAATGGGCCGGATCCATGGAAAATGCCAGAGTGTCTTTCCCCTGGCGGGCGGTCCAGATGGCAGAGGCTGCGGAGCAGACGCTCTTTCCCACGCCCCCTTTGCCGGCCACATAGATGAGCTTCATGAGACAAGGCTTGAGTGATGGGAGTTTATGGTTTGCGCTCCGAGATGTGAGATACCTGACAAAAGGTTTTTCTACTTCCAGCACATTTTAATTGAACTAATTAATAAAAGGGGGCGAAAGGTATGAGAGTGCAATCTGTTCTAATATGCATGCTTATTCTGGCAGCTTCAGCAACTGCAGGCTGGACGCAGCCTTCAGTCGGGCTGGCTGGCGGCCAGCAGGCAAGCCTGGATGTCTTGGGCAGTTCGGTCAACAATACAACCATCCTGTTTCCGGTAGGCTCAGCCGTTGAGGTAGATATAGTGGGAAGCACAGCTTCCGGCATTCAGATCGGCAGCCAGCCTGCGGCGCAGGGCAGCAGCGGCGTCAAGAGATGCGACGGCTGCGGAGCCTGCGGAGAGAAGAAATGCTACAGCACGCCATGGGATGACTTCACCCGCCCGCTCTGCTATCCATGGAGCTCTTACATTCCCACGAGATACAACCGGCCTTTCATCAAAGCCCAGCCGGGGCATCTGGGATCGGCGAGCCAGTAGCCCAACATCATTTAATTTTTTTTTGTCTATTTCTTTTAAAATATATCGCGACCAGAGTCATTAGCTCCGAAAGATTTTTCTACTTTAAGTATATATAAAAGACAAGTTAAATATGAAAGTTACCGGAGGCGAAAAAGTTGAGGATTATTATCCTGTTGGCGGCAGCTCTGATTCTGTCATCATCCCCCGCCTGGGCGCTGGGGGGGAGCGGCTCTGTGGTTGTGGATATTGTGGGAAGCAAGACCGACGATACCCGCATCATGTCCTCGGGCAT
>JAGPMN010000019.1 GCA_018052825.1 Methanothrix sp.
AGTAAGGTGTCCAGTTCATGGATGATAATTTTTATCTTGCATTTGAGGATCGCTTCCGCGGCTCGCGTGATTTGATCAAGTCCAGATTACGTGCTTATATGCTATTTGTTAAACCACTGAAGGCAATCTATGAAGATCGAAAGGTGGTAGATCTGGGATGCGGCAGAGGTGAGTGGCTGGAGCTTATGGAAGAGGAGGGGTTTGAGGCTCACGGCGTCGATCTCGACGAGGAGATGCTTACAGCATGTCAGAGCGCTGGGCTTTCAGCCACAAAGGAGGATGCTGTCGAGCATTTAAAGAAGCTACCAGATGAAAGTGCGGTTGTGGTCTCAGGCTTTCATATTATAGAACATATACCATTCGATTCTCTCCAGATATTGGTGCACGAAGCATTTCGTGTTCTCAAGCCTGGCGGGCTTTTGATACTAGAGACACCGAACCCGGAGAACATGATTGTTAGCATGACTGAATTTTATCTGGATCCAACCCACCAGAATCCAATACCTCCAGCATTATTATATTTCTTGGTTGAATATTATGGTTTTGCCAGGATAAAAATAGTGCGTCTGAACGAGTCGATACCAATCTCCGATTCAAAGGAACCCAGACTGATGGACGTATTCATGGGGGTCAGTCCAGATTATTCTGTTGTAGCTCAAAAGAGTGGTAAAAATGAGCATTTAATTCTTTTCGATTCGGCCTTCGATAAGGATTATGGAGTGAATATTTCCGACTTGACCATGCGTTATGATAGATTGCTTCACTCAGGCGAACTTGAAAGGTTTAATGCTCTCAGCTCAAGGCTCAATGAGCTAGATACTCACTTTCATGAACAGCTCACGGCCGAGCGCGAAAAGTCAGAGAGACTCGAAAATGAGATTGCTACTGTCTACTCTACCCTCTCTTGGCGCATAACACATCCATTGCGTGTCGCATTTTGCGCAATTTCGCGTGTCAAAGCGCGATTCCTGCGCATTTTGCGAAGTATCAGAAGAAAAATTGCATACATGCTGAGCAAACCTCTTGTCTTTATGATCCACTTCGCAATAGCACATCCATCTCTGAAGAATAAGTCTGCGTATTTTGTTAAAAAATCTCGGCGCCTCGATATCTGGATTCACAGATTTGTCATTTCATATGTTTTGGATGGATCCAGCACAGCTGCCCAGCGTAATACACCGGCTCAGATCATATCTAGTATGCCTCTATCACCCGGGCTTTCGGACCTCTCCCCTTATGCTCGCCAAATCTACATCGATCTAAAGACAGCCATAGAGAGGAATAGGAGGCTCAACTGATGCGAATCGTAATCGATCTGCAGGGTGCGCAGACCCAATCTCGCTTTCGCGGTATAGGACGATTCTCGCTAGCTCTGAGCCAGGCGCTCGTCAGGAACCGTGGCGACCACGAGATATTAATCGCCTTGAGTGATCTGCTCTCAGATACAATCGAGCCGATTCGAGCAGCCTTCGAAGGGTTGCTGCCGCAGGAGAACATACGCGTCTGGTACGCCCCTGGCCCTGTAAGAGAACGCCAGCCAGAAAACACCTGGCGGCGTGAGGCTGCAGAGCGCATCCGGGAGGCATTCCTGGCCAGCTTGAAGCCGGATGTGGTGCTTGTGACCAGCCTCTTCGAGGGCTTTGACGATGATGCAGTCATAAGCATCGGTGTATTTGACCAGAGAACGCCAACAGTAACCATACTCTATGACCTTATCCCCTTGCTGAACCCAGATCAGTATCTCCGTCCCAATCCGGCGTACGAGATGCACTATAGACGAAAGGTGGAGTATCTCAAGAGGGCTTATGCATGGCTAGCCATCTCAGCTTCCTCTGCGAGGGAGGGGGCTGAAGCGTTGGGTCTGAGAAAAGATCATATGTTCATCATATCTGAAGGCTGTGATGAATGCTTCAGACCCATAAATATCTCAATAGAGGAAAAAGCTGCACTTTTCCGAAATTACAAAATCACCAGACCTTTTATCCTCTATTCAGGTGGAATAGAAGAGCATCGCAAGAACATTCATAGGCTGATTCGTGCCTATTCGAGACTTCCTCAGGATCTGCGAGAATCCCATCAGTTAGTTTTGGTAGGTGGTAGCACTCATGAGGAGGTAATCCGCAATATACAAGGCATTGCTATCTCAGCTGGGCTCTCCAGTGATGAGCTTGTTGTTACCGGATATATCCCTGATGAAGATCTTGTCAAGCTCTACAATCTATGCAAACTATTCATATTTCCTTCGTTTCATGAGGGCTTTGGATTGCCTCCGCTGGAGGCGATGTCCTGTGGCGCCCCGGTGATCGCCGCAAACGCCACGAGCCTGCCAGAGGTGATCGGCCGAGATGATGCCCTCTTTGATCCTTTCTCTGAAGACGCAATCGCTGCCAAGATCGAGGAGGCCCTTGCAGATGAATCCTTCTGCGATGAGCTCAGACGCCATGGCCTAATACAGGCAAAGAAATTTTCATGGGACGAGGGTGCGAGGCGTACGATTGCAGCCTTAGAGCAGATTTATGATGAGCACTCTCAAGGCACAAAAGTCACACATTCATCAGCTCGTCCGAAGCTTGCCTATATCTCACCTTTACCTCCTGAGAAAAGTGGTATATCTGACTACAGCGCGGAGCTTCTTCCGGAGCTTGCCAAGTATTATGACATCGAGGTCATTGTTGCTCAACAAGAGGTCTCAAATCCCTGGATAAGGAAATATTTGCCCATCCGATCTATAGAATATTTTACTAAAAATGCAGATCGCTACGACCGTGTGCTCTATCACTTCGGCAACTCGCCTTTTCATCAGCATATGTTCGATCTGCAGGATCGTTTTCCTGGCGTGGTTGTTCTCCACGACTTCTTTCTTGGAAATATCTACGAGTATATGGAGTACACGATCCCCGGAATCTGGAGCCGTGAGCTCTATAGTTCGCACGGCTACAATGCTGTATGGGAGCGTTTTCATACGAGCGATATTAAAGAAGTGATATTCAAATACCCATGCAACTTCGGCATCGTCAAGGGTGCTTTGGGCATTATCGTTCATTCTCGCCACTCAGCTGGACTGGCACGGCAATGGTATGGTCTTGGAGAGGATTGGTCTGTTATTCCGCATCTTCGCGTTTTGTCTAATGGATCCGACCGTGCGGCTGCGCGCAGAAGATTGGGGATGTCGGAAGACTCATTCCTGGTTTGCAGTTTCGGCATCTTGGCCCCTACCAAGCAGAACCACCGTCTTTTGAATGCATGGCTTAGCTCCAGCCTTGCAAGAGACTCCAGATGCCAACTTGTATTTGTTGGCGAGAACGATGGTGGCGATTACGGTCGAAATCTCATCGAGGCCATCAACAAAAGCGGCATGAGAGATCGCATTCGCATCACAGGCTGGGCTGATGCTGATACATTCCGAGACTACCTACAGGCAGCCGATATAGCTGTCCAGCTTCGCACCCACTCGCGTGGCGAGACCTCTGGTACTGTTCTGGATTGCATGAGCTTCGGCCTCCCTACGATAGTAAACGCTCATGGCTCGCTCTCAGAGATCCCTCAGGATGCTGTGTACATGCTGCCAGATGACTTCGAGGACTCTGAACTCATAGAGGCTCTGGAGATGCTCTGGAGAAATCCAGAGCTCCGCCGTGCTCTTGGAGAGAGGGCGCGCGAGGTGATATCAAAAGATCACTCCCCCAGACTCTGTGCTGAGATGTATGCACGATCGATTGAGATATTCTATGAAGGTGCGAAGCTCTCGAGATATGAGTTGATCGATTCGCTGGCCAGGTTGGAGAATATGCCCTCTGACGATAAGACGCTTGCAGCAATTGCTATGTCTACAGCCAGGAGCATGCCGCTGAAACGTCCAGCTCGCCAGATTCTGGTAGATGTCTCTGCAATTGTGCAGACGGACCTGAAGACCGGTATCCAGCGCGTGACCCGAAGCATCCTGAAGGAGCTGCTACTGAATCCACCGGCCGGATACAGAGTTGAGCCTGTCTATGCAACTCCAAGCAGCTTTGGCTATCGTTATGCTCGAAGTTTCACACTGAACTTTTTAGATTGCCCTCAAATCAATCTTGGAGATGAGCCTGTAGAGGCTCAGGCAGGTGATATATTCCTCGGACTGGATCTGCATCAGTATGTGATCGCATCGCAGCTCAATTATCTAGAGTCGATGCGAAGCGATGGTGTCAGGATATATTTCGTGGTATATGACCTTCTGCCGGTCCTGATGCCTGATATGTTCCCCTCTGGCACAGATGTCTTTCACAAAAAGTGGCTTGAATCTGTAACGGGAGTATCAGACGGCCTCATAGGCATCTCAAAGGCAGTTGCGTCTGATCTATCTGAATGGCTTAATACGAATTCACAGAAAAGGTCTCGACCTATGCAGGTCAGCTGGTTTCATATCGGCGCAGATATCGGGAACTCCGTTCCAACGAAGGGTCTGCCAGAAGACTCGAATCGGGTGCTGAGCATGTTATCAGAACGCATGAGCTTTCTGATGGTAGGCACGATCGAGCCTAGAAAAGGATATCTTCAGACCATAGCAGCATTCGAAGAGTTATGGAGAGAAGGCATGGACGTCAATCTGGTCATCGTCGGAAATGAGGGCTGGAAGCATCTTACTGATGATGATATGCGTTGCACAATACCAAAGATTACGAATACGATACGCCACCACCCACAGCTTGGCAAACGGCTCTTCTGGCTTGAGGGCATCAGCGATGAGTACCTTGAGAAGATCTATGCAGCCTCCACATGTCTTATAGCAGCTTCAGAAGGCGAGGGCTTCGGCTTGCCCCTTATAGAGGCAGCACAGCATAGGCTGCCCATCATCGCTCGAGATATACCTGTGTTTCGAGAGGTTGCGGGTGAGCACGCCCATTACTTCAACGGAAAGGAGCCATCCGATCTAGCCGTGGCGATAAAGAGATGGATCGAGCTGTATCGATCTGGAGAGCAGCCAAGGTCTGATGATATGCCATGGCTCACATGGAAGGAGAGCACGGAAAGACTGAAAAATATAATTCTCACCAAATGATAATGTTCACGTTGGCATAGAATTGGCATAGCTGCAGCATTCCAGCGGCGAGCTATCAACGGCTGTATAGTTAGACCTAAGTTGGCTTAAGATCGTCCTGTTCAGTGCTATGTTTCCCATGTACGACTCTAAGATTTCATTGTTATCTGTGATGGCATGCAGGTCAGAGGTGCCAACTAGCCTACCTTCTGTTTTATATATAGTATGATTATATACAGTATAATTATCAAATAAACTATTATTCATACTGAACGCCTGGCTTCTGTATATGCTTGTCCTCGCTATGGCGCCGGTCCTAGTAGTATCCTGTATGAAATCATTTTTATTTTTAAATTTATTTATGTCCGTGTAGGACTGCCCGAAGAACCTCATCGAGTCCTTTATATCAATCCACGCAAGGGTGTACTCTATCGTGTCTGTAGCTATAGAGTTGCCGGTTGTGAGATAGCTCAGATCTCTGGATTGGTTGAGGCTTCCATACTTCGCGCTGAGCAGCTGGTAAGCTTTGTTATCATATCCCTGTGCGTCAAAACGGTTCATTATCGAGAAACGCCCGATGCCGTTTACATCTGATGTCATGGCAAATGTCATCGGAGATATTCCGCTCTCGTTAGCTATGATCGTTAGTTTGCCATCCTTATCTGTTTTAGGGGGTGTGGCCACCTTCACCCGGGGCACCACATAGTTTGCTGGGTTGCCTGCGCTGAAGGAGCTGCTGGGGTACTCGTACACCGGCGGCTGACCAGAGCCAGTACCCGAGCCTGCAGAGTCCGGCCCATGTACAGATACACTCTCCCCCCCCGGCAAATGCCAATCATAGCTATAGCATTCTATACACATCATCAATATCAGGATTAATATAATGAGTATCTTGTGCATTCGCTTTCCGTCCTCTAGAGCAAACCATGAGGCCTGATTGAGGCGCCCGCTTCTAGGCTAGAACGATACAATATATATTGCTATCGCCCCAGCAGTATGCAGGCCAGGCCAGCTGCTGCAGGTGCTCCATTGTCTTTGTACAAGACGCTTGTCAGATCACCCTCAGAGGCCCGATGCCAGCCGTCTGTGTAGATATAGAGATCCTTTCTGAGAACGCGGCATCCTGATGCAGAGATCAGTCTATCAAGATGCCCTCTGTCGTACTGCTGGAACCATCCGTAGTTATGCAGCCTTCCATATGGTACAGTTATGACCATTCTTCCACCTCTTCTCGTTATCCTTGCCATCTCCTTTATCGCCTTGATATCGCCTTCGGGATCCTGTGAGACGCCTCCCTGGAAGTATATTGTGTTGTCCCAGCCGACATGCTCTATCGTGGATACACAGATGATCAGGTCGAAAGCGTTATCATGAAATGGCGCTCTCATTATATCGCCAACGACCGCCTGTATCCCAGGCACAGCTCTTCCCACCATGTCCAGGCCGTACAAGATAGGGATGCCGAGAGCTCTGAGGGGATCGAGATACCGGCTCTCGGCATTCGCATATCCTATGTCAAGAACTCTGCGCTCACCTCTGTAGCATGAGATCGCCCATGGAATCTCGATGCATCTTTCTGTATCGCCTATGCCAAAAGGCTCGGCAGGCAACTGAAAACGGCTCCCCCCCCTGAGCATCAATGCCAGACGCTGGAGGAGATCGGTGACGAACGCTCCGACTTTCATTTTACCACCTAAGCCTGGAGGTCCCGGCCTTCAGGTCGTGGAAGAGGGCGTACGAATACTATATTAACTGAGTGTTCACTTGTTATGAGCATGCTCCAGTGTCCCACGTGTCGCAAAGATCTCGGGCTCAGCGGCGAGAGGCTATGCTGCTCATGCGGTTTCTCTTTGAGGATGCGAGATAACATCCACGAGCTTGAAAGCCAAGAGGACGGAGCAGAGACGCTGGGGTATGACGAGGTATACTACAGATCGACCTTCTACGACAACTCTGATGAGCGGATATCTGGGATAGTATATCTGGCCCGCGTCCGTCCCGGCGACAGGATTCTGGATCTGGGCTGCGGGCCAGGGGCGTTGGCTGTGCGATGTGCTCTCATGGGAGCTCAGGTCTTCGGAGCTGACCCCTCAAGAGCAGCCCTGAGGCTGAGCGAGAGGCGCGCCAGGATGAGTGGTGTGCGGCTGGAGCTTTTCGAGTTCGATGGAAGACGCCTTCCATTCTCAGACTCCTTTTTTGATACAATAATCATGGCAGATGTCGCCGAGCATATCGACGATCCATCTTTGAGCTGTCTTTTAGACGAATGCCATCGTATGCTTCGTCCTGGCGGCAGGCTGGTTGTGCATACTGCACCATCTCTTGAGGCGATCAGGATCTGTGGGCTTCTTCGCAGGCTCACCTTCGGGGCCATCGACCTTCACGCTCGACTTGTCACGCCCGAGTACGAGCATCTTCACATCCGTTACCACTCGCAGAATAGCATAAGATCCGTCTTGAGACGGAGCGGTCTCTCTCCCATCGTCTGGGGCAGGGTGAAATACCTGAAGAACAGTTGGCCGAGATGGCTTGAGAGATCACTGGGTTGGCTCCTGGCAGACCAGGTCTGGGCGCTGGCATTTAAGGGCATGCCTCCGGCCCTGACATTCCCAGAGGCACCCTACCTCGACGCCATCGATATCCCATCAGAGCTTGATATGGGCTCGTGCGAGGGGCTGGTTATCGGAAGCGGTTTTTACGAACCAGAGGAGGGAAGTTTCCGCTGGACTGAAAAGGATGCGGTATTCTATCTGAGATCCGATGAGCGCTCTGCAGGGTTGACCATGCAACTATCAGCACCCCGTCCTGATATAGAGAGAAAACCTCTGAAGCTTAGGGTTCAGGTGAACGGCAGGGATGTGAGGACATTCAGGCTGAACGATACAGGTTGCAAGACCATCGATATTCCCGGAGTCATCCGTCCAGGACTGAACAAGGTGAGACTTTCTGTGGACAGGACATTCACGCCATGCAACTGGGGGATAAACAGGGACTCCAGAAGGCTTGGAATTGTCGTGTACCGAGCAGGTGTGAGGTTGACCGGCTAATAGGCATCTACTATTGTGTAGTATTGTACCTAAATCATTGAAAAGGCGCTCTGAATATCATCAATCCTTTGATGGTCCAGATGTGGTCAACGAGTCCTTCTGTAGAGTCGCAAAATCTGGCAAGATATGGAAAATTCTGGCAATCTACGATATCAAAGCCATCGCCCATAGAAATGAGATACCTTGGAGGTGATGTATGCAGCCTCCTTAATCGACCTCCACTTTCCAGAAGATGCCGTGCAGATATACTCTCCCATCGAGGAGATTTTTTGCCGCCTATCCCACCAATTGGCCTCATCTGGGCGAGCAGCGGCTTTCCGGGCCGGAAGAGCTATCGTAATGGCAGCGGTGCCCGTCATCACCACAGACGCTCCCGGCTGCCGCGAGACCGTAATCGACGGGGTGAACGGCTTCTTGGTTCCGCCGCGCGACCCTGAGGCGCTCGCTGAGGCGATGGAGCGGTTCATCCTCCATCCGGAGATGATCGAGAGGATGGGAAGGGCGAGCCGCAGGATGGCCGAGGAGCGGTTTGATGTGCGAAGGATCAACCGAAGGATGATGGAGGAGATGGGGCTGCTGTGAGCTTCGGCGATATGCTCTATCGCACTGGGACAGCCCATTCACGGCGCCCTCGCATGAGGGCCGGGGTGGGCGGCCGCAGGCATGAGGCCGAGGTCTATCGCCAGTGGTCGGAGATGAGTGTGATTTACTTCGTGAGCAGGCCCTGGAACGATCCGGCAACCGTCCCGGAGTCGATCAACGGCATGAGAGGCGATCCCAGGTGCGGGAGGGCAGTGGGACTGGCGCTAACGCCTTCTGCAGCCCAGTGGTACAGCCGATATCCGCCTCGCTCCCCGCAAAGCAGAAAGGCTATCTTCCGAAAACTAAACTCCCACCACAGAGGACACAGAGAACTCACAGAGACGGATAATAATTATATTGACCGCTCGAAGACGATGCCCAGATTTTTCTCTGTGCGCTCTGTGTCTTCGTGGTGAAAGTCACCACCGGGCACAGCCGATATCCCCGGCCAAGGACAGGACCGGGCTCGCAGAGCAACAGCCCGCTGGCGGGAGTCTCTCTCGCACGTGCAGGTGCTCATGGAAGCGAACAGGGAAATCTCTGATAAGGGCGGCAGGATACTTATAGCGGATAATGATGAAATCTAATGGAAAGGACATGATCAGTTCAAATCAGTGGCGGCTTCATTGCCCGAAACACTATCCTGAACCTGATATGCCAGACGCTGCCTCTGCGGGTGGGTGAACAGCAGGGATATCCTGAGCTGGATCTGGCATGTGTAACAGGTCGTGGGTGATGCGTGATGAGCGAGAATGAAGATAAAAAGATGAGAGTCAGGTTTACATTGCATGCAGAAGAGAAGCTCAAGCGTCTCGTGAATATAGAGGTTACTCAGAAAAAGGTTTTGGAAATAATCGAAACCCCTGAAAAAGTTGTTAATGGATACTACGGACGAAAGATAGCACAAGGTTTAATAAGCGGAAGTTTAATATTAAGGATAGTATATGAAGATATCGATAGCGAAATCGTGGTAGTTACAGTATATCCGGGCGAAAGGAGGAGATACGAATGAAAATCAGGTATGATAGAGAGGGAGATACATTGGATATGCTCTTGGAAGATAAACAGATACATCACGCAGAAGAATGCGGACAGATAATAGTGAACTATGATGAGATGGGGAAGGCGGTCGAGATAGAGATACTTAATGCTAGCAAGTTACTTGGGGGATTTTTAACTGAAATCCTTAAAGCTCCAAAAAGGGAGATAGTTGAAATTCACGGATAAGGGATGACGGCTGCCAGCCAGACCACCAGCAGGGAAGACACGCTTCCGTGCCTCATGTGCATGGAGGGTCTTAAATGAGAGAGCCGCAATAGATTGTGATGGAGAAAAGGGGGTTATTCTTCGGCGATATGCTCTATCGCACTGGCACAGCCCATTCACGGCGCCCTCGCATGAGGGCCGGGGGGGGCGGCCGCAGGCATGAGGCCGAGATTTATCGCCAGTGGTCGGAGATGAGAGTGATTTACTTCGTGAGCAGGTCCTGGAACGATCCGGCAATCGTTCCGGAGTCAATCAACGGCATGAGAGGCGATCCCAGGTGGGGGAGGGCGTGAGACTGGTGCTAAAGCCGCATAAGTGAATGCAGAGCAATCTCGTGATGACAGCTGGGCGATAGATTAAAGGCCATTGAGAGGATAGAATACTGATATGCAGCGAGTGGAGATCACCGCCAGAGGTGACGTCCAGAAGGTCGGATTCCGGGATGCCGTCCAGAGGGCCGCCAGAAAGCTGGGGCTTTCCGGCACAGTCCAGAACGTAGAGCCTTACGATGTAAGGATCGTAGCCGAGGGGGAGGAGGCAGCCCTAAAGGAGTTTGTGAAGGCCATAAATATCCAGGACGGGCCGATCAGAGTGCAGGAGCTGGATGTAAGCTGGGCCCCTGCAACGGGCGAGTTTCAATACTTCAAGATCCTGAGGGGCGACTGGCAGGAGGAGCTGGGGGAGCGGTTCGATACCGCGGTAGTGCTGCTGCACAGGAGCATCGAGCTGGGCGAGCAGAACCTGATGGTGAGCAAGGAAAGCCTGATGGTGAGTAAGGAAAGCCTGATGGTGAGTAAGGAAAACCTGATGGTGAGTAAGGAAAACCTGTCCGTGGGAAAGATGATGCTTGAGAAGCAGGATCGGATGCTCGATAAACAAGATCAGATGCTCGAGAAGCAGGACGAAACCCTCGGCGAGATTCGCGGCATGAGGTCTGATCTGCAGGAATACATGGAGAAGCGGCTGTCCAGAATTGAGGAGGAGATCGTTGAGATCAAGAGGTCGATAAGGGAGCTTGGAGGCAGCTGTGCCTAGCCCGTGCCAGACGCGGGCACGGCGCGTCCGGGCCGCGGGCGCTGGAATCGAGCCGCCGGGTGGGGTGCTGTTACGAGCGTCTCCATTATCCGCTGGCTGGGCCGGGTAGCTAACGCAGCCACACCACAGAGGCACAAAGGCGCACAAAACAAGAAGTAAGTTTTGATTCGTGATTTCTCAAAAAAAATGGATCAAAATTTGTTTATGAATAATACTTTGTGGATCTTTGTGACTTTGTGGTAAACGTCACCACCGAGTACAGCCAATATCCTCCGCCAGGAAGAGGGTAACTGTCTTCACCCATCAGGACAGGGCTTGCAGAGCTGCTGGCGCTTCTCCTGCGCAGGCTGAGGCCAGATGTGGCCTTCGGCTACGCCTTCACGCTGCCTGATGGCAGAGAGCCTGTGAAGCGCCGGGCGCTGAGAAGGATGGTGAGCATTCTCTACGCCACTGCCCTCAGATCTGCGAGCCGGGTCTTTTTCTTGAACGGAGATGATATTGATGAGTTCACGAGGAGCCATCTCGTCTCACCAAAGAAGGCTTTCCTACTCGGCGGAATCGGAGTCGAGCTTGAAAAGTGGCCCCCAGCCCCGCCAGTCACCCGGCCTGTGACATTCATTCTTGCGGCGCGCCTGCTGCGGGAGAAGGGGATCGTGGAGTATGCAAAGGCTGCAAGGCTCGTCAAGTCCAGACACCCAGAGGCGCGCTTCATTCTGCTGGGAGGCCTGGACAGCAACCCCGGCGCCCTGTCCCGTGAGGAGGTCGAGTCCTGGGCGGACGATGTGGAATGGCCCGGCCACGTCCCTGACGTACGCCCCTGGCTCAACCAACCTGGCCCGAAGTGAAGTATTTCAGAGGCTGTCTGCACCGGCCAGATTGTGTGCTCTCTCCAGCAGTGCTTTCAGGATCTCCCTGCCAATTGGCCTTGGAACCTCGCGATTCTCCTTCTTTGCGGTCTCTACCCACAGATCTATGGCCATCTTTGCTTCTTTCAGGGCCTCCTCCTCACTCCTTCCGAAAGCAGAGCAACCGGGAAGCTCCGGAACCACTGCGATATACCCCTCATCCTCCTCACTGTAAAACAGCTCTATCGTATACCCTCCAGCCATCCCTCACTCCTCCAGCAGCCTGTATCTCTCTATGATTTTTAATAACTGCCTGACCTGATATGGCTTTGCCCATCCATCCACATCCTGAAGGTTCAGCATCTCTCTTACGCCCTTCTTAACGAATATCCGGTGGCTGCCCTTGCCGCCTTTGAACTCAAAACCAAACAGCTCTGCGGCCCGGCACAGCTCCCCAAATCTGACATTCTTCGGGTTGTCCTGAAGCTTATGGTATATCTCCTTCCTGTCCGCCATGCGCATCACAGAAGATGACCTGTCACCATACCCAGTTCTCTCCTTCTGCGGTCCAGTTCAGCTGGCGCCTAGCTCCCTCATGAGCTCCTCCTGCTTCTCGAATACCGGATGCTCCTTGTACCTCCTCTTCCTATGGCTCGATGTTCTTAACATAACCTGATATTCCGAGGTCGCGGGCTGCCCTGAGAACAGCGTCCCTCCACCCGGCACGCTGTACATCTCCAGATGCGATCACAGCAGATCTGCGCATACACAACCAGATCATCTCTCAATCTATAAATACGTTCGAGATATCGATAGAGAAGCTCGACAGGATCCATGGTTCGGTATTAGAGATCACACCTCCTTTCGTGATGCGCCGGCAAGCACACAGGAGGCGATGGCTAGAGCGGAGATCACCACAGACGCTCCCGGCGCTGCCGCGCGACCCGGAGGCGCTCGCAGATGCGATGGGGGGGGTCCATCTGGAGCTGATAGAGCGGATGGGAAGGGCGAGCCGCAGTATGGCCGAGGAGCGGTTTGATGTGCGGAGAGCCAACTGAAGGATGATGGAGGAGATGGGGCTGCTGTGAGCTTCGGCGAGATGCTCTATCGCACAGGCACAGCACATTCATGTCACAAATACCTCTCGTAAACTGCTTCCGTAAGATCGCAGATCTCTTTCCAGTCATATCCTCTCGCCTTTTCTTTGCACTGAGTAACATTCCTTTCCGAGATCAACGTCTTATTGATAGCTGCTGCAAGCCCTTCAGCAGACGGCTCACAAATCAGCCCAGTGCCCCCAGCCACGAGATCGCACACGGCATTCATCCTGTGGTTCACAGTTACAACAGGCAGGCCGCAGGCATTCGCCTCCAGTGCAGCCATGCCGAAACCCTCTCTGCTCGAAGGCATCACAAAGACACGTGAGGACTTCATCAGAGCTACGGCCTCGTCGTAGCTCTCAAGAAACCCAGTGAATTCGACATTCCTCTCAAGACCTAGATCTCGGGTCAAAGCCTTCAGCTTCTCCATTTCTGGGCCATCGCCTATTATTATCGCCTTTATGTCCGGCACTTCATTTGAGGTCAGGCTTACAGCCCTGATCAGCAGATCCACATTCTTATGGGCGACAAGCCTTCCCACATAAATGATATCCGACTGCTTGCGAGCTGCCTTTATCCTGTCAATGCCCTCGAAATCTATGCCGTTGGGAACTACCTGAACCCTCCGAACCCCCAGCTCCTCCAGATCCCGCCGGGTCCTCTCAGAAACTGCAATGTTTTTGTCTGTGAGCCTTGAAGCTGCCACCTCCACAAACCTGCCGAAATATCCCATCCCTCCAAGGTACTCATGCCAGTAGTCTCCCCATACCTCATGCCAGGTGATGAGCAGCTTCTGCCTCTTTAGGCCGCATAGAAGCTTTGCCGAAAAGCAGGGAAGATATGGAAAGTTCTGGCAATCTACGATATCAAAGCCATCGCCCATAGAGATGAGAACCCTTGAGGCGAAGTATGCAGCCTCCTTAATCGACCTTCTCTCTCCAGAGTATAGTTTTACTGGCCTGCAGATGCCGTGCAGATATACTCCCCCATAAAGGAGACTCTCGCCGCCATCCCACCATTTCATGCAGTAACAGTGGACCTCATGTCCGCGCCCCCCAAGCCTGCGGGATATCTCATAGATCCTCTTCTCAGCGCCCCCTTTGATCCAGGGATATGCAGCATCGTAGATGTATGCGATCTTCATTTGGCCTCAATCTTGCTGTCCACCGCCCAGAAGAAGCAGACTTATGAACAGCCCCGAGAAGATTGTCTGTATCCCGAGAATTGATAGTATCATTGCCATCATAGCGCTTTGGACTGCATCAAGAGAGCCGAATCCAGAGGCCCTCCAGTTTAGAATGACATCTATCCCCAAAACAACGCCAAACAGCAGCAGTATGATGCCGACAATCATCTCCCTCTCAAGGGAGTGGTAGCTCATTAGCTTTTTTATGACTTTTGACCTGCCAGGCGCTCCGTAGGCTTCACCGAATGCACCAAAGAAAAAGCCTGCAAAGAGCATCTGGTAGCCTATTATGAGCAACAGGCTGCCCAGGATCAATGAATGCATTCTTGATCCGCCCTGCATCAGAACTCCGGCGGCCAGGCTCAGGCCCAATGCGAGAGCGACCCCTCCGGGAACAAGAAGAAAGGGCACCGGCCTATAAAGCATCATAAAGCGTATATGCCTCCACCCGTCTGAAAAGGAGCTCAGCTTGGATTCACCTTTGCGAGGATGATATGTTATGGGAACCTCTGATATCCTCAGGCCCTTGCGGGATGCCTCAATCACCATCTCTGAGGCGAACTCCATTCCACCGGCCTTCAGGGTCAGTTTATCCAGCGACTCCCTGGTTATCGCCCTCATGCCGCAGTGGGCGTCGGATATCCCAGTGTAAAACAGCCTATTGAGCAGCCAGGTCAAAAATGGATTCCCTATATATCTATGAAGGGCCGGCATTGCCCCTGGCTCAATCCTCCCCTTCAGCCTCGAGCCGATGACCATATCGCATTCGCCGCTCACGAGGAGTGTGAGCATGCCCCTCATCTCCCCGGGATCGTATGTCAAATCGCCGTCCATAAGCACGATATACCTTCCCCTCGCGTGCTTAAACCCCTCAAGATATGCATTCCCGTAGCCCAGCTTTTCGGGCTTGACAACTTTTGCCCCGCAGGATGAGGCCATCTCGGCAGTTCCGTCTGTGGAGCTATCTGCAACTATCACCTCTCCCTCTATGCCGATCTCATCGAAGGCTTTGCTGGCGCGCTGTATACATTCGCAAACAGCATTTGCTTCGTCTTTAGTAGGAATTATCAGGCTTACAAGGGGCACGCGGTCTCATTGTAGCCCCTTCACTTAAGCCTCTTTCGATCTAGGCCAAGGACAGGTAACCGACAGCTTTTTTGCCATGCCCGGCTTTGAGGCCGTTGAGGACAGGCTATGGCGGATGATGATCTGGCCGTTTTGGAGCATTATGTTCCCTTCTGCCCCAAATGCGGCAACGAGTGCGAGCAAAAGGAGCTGCGCCGGGCTCTTGATGCCGAAAACTGGAAGAAGATAGTAATCGAAACCATCTACTATTGCAAGAGATGCGACAACTACTGGAGCGACGGCCTTGTGGAGAAGGGATACAAATAAATCTTTATGATTCAATCATGATATATAATGATATACCTTTACTACAGCGACAGGTTCCAGGCCTATAACTTCGGCCCGGAGCATCCCTTCAATCCCGCCCGCCTCATGCTGGCCTACAAGCTCATGGAGGAGTCCGGGCTGATCGACGACCGGACCTGCCGCGCAGAGGCGCCACCTGCATCCGAGGCGGATCTGCAGAGGGTTCATACCCTGGAGTACATTGCTGCAGTGCAGGCCGAGGAGCCTGAGCTGGCCTATGGCCTCGGAAGCGATGACACGCCCGTCTTCCCCGGCATCTGGGAGGCCTCGCGCCTTTTGGCCGGCAGCAGCATCGATGCCGCCCGGCGCATAGCAGCCGAGGGCTGCAGCGCCTTTAACCTGGGTGGGGGCCTTCACCATGCCATGCCCTCCAGGGCCTCCGGGTTCTGCGTCTTCGATGATCCTGCCCTGGCCATCAGCGTCCTCGAGGAGCATTTTGAAAGGATTCTCTACATCGACATCGACGGCCATCACGGAGACGGAGTGCAGCAGATCTTCTATGAGGATCCCAATGTGCTTACCATCTCAATGCACGAGTCCGGCCTGTATCTATTCCCAGGAACCGGATTCATAGACGAGCTGGGGTCCGGGAGGGGCCTCGGATATAGCATCAATATCCCCATGCCCATGTACGCAGGGGATGAGGAATACAGGCGGGCCTTCGAGGATATTGTGCCGCCGCTCTTCGAATGGTTCTCCCCACAGGTGGTGGTGGCCCAACTGGGGGTGGACACACATTACACCGATCCCCTCACAACTCTGAACATGACCCTCACCGGCTACACATACCTTGTCCAGCGCATCATCGATCTCTCCAGCCGGTACACTGGGGGCAGGCTGCTGGCTCTCGGAGGAGGAGGCTATAATATGGAGGTGGTGCCGGTAGCCTGGACGTCGGCTCTCACCCTCATGAGAGGCGAGAAGCTTATGGAGTACCTCTCTCCCTACTGGGTGGAGCTTTTCGTGAACCTGGTGGGCCGCGAGCCCCTCACCCCGCCAGACATAGAGATCAAGGTTGGACCCGAAACCCTGAAGAGGATCACAGCCGAGCTTGACAGGACGCTGGATGCTCTGAAGGGGAAGGTAAACGGGATTCATAAGATTTATTAGCCAGGCCCATACGGAAAATAATTTAAATGCTCAGGGTCAACTGCGATTTGTGACAGTCTTTAAAGCCTACGATGTAAGGGGTGTCTACGGCACCGATCTCACAGAAGAGCTGGTCCGGCTGGTTGGCGAGTCCTTCGGCTCCTTTGCCGGCGGGGGAAGGGTATCTCTTGGAAGGGACACGCGCAACAGTGGCCCGTCCCTGGAGAGGGCGTTTTTAGAAGGGGTCCTGAGCACCGGCTGCGAGGTGCACAGCTATGGCATAATTCCCATATCCATCATAGGCTTCATCACAAAGGCAGAGGGTCTGAAGGCAGCCTCCTACATATCGGCCTCCCACAATCCTCCTGAGTACAACGGCGTGCGGTTCAGAACAGGCGACGGCTACGGCCTGCTCTACCAGCAGTCCTCAATCATGAAATACTACCGGGAGGGTGGGTTTCTCCGGGGCGAGGGCCGCGTGCAGAATCGTTCCGCTGCGTCGGCCATCGATATCTACCGGAAGTATGTGGAGGGCAGGCTACACCTCGAGCGCCCGCTGCGGGCAGTCCTCGATATGGGCAACGGCTCGGCCTGCACTATGCCCTCATTCTACAGAGAGCTGGGCATCGAGCCCATCGTCATCAACGGAGAAATGGACGGCCTCTTTTCCGGACGCGGCCCGGCACCCACAGAAGAGACGCTGAGGGAAGCCTGTCGCATTGTCAGGGAGGCTGGGGCCGACTTCGGAGTGGGCTTTGATCCAGATGCAGACAGGGGGATCATAATCGACGACCTGGGCAGAGTCCTGCCTCCTGAGAAGGTGGCCATCATCATCGCCCGGAGGAGGTACAGGCGCGGGGACCTGGTCATATCAGGCTTCGACTGCTCAATGATTCTTGAGCACGAGCTGCAGAGGGACGGCATCAGGGTCAAGCGGGAGAGGGTGGGGGACGTCTTTGTGGCCAACCGGGTAAAGGATGAGAATGCCGTTTTAGGTGTGGAGCGCAGCGGCCACTTCTTCCTGCCTGAGTTCCAGTACTCAGACGATCCATTTGCCATGAGCCTGGCCATAGCCGAGATCATCTCTCAGGGCGAAAGGCTCTCCAGGCTGGCAGATGAGATCGAGGACTATCCATACAGGCAAAAGAGCATCCGCCTTCGCGAGGAGCCGGAGAGGGTCATGAGAAGGCTTGCAGAGGAGCTATCCTGCGAAAATCCAGACACCCTGGACGGCCTGAAGATAACCACAGAAAGCTACAGCGTACTCATCCGGCCCAGCAATACAGAGCCCGTCGTCCGCCTATACGTTGAAGCCACTTCAGGCGACATTGAACAGATAGAGAAGCGCTATGAAGAGCTGATACAGCGCCTCATCTGATTGCACGAATTGAATATCAATTCATCCGGAGCTGATCTTCGATTGAACTACAAAGATGTCTGCGTTCTCATCCCAACACTTAATGAGGAGGAGTCCATCGAGGCTGTGGTCCGGGAGTTCAAGGCCCTCGGCTTTGAGAATGTCCTGGTGGCCGACGGCCACAGCACCGATGCCACGGTGGAGAGGGCCAGGGCAGCCGGGGCGCGCATATTCATCCAGTCCGGGGCCGGCAAAGGCCAGGCATTGAAAGAGGCCTTCGAAGAGATCAAGGAGGAGTACATCCTCCTCATCGATGGAGACGGAACATACCTTCCATCAGAGGCGGACCGCCTGCTGGGTCCGGTCTTGACGGGAAAGGCGGACCACGTCATCGGAAACCGGCTGGGCAATGTGCATGGAGGCTCATTCAAGAGGCTGAACATGCTCGGCAATAAGATCATCAACTTCTTCTTCTCCGCCATCTATCGCGTACGCCTCTACGACATCCTCTCCGGCTACAGGGCGTTCACCGCTGAGGGAATTCGCCGGCTGGATCTATCCACCCCAGGCTTTGAGATCGAGTCCGAGATCACCATTGAGAGCGTCAAGAAGGGGCTGCGCATAATCGAGGTGCCGATCACATACATGCCCCGGCGGGCTGGAGCCAGGACAAAGCTGCGTCCCTTCAGGGACGGCCTGAAGATCATACTCACCATATTCCGCATGGCCAAGACAGAGAACCCGATGTTCTACTATGGCCTCTTCGGCTCTATATCCGGCCTCTTGGGCTTTGTCACCGGCATTTTTGTGGCCAGAGATTGGCTTTACTGGCGGATCGAGCACATCCCCCTCACAATTCTCACAGCCATTCTGATCATAGTGGGCTTCCAGCTATTTCTCATAGGCATGCAGGGGGATATGATAGCCTCCATGCACCGTGAGATAATCAGAGAGCTGAACAGAAAAAGAAAATAGGGGGCTATCAGCGAAACTCGAGCTTGGCCTCGGTCGTAGCCTCGAAGAGATAGGCCACCCCCGGAACAAGGGACTCGTTCTCGGACAGGTGCCTCCAGCTTCCCCCCTCATACCTCCAGATGAAGGCTGAGACCAGTCCTTTATCTGCCGCTTCAGGATATTTGTATCTCTTGTGCTCGGCATTGACTGTGATATTGCCGGGGTCTACGCTTTTATTCACAGGCAGACCGATCAGGTTCCAGCCGGAATGCAGATCGATGCGGTAGGGCAGCTCCACGGGCTTGCCAGGGATTTCGATGCTGAAGTTATCAGCGCTGTCTATGAGATAGCCTTCGCCAGGCCGCAAGCTTGTCACATTGACTATCCCTCCCTCATTCAGGCTGAAGTCCCATCCCTGCCCGGCAATGGTGAATATGCTCCTGTAGGGCTTGCTATTGAGATACCTGCCGACGGAGGCCTCCTTTGGCTGCAGGTAGACGGCTACGGCATTCCAGCCTGCTGTGACATTGATGCGCTGCACCTCTCCGGGTACTATCTCATATTCGATCAAATAGCTCCTCTCCTCGGAAAGCCTCGGCCTTATGACCGGCCACATTACAGCCTTCTCTTCGCCCCGGATATGCTCATCATGCCAGATGGTAAGGCCGCTCTCCTTCTCCTTGACCGTGACCCTGTCGGCATCTTTGGGCAGGAGCACTTCGGCTATGATGGCCGGAGGGGCATTGAGATTCAGCTCGCCGCTGGAGCTGTCCGTCTCAACCCAGTAGACCCAGTCTGTTGCGCTCTCGTTGTTCGCAGTAATCGATGCGAGGATGCGACTCTTCTCCCGTCCTCCTTCACCAGCTCTGCTTTCTATGCTTTCATTATTGCCGGTCGCATTCCCCAAAATAGGCTCTCCCTCTTCATCAGCAGCCGCTATGCTGGTGCTGTAGGGAAGAGGCGGGCTTCTTGGCATTGCCGGCCGGAAGCTGGGGTCTCCCAGTATGACATTCATGTAGGCAGTCTGGTTGAGCATCTCCCGGATCGATACATCCCACTCCGGCAGGATCTCGGCATATTCGGATATATCCTTGATGCCAGTAGCTCCCTGAAACTTGAGGTGATAGAGGTTGTCTGCATCGACAGCCGCCTCTCCCACTGTGGAATTCTCAAATACCAGAGACTGATAGAACCTCTTAAAGAAATCCTCAGATAGGAATATCCAGGATAAGGATGAGTCGCCGATATAGTTGACAGCGCCTGCCCGGATAAACGCGAGGGCGATGGAGTCTTCCAGCCTGACAGGCACATACATTCTGGTTCCTGTCATATTGATGTAATAACCCTTGAGGTTTACAGTGACACAGGCTCCAGAGGTGGTGGTCTGGGGGCTGAGCGTCATCTCCTTTACATGGGCTGCATTGAGGCTTGAGTCCATCATAGACCAGTCAGATAGCTGCCAGGAGTTCTCATCGCCATGATGAATGAAGCTGACGATGTTCTGGCCGTTATTCATCTGGGATACAACCTGCTGATATGTGGCCTGCTCATAGCGCAGGTCCTTGACGTTCAGCCCGGCCTCCATCAGATAGTCTCTGATGGCAAGGCTGGTAGGCGTCTGGGGGAATGATAGGGGCGGCGATGATATGACCAGAGCATTGCTCTTCCAGGAGCCGTTCAGCCGGTCGTATGCGAGAGTTCTGGCCAGAAGCTGTGATGCATCATAGACCGACAGCCCCATGATCCGGCCCACGGCCACACTGCTGTAATTCTCATCATCGAGGAGCAGCTGATAGTCCCTGTAGATCTCATATTCAGTGATATCGCTTGCCCTCTGCCTGATGCCGGTTGATATGAGGGGCAGAGAGCCTGGATCGCCCACCACCATCAGATAATGGGGCTGCAAACTCAGGCCATCTACCATATCATTGAGCCTCTGCTCCTCTTTTGCCGGATCTATCTGCTGCGGGTCGACAGATGCATCAAAGAGCAGAGCCCTGCGGGCTGCTGCTGCGGGAGCCGCCACCAGGGAGAGCCGCGGGACCTTTGTGTGGCTGAAGGCGGTGATATTCATGGCCTCGATATTGGACCGGACCTGTATTGTGTAGTTCCTGGTCTTATGAACATAGCCGTCGCCGGTCTCAATATTGAAGTGCCAGTTGCCGGGCGTGAGCATCTGTGCCCTCACCTCATAGAGCTTATCTGGCTCTATGTCGGTGATCCTGACCACAGCAATTCTATTGTCAGGACTGTAGAGCTTGAACTCTGCATATCTGGCCTCTTGATCAAGGTTCCAGGTGATATTCGTCCGGCCTGAATAGATCCATGTGGGGTATGTCAGGTTTACAACCGGCCAGTCATCCACATTATTCAGGGTATGATTGTAGGAGAAGCCCTCATATGCAGCAGTAGCTCCTGTATCCAGACGGTCCTGCCAGCCGCTGTCCATTGGATAGAGAATCTGGACATCCACATTGAGGGTGGAGGAGTCGCCTGGCTCAAGCTTGTTGATATTCCAGCGAAGCATGGAGCCGTTAAGGAAGGAGTTGACGGCATCGGACGGCCCTCCGGTGTAGGGATCGGTGATGTTCACCTCGCCGCTCTCCGATCTGGGCCACTTTATGTATCTGCCCATGGGGAATATATCCAGCAGCCTGACATCACGCAGAGCCTTCAATCCGGTATTGGTAAGCGTAACGTTGAGCCTCACGGTCTCTCCCGCCTCCTCTGCAGGAATGCGGCTGGGGCTCATCTCCGTTCTGACGAGGAGATCGTCGATCAATGTTCTCTGCACAACCGGCTCCGCCGAAGGGGGATGCAGGGAGATGTCGTGGGAGTTGGTGTAGACTACCATATCCGGGCTGTCGCCTCTCATCTTCATCTGCTCCAGGAGAAACTCAGAGCTGCCCTCAAGCGTGGTGATATTCATCCGTGCCAGATCCTGCTTTACCGAATCTGATACCGCTCCCACCAGCACGGCGTTGTCCGCACCCAGGCGCTGCAGTGCTGCCGCCGTCTCATTGGGCAGAGATCTGCCGGTATAGAGAAGCGGCCAGTTCAGATAAGAGGCAATGGGAGCGGCAGAGAGAGCCGGGCTGTAGCTATCCTCGGCAATCACGGCTCCCCGCGAGCTCTTCCAGTAGCGGCTGATCTTCTCCGCCATCTCGAAGCTGTTATTGGCCTGCAACCTCTCACCGCTCTGCCAGGAGACATTCCCTATGGCCAGAGAGCTTCCGCCTATCTGCCCCAGCAGCCAGCGGCTGGCTTTGGATGGCGGCAGAAGCTCCGACCAGACGGGGGTTGTGACCACACTGTACTCGAAGGCAACCCCTGCGGCTCCAGCCGATATCAGGCTCTCGATATATCTCACGCCTCCCTCCACATTCTGTGTGGAGATGACGTACTCCAGGTAATCATCGCTCAAACGAATGTAGACCGGCTTTTTGCTGATTATTGCGGCCTGGCCGGCGTCCTGAGCAGGGAGGGGAGAGATGATGGAAAAGTCGGTTGTCTTCGATATCTCGGCGAAGTTGTATCCGTGATTGCGATCGAAGGGGCTGTCAAGTGCCATGCCCAGCTCCACAGGACCCAGATCGGTGGTGATATTTCTGGCATAGGCGACGATCTGCAGGATCTGGTCCTGCTTCCACTGGCTCCACCTCTCCCGATTGAAACTACTGGATTTGACTTTTCCGAGGTCGATGCCGGTATCCTGGTAGAACTTCTCCTTGCAGGCATTGCAGAAGCAGAAGTTCTCATCCTGAAATCCGATATTGTAGAGCACTATCCCGTCTGCCTTGTAGTCATCGATCAGCATCTCTATTTGGTTGTAGAGCTCTTCCCTGGCAGCCGGGTTGGCAGGGCAGTAGAGGCTTGCATTTCCTCCGATATCGGGATCCGCCACCTGGAGAAGGCCTCTGTCTATGCCTGATTCGTCGGGAGAAGGCGAAGAGAGGCCGGCCTGCTGCAGCATGGCATGGCTTGCATCTGCAACTTCCTTTATCTCACCTGGATCTCCCTGCATCTCCTGTTTATACGGAATCTCCAAAGTTGCAGTGATAAAGACCCGCAGGCCGTCTTTATGGGCCGCCTGAACCAGGCCTTTCACCTTTTCGCCACGGCCGTGAACGGTTATGGTGCTGATGTTGGCGGATTTGAATGTATCCAGGATGGCTGAGCTCCCATACCTCTCCAGATCGCTCTCCTCAATCCAGCCGTTTCTCTCTCCGGCGTTCACCGCTCGGGGCAGGATGAGCAGAGGTATGCACGTGGTATGATTATCCTGCGTCCAGATGGCCAGAGGGGTGGCTGCAATCGATTCATGCCAATCGTCTGCCCCCACCAAAATAACGTCGTCCATTTCCTCCCTTACTCCCGGCGGGAGGATTGCGTCCTCAGCCAGAGAGGATGAAGACGCAGACACAAATGCTGCGAAGAGAATCAGGCTGCAAAGCAGCAGCCGGCTCCGCCGCACAATCAGAACATCCCTTCTGCTCGTAAAGTAGCATCCTGTCATCATTGTTCCATCCCACCCTCGCTGCGCTGTAGAGTTGAATTGCCATCAATGCCCACCAAAGCGGCATTCGACTCTGACTTCGCCTGGTATGCTCCTTCCACCTGCCCAGGCAGAGCCTCCTGAGCGGACTCCTTCGCGATCTCCTCCGGGGCCGCAATTGAGACTCCTGCATCCTCAAGCGCCCGGATGTAGCTCTCCTTTATATCGCTAACTGCAATGGCTTCGCTGAGAGTGATGTTGCGCTCCGTCATATCCAGGATGGCTGCCCTGGCGCCGGCTGTGACATCGCCTTCGCATATCACAATCGGCATTCCGGTCATGCTCGCCACCTGATAGGCTTTGAATATATCTGCAGGCTTCGGTCCGGCGACGACCACCCCGGAGGTTCCATTCCGCCAAAGCTCTGCTGCAAATAGCCAGCACTCTTCAAAGATGCTGCCTGACTGTATGCGTTTGATCCCGGCATCCTGCAGCTCTTTCTCTGCCTGACTGGAGACTATGGATTCGTTGCCTAAAATCACTATCGATGAGTAGTGCATGAGGGCCTCCAGGTCCTTCTGTCTGAGCTTTCCCGGTGGAGAGGTGATGACTGCATCGGCAGAGCTCCCATTGCCCATAATGCAGGCTGATGCGATGGTGCTGTAGAGCAGGTCCTCTCCAGAGAGGACGGCAAGGCCCTCCGGGACGCCTACATCCACGTATGTTATCTCCTCAGGCATGGGGATGCCGTTGGAGTCCACAAGCCGGAAGACGACAGGATACCTGCCACTCTCTGAGGCCAGCATGGAGAAGTTGGCCGTCCCGGGCGACCTCGGGCTGACATCAACCACCTGGGCGAGCGGCATTACCATGAGCTGGGATGGAGTTGATACGGCCACCATTATCTTCTCTTTCACATCCAGCATGATCTGGAAAGATCCGTCATATGTCTTGTTGACGACCATCCGCTCGGGAATGTTGACCTCCACCTTGTATCCCCGGACCTCTATGGCGAAGTCCACCTCAGCCCTGACCGATGAATTCTTGGACTGATTTCCGAGGGATGTGGCTGTTATGGTGACATTGCTCTTCTTTCCGGGATTGTCTGTAGTCACCTGAAGCTGCAATTTATGGATTGTACCGGGATCAAGGGGCAGATCATAGGGAAGGCTCACCTCCTTTTCTCCATCAAGCAGGAGAAGGTTCCATCCTTCCGGCAGAGGCCCGCAGTCGATCAATGCCACATCCCGGAATGATCCAAGGTTCTTGACTGCCAGCTCGAATTGAGCGATATCCTTGGCGCTGGCAGAAATGGTCCCTGATTTGGCGTCATCTATTGTCATGCTTATGCCATAGCTCTCCTGGGCTATGGCGAGAATGTCGAAGTCTATTCTGATGGGCAGCGATGGGGGAGATCTGTCCAGAAGGTAAATATATCCGGAATACGAGCCCGGTTTTGTCTCAGGCGTCAGAGCGAAGTAGATCTTTATCTCCGCCTCATCCTTGGGCATGAGAGGCATATTATCAGGCATTTTCAGGAAGATGAAGTCAGCAGCACTGCCGCTGATCTCCGTCTTTGAAATCTCGTAAATGGGCGTGTCTCCGGTATTGGTCAGCACAAGAGTCCTCTCCTCCATCTCGCCGGGATGGAGCACAACATCGAACCTTTCCTTGTCCGGTGTCAGCTGGGCAGAGCCGGCAGCAGTCAGCAGGAGCAGGATCACTATCAGGCATTTAGGCTTCATCTAACACCACTCGATGGCATACGCCGGATTTTGCTAAAGTTAATGTCCCCCTATCTTTCGCATTTATAAATGCTCTCTTAAAGGAATAAATAACCTTTCCATCATCACATTATCGGTCATATAACCGTCCTGTCTCAACAGGCTAGTTTATATCTGTTATGCGCCAGAAGATAGGAGGGTGTTTCCTTGGAACGGGAGAAATCCATTCTGGTGGCCACGCCCTTCAAGAAGCGGGGCAAGAAGAGCCTGAAGATCAGCGACTTCATATTCGCCCTATCACTCGACCTGAAGTGGGGGCCTCCCGAGAAGGTGCGCGCCCTGCTGAGGGAGGCGGAGGCGGAAGGGATGGTCAAGATGGAGGGGGATATGGTAAATTCGCTCTTTGATGCCGAAGCTGTGGAGGTTCCCATGGGATTCAAGCCAGCCAGTGAAGAGGGGATACTGGATCAGGGGATCAGGCTCATCACCTCCCGGACCGGCATGAGCAGAAAGGAGGTTATCGCCATCGCCAATGAGAAGCAAGATTCGCTGAAGAGGCTGGTGGAGCTGGATGCAGTGGTGCTGCTGGTAGCGGGGGAGATGGGGATAGATGTAAGCGATCTGGCGGCCAGGGCCTATGAGAACCTGCTGGGCCGGTGCAGAGAAGATGATGTCAAGAGCTTCGCTTTATGAGATCCTGGGCATTCCCAAAGAAAGGGCGGATGAGATTGCCCGGATTGTGAGGGAGACGTTCTCTGAGTCGAAGACGCCCGGCGAGTGGATTGCGCGTCTGGTGGCGGTGTTTGGCGTCGATGAAAATAATGCTGAGATCTTTGCATGCGCATGGTTTGCCGGAAAGTACGCCGGTGTCTCCGAGGTCTTCAACCGGGTGCAGAAGGAGATAGACATCATGGAGAGGGACGAGGCAGAAAGGAGAGAGAAGGAGAGCCACTATCCCCAGCCGGACGGCTATGCATAATCGCAACCTTAATCTCTGATGAGGTGGGGAGAGTTGGTTTATGCCTCCCAGGGTTCTCCTGACAACTGTTTATAAAACGGGTTCCACTCCGTACGATTACATCGGAGCCAATACCAGGTCATGGTTTCGCTTCTATTGGCCGCGCATTCAGTCCTTCGGCCTCAGGTTTTTAAAGCAGAACATTCCCGAGCTGGAGATCCTGGAGTTTCCCTCATGGGAGGAGTACAAAAAGAAATTGCAAGAGGGCTGGGACGCAGTAGGGCTCTCCTTTTACCTGAGCGAGACCCATGAGGCCCTGGAGATGGTGGACGCTGCCCGGACTGCTGGTGTGAAGGAGGTCTGGGCGGGCAATTACGGTGCTCTGACCACGGCAGTGCATGATAAGTTCGACAGGATCTTCGTCGGCTATTCAGAGAGGGAGCTGGCCCCATACTTCGGCAGGGAGGTCAAGGACATAATTCATCCTCCGCTTATCGAATACCTCAATACGCCCTTCAATATCAAGCTGAACGTTTTCGGCGTAATGTTCACCACCCGCGGCTGTCCTGTGGGATGCAATTTCTGCCAGACGCCGGTCTTCTGCAATAAGCCCAATATCATCCCCTTAAAAAGCATCGAGAGGGTGCTGGCCTACTACAAGAAGCACAACATCAATGTGGTGGTTATAGAGGATGAGAACTTCGGATGCAATCGGCGGCATGCCGACCAGGTGGTCGAGCTTTTGAACAGATACGAGATGGTCTGGGGATGCATGGCCCGGGCTGATTATCTGCGGGGCAAGATCGACGAATGGATGGAGATGAGGGTGACGAACGGCAGGAAGGTGTCTGGATTTGGAGGAGCTGCCATAGGCATAGAAAACCTGCACCAGGAGCGCCTGGACGCCATAAAGAAGAAGGAAGGAACTGAGGACATCCTGGAGACCCTGCACATGCTGCAGAGAAGGGGCCTGGGCACAGTGGGCTACTACATGATCGGCTTTGAGGAGGATACAAAGGAGAGCCTGCGCGAGGACATCAAGAAGCTGGCTGCCCTGAAGCTGGACATAACACAGATCTGCGTCGTCACTCCCCTGCCCCAGACGCCCATGTGGAAGGAGATCGAGGAGAAGTACGGCATCTGGGATAAGGACTATCACAATTACGATGGAAAGCATATGGTCTGGAATCATCCGCGCATCAAGCCTGAGGAGTTTCCCGGGATACTGGACTGGTCCTTCAAGCAGGTTCATCCCTGGTACGCGCCTGTTCGCACATCAAGCCGGGTCTGGAAAAATGCCTACCGCTACGCCGGCTGGACGGGGGTAAAAGAGGTGGCCGCCTATGTCAACAGGGCCAATAAGTTCGACTGGAATGCCGGGCTGAGGCTCCTCCCCCTCGGCGAGAGCTGAAAAGAGAGCCAAAATGAAGGTACTCCTGCTATCATCTCCCGTGGTGCAGCTTGATTTCGACCGCATAGCCCGCGTGCCCAATCTGGGCCTCGCCTCACTGGCAGCGCATGTCCAGGACCTCTGCACTGTGCATGTGGCAGACATTCACGGCCTCAAAGATCACAGGGATTACGTCAGGAAGGTGCTAAACGGCTATGATCTGGTTGGCTTCACCGCCATGAGCTTTCAGTATCAAGAGGCTCTTGTCCTGGCTGGCATGGCCAAGGAGGCCGGGGCGACTACAGTCTTCGGCGGCTATCACCCGACACTTGCTGCAGAGGAGATTGGGGCCGGAGCTGATGCCTCCCTCATAGACTTCATAGTGCGGGGCGAAGGAGAGGCAACCTTCAGAGAGCTCGTATCAGCCCTGGTAGAGGATAAGAGCCCAAAGGGGATTTTGGGGCTCAGCTATCACTCCAGGAGCCTCGGACGGATGGTTCACAATCCCCCAAGGCCGCTGCTCGATGTGGAGGATATCCGCATGCCAAACCGTGATGCCCGGCTCATCACCAGGGGCTTCTACAGCTTCGATGTGCCCATAGACTGCGTGGAGACCAGCCGGGGCTGCACCCAGGGCTGCAAGTTCTGCTCCATCAATCTCATGTACGGCCGGCATTTCCGGGCCTTCCCTTTAGAGCGGGTGATAGAGGACATCAGGGATGCTGAGGAGCACGAGGCTCGCTCCATATTCTTCCCTGACGACAACATCACCCTCAATCCACGCAGGCTGGAGAGGCTCTGCCAGGCCATAATCGATGCCGGACTCACTCACCTGCGGTACAAGACCCAGGCCTCAGCCTCAGGCATCGCCTCCAGCCGGGCACTGGTGGACAAGATGGGCGAGGCGGGATTTGACGGCGTCTTTTTGGGCGTGGAGAGCGTCAACAGGAGGAACCTTGAGTTCCTGGGCAAGGGCAGGATGTCCGATGATGCAGAAAAGGCGGTTCAATATCTGCACGACAACGACATCATCGTCTCCACGGGCCTCATCGGAGGAAATCCGGATGACGACGAGGAGGATCTGTGGGATAATTTCCGTCTGGCGCGAAGGCTAAAGGTGGACTTTCCCATATTCTACATATCCACGCCCTATCCCAAGACCCAGATGCGGGCGGAGCTGGAGGAGATGGGGCTCGTCACCAATAGCGACTTTACCAGGTACGACGGGCTGCATGCCAACCTGAAGACCCGCCACCTCTCAGAGGAGCAGGTGCAGTACATCACCTGGCAGATGAACGCCCGATACTATGATCTGGAGTGGATGAGGTACACCAAGGTCAAGAAGCTCTATCCAAGATGGTTCGCCGGGGAGATGAAGAGGCTAGCTCCCTTCTACGCCAGAAGGAAGCTGGACATTGCGCTTGGGCGGAGGAGTGCGAAGGACTTCTTCAGGGAGGATATGGAGAGCGGGGAGCTGTGCAAGGGTGTGATAGGTTAAATTGATATCCTTTCAGGCCGTCCCTCTGGACGATCGACATGAATAAGCTATATTTAGCAGGCATTCTGGTTCTGCTCCTGGTGGCAGCCCGGGCCGTCCCGGCCCAGGAGAGCAATGCCAGCCTGAACAGCACAATATCAAACAGCACCCTGCAGAACAATACCACTGCTCCAGCGGCAGCCGTCTCCCCCGTCCCCGTGGGCAACCCCGGAGCAACAGAAGGCCCCCAGAATCTGAGCACCGTAAACGGCCGGCAGATATCCAGCCTGCCCATCAGCCAGATGGCAGGAGTCGCTCCCCTGGTTGCGGCAGGAGCGTCCTCCGCTCAGGTTGCCGGAGAGGAGAGCGGCTCATACAAGATCGGAGAGGTGGCAGGCGGAATTGATATCTTCGATCCCGAGCATGTAGAGGTGAAGCCCCTGGAGCTGGGAATTGAAACCAAGCCCATTCGCGATGTAGGGAAGATGTTCTTCGTCTGCGATATAGTGTAGATGCGGGCGCAGACTGCAGCCCCGCGCCCAGCGAATGGGGGTTGGATGGTTCTTTTTTTCTGCTCCTATTGCGACCTCTCTATCGCAGTATAGAGTCCCAAATGTTCGGCATTTATATATCCTGATCGTATTTCAGGCAGCATCTGTCTTAGAACTTCCTGGAAAAAGAGATCCGATACAAAAGCGGTCCAGATTCAATTACCCTTAAGCGCTATCCTCTGAGATCAAAGAAAATTTGACATGCCGGAAAATTCTGGGACTGGATTTTGTCTTTATTGCTGCTGTCAGTTCTCTGGCTTTCCCGTCATCCACATTAAATAAGTTCTGTTTAACTTCAAAAATATGGCTTATTGCATCAGAGATTCGAGAACACCATAGATCTAAAGTTTTAATATCCATCGATATGCCAGAAGTGATCCTCTTCCGGCAAATCGATGCACCGCAATTGCATTCCTCGTTCTGTGGAAATGAGCTGTAGAATAATCCATAATCGATGGTGATCTCTTCGCCTTCCGCAATGTCTCTTACGGCAATATCGCAGTAGATGCCGTCGACATATATAGAAAGGATATTAGCATCGCAACTGTGGTTGATTTTATCCTCTTTAACCAGCCAATTGCCAGCTTCATCTTGAACATGATATTTAAAAAACCTATTTTTCTCAGCTTCAGATGAAAATAAAAGGCTATCTAATGGAACAAAAGTATCATCACTACTATAAAAATATACTATCGTTCCTTTGGGGATAAATTCCCCAGCAAAAGTTCCATCGCCCTCAATTCCGCTTTTAAGTATGGCGGTTCTAACCAAATACATATATTCTCCTTCTTACGAGGATTCCTAATTACATCAGGTCTCCTATCAGATATACGGCTCGGCCAACGATTCAACCATTTTTCCGCTCTTCAGACGCCAAATTTCCTTGATTAACCATCTTTTTCGGTTGTTCTTCGACAGC
>JAGPMN010000020.1 GCA_018052825.1 Methanothrix sp.
TCTCTCCGCAGAGCCGGATGGTCTTCGGCTCCTGCCCGCCCAGGAGAATTAAGTAGACACAGACGTCCTTTCTGATGCCGTGGGATAGGACGAAGGCAGCGGTGACTGCCCGGCAGAGTATGTCCAGTCGCCCGGACGTGCCCGGGATGTCCTCCAAAGAGAAGTCGGGTGATGTGGTGGCCTTGTGGCCCACAATGATGAATGTGCGCATTGATGATCAGATGTATTTTTCCCGTGTACTCCGCCCTTTACCCGCATCTTCCAGCCTCAGCCAGGAAGGGCCGGTTCTCCTTAAGGCACCACTGCATCTCTGAGAGCAGCGGCTTGATCTCCCCATCCCCGTCCTTCAGCCTTCTCACCATGACCTCGGCCAGGCTGCCCTGCTCGACCCAGCGCTCAGCCTGGGCCAGGGGATCGTCCAGGGCCACCACCTCTGTGCCGGGAACGCCGCCTACAAGCTGCACGCGCTTGCCGCCGCGCAGATCGATGGCGGGAAAGAATGCAAAATCCATGCGCCCCCCTTGCACTGCGTGGCCCTTAACACTTTCGATCCATATCAATAGAGGAGGGAATGTGGCATAAATCCCCTTACCACACCTTCAGATCTATCCCCTCGACTCTCACCATCTGCCCCTCCGAGTGCACCACCACTCCGGAGTGGACCTTCTGCATCATGCAGTGCTCGGGCAGAAATCGCACAGTCTCACCCACATCCGGCCTTCTGCCACGGCTGACCGTCCCCTCGAAGGCGGCCACAAGGCAGATGCCTATGTCCTGCGGAGCTGGCAGGCCATGCAGGAGATGCACCGGACCCACCAGGTGAACTGTGATGATGCCCCTGTCGCTCTTCAGGACCCGGGCGAAGTGGGTGATGGGGCAGCCCAAAGGCCGGTAGCGAAAGATCTCTCCCTCTTTCAGCTGCGCCCCGGCATTGAACGGGTGGAGGTCCTCCCGGCAGGAGGGCTCGCCGGATAGCGGCGCCAGGGCGAAGTCCGCATGCAGCCCGTCCAGGACGCCCACGATCTCCTCCTCCTTTTCAGAGCAGGCTAAAAGGGCTGCGATCTCCTCAGCCCGGCCGGAGAACCTCTCCTGCCTGAGAATGGGGCACCTCTCGAGCCCTGCCACGTCCACCAGCCTGGCTGCAAACTCCCGGCAGCTTGACAGGCCGCACTCCCCGCAGTTGTAGCCGGGCAGGAGCCTTTCGATCTGCTTCATGCTTTATATCCATCCTTTTTTATTCGCCGGTGTACTCCATGAATCCGTCCAGGTGGCGCAGCACTCCCCGGTGGTGCTCCCTGGAGACCCTCAGCTCCCCTGTGCAGAGGGTGCAGACGGCCAGGGGCGGATTGTGCCTCAGGACCATCTCCCCGGAGAGATCCGGCCAGCCTGCCATCAGCTCCGCCAGCTCAGCAGATCCCTTGCCTGAGAGGCCGTTGGCCTCGATGATGCGGCAGCCGGAATTGACCTCCAAAATCCGCTCCCTGAAGACCTCCCTCTCAGCCTGGGAGACGAGGTCCCCTTTGGTCATGACTGCGGCATCGGCGGTCGTGAGCAGCGGCCCCACCTTGAGAGGGCTGTTTGGGCCGGTGGTGACATCTATCACGCAGATGGCAAGGGCTTTATCCGGATACGGGGCGCAGCGCAGGCAGAGCCCTGCAGTCTCGTTGAGCAGTATGTCAGCCCCCTGTGCTCCGGCCCACTCGAGCATCTCATCGAAGTTGTAGATGGCGTAGTGGTCCGGGCACATGTCCCTCGATAGGCCCACAGCTACAGGCACTGCCAGCCGCTTGAACCGGGCGTCGTCCTCAGTCCACATGCAGTCGATCTTGACCAGCGCCGGATGCCGCCCGGCCCGGAGCAGCTCCCGCACGGCATGCATGAGCACCGAGGTCTTGCCAGCGCCGGGTGTTCCGGCAGCCACCACCATCTTCAAGCGGTAACATCTCCTGCCGCCGTCTCTCCGATGGCCTCACCTTCGCGTATGGTCTCCCGCAGCCCTGCCAGCCAGCCGTCCACCCTCTCGATGTCCTTGAAGACCCTCTGCTCCTCATCGCTGGTGCTGATGACCCTGGTTATGCCTCCGTTCTTCATGACTATGCGCCGGCAGGCCATGAGGGCAAGCATGGGATCGTGCGTCACCACCACAACGATCTTTCCCTCGCCTGAGAGCAGGCGCAGAGCCTCCTGCTTTTTGATGCCGGCGTTTTCGATCTCGTCTATGAGCACAATTGGCGAGTCGCTGATCACTGCGATGTCCGCAGCCATGAGGGCCCGGGACTGGCCACCGCTGAGGATGGTTAGCTGGAAGGAGGGCTCGACCGGCTCTCCTGTGAGGGTGTTGGCGATGGCAATTACCCTCTCAGCGAGATCCGGGTCTTTGCCTCTCGATTTGGCGTGCATCCTCAAAAACTCGCATACAGACATGTCAGCGAGGAAATGCATATTCTGGGAGAGCTGGGCCACCAGCTTCTTTCTGGGGTCGCACCGCAGCTCCGCCGCAGGAGGCATGCCGTTGATGAGAATCCTCCGGCCGGACGGGGTGTCCGCCCAGGCAAACTGCTCGATGTCTGCGATGAGAGTGCTCTTGCCTGAGCCAGTGGGCCCAACTATCCCTATTATCTCCCCCCTGGATATCTCGATCTCCGAGACTGCATCAGGGCGGCCGTCCTTGTCGACGCCTCCCTGAATTGTCAGTGTCAGGGGCTTTATGATCTCATATGTATTCTGGCTCATGAACTGCCCTCCAGGAAAGATACTGCCCTCTCCCAGCCTCCCCGGGATACTATCAGGTCCGGCTGCAGCATATGCAGGACGTGATCCTCTTTGATCCTGGCTGCTCCGCCGCCTGTGATGTTGAGAAGGATTGTGTCTTTGCTGCAGACCTCCCCTGATGCCACCGCCTGCTGCAGCGCTGCCACTGCCACAGCCGGGGCGTTGAGAATGTCGATCCCCTCGCTCTCCTCAAAGAGCTTTTTGGCCTGCTCCGCCTCCCCCTCTGTGATTCCGTAGACCTCTCCGTTCGTCGCCAGGAGGGCGTCTTTCACCCCTCCTGAAACGGCATAAGGGGGCTTTCGGTTGAATAGTACATCATCGAATACCTGCGGGCTTGGGGGGGCGGGATCTACTCCCCTCCAGGAAAAGTAAATGGGCGCATTGGGAAGACTCTGTGCGAGGTGCAGCCTGAGCATGTGGGAGCCGAAGCGGCCGTCATCTAAAAGCCGCATGGCAGCCTCCCAGGCGGATATGCCGCCAGTGCCGCTTCCTACCGCCTGGAAGTAGTGGCCCGGAATGCGGCCAATAGCCAGCGCTGCATCAAGCACCACTGTGCCCATTCCATCCCTGCGGGCGATGTTCCTGGCCCCGCCCTCGGCTACATAGCCTGGGAGCGACTGCACCTTCTCTGCCACCTCTATGGCATCGTAGTAGTCTCCCTTAACGGCGATCAGCTTCACAGGCCCTGGCTGTTCCGTCAGCCACATCCTGGAGAGCGACCTCTCAGGAACGAACAGGACTGTTGGCTGGCCGGAGATGGATGCCATGTGGGCAAATGCGCGGGCTGTGTTGCCTGCCGAGGCCACCACCAGCGTCGGCTGCTTGCCTCTCTCCCTCAGCATCTGCATCGTGGGGGCCGCCTCCAGGTCCTTGAAGCTGCAGGTGGGCATTTGGGCGCCCCGCTCCGGCCAGTAGCCGCTGTAGCTGATGTAAAGGCATTCGAGGCCCAGCTCCGCAGCCAGGCCGCTGCTTTTGTATGTGACCGGTGCTCCGCCTGCCCCATCTATGATGCCGTGCACCGGAAGCCAGTCCATAAACCTCCAGATGCCTGGGGCCTCTTTAATCCGAAGCTGCTTTGCCTGGTAGAAGGCGCGGAGCAGCGAGCCGTCTTTGGGGCAGCTCAATGAGTAGGGAGGCTGCACAGATCCGTCTCTCACGCATCTCAGCAGATATTCGCCCATGAAAACTGATTTCCTGAATGGAGAATATAATGTTTTCTGTCTGGTGACAAATTGTTTCCTTATTGTGAAAATCAGTATGGCAGAAGGTACGATTGGGTCTGGTCATGAGGGCTTTTTATCGCTTCGGCCAGGGGCATAGTCCATTCCGGCATTTTTCCCTTTATGACCCAAAAGTACAAATATCTATAACGCCTTATCCGGTGGCATGCCAAATGTTGAGAGGCTGATGAGGGCTGCCATCCAGTCGGACGAGAGCCTGCGGCAGACACTCAGGGAGGTTTTAGGGGAGCTGGGCCTCTCCGCCCGCGATTTTTCCAAAGCCTCGGGAATTCCCCAGAGCACACTCTACAAGATCCTCTCAGGCCACAGGGAGCCGAATATCACCACCCTGCGCCAGATTGTGAAGACGGTCCGCCAGCTGGAGGGCTCTGAGGGCAATTTCATAGCAATCATCGCCGCCCGCCCAGTTCTGGATAAGATATACGAGAAAAAGATGAAGATAGGCGAGAAGATGCTAACCCTGCACGAATACTCTGCCACCACCATTGAGGAGGCCATCATCGCAGCCGTAAGGGCAGAGAGGGATGGGGCATCGGCCCTGGTCTGCGCGCCCATAGTCAGCCCCACTGTGGAGAAGCTCCTCTCAATTCCAGTGGCAACCATCATCCCCAAGGACAGCGTCATGCGGGCCATAGAGGTTGCGGCAAGAAAGATAGAATGAAATAAAACAGGTCGGATAGGGATGACGAGAGGGGTGGCAACGCCGGCGATGGCAAGGACTGTTATAATATTATTAATTCTGGCAGGCTTCTCCTCAGCCCAGGACGCCCCTGACTATCAGAGCGTGAGCGGCCAGTTTGCCAGAGACTGGCTCAACAATTCAGGAATTGTCAATCAGATGCCCTCCCCTGCCGCCGCCGGCAGCAGCAACGCCAGCGACCTGTGGAGCTGGGGAGGCGCTCCGAGGGGCAGCAGAATAGTGGATGGAGAGCTTGTCACAGATCCCAACTATCTCCGGTCGATCTATAACCTCTCAAGCAACTGGCTGGACGAGACATACACAGATTCGGCGACCGGCCTTCCCATGGAGGTCTACTCAGACCCGGTCAGCGGGAGGATGTACTATGTATTCCTCAGCCCTGCTACGGGCAAGGCCTTCTTTACCTACTACACATATACCGATTCCCGGACTGGGCGGCTGGTCTATGTCTATGTGGACCCCAGCACAGGCAAAGAGGTCACATCGGATACAAAGCCACTGGATGTCATACTTTTGCTGGCAGGCAGCCAGACGGTCGCAGGCCAGAATGAGCCGTGGATAGGGCTGTGAGCAGGTGCGAAAGCCTTTTATTTCTCCGACTGCCTTTTAAGGCAATGGGGTTGGTATGAAGGCTGCATTTGCAGTATTGATTGTAGCGGTATTGGTTGCGGGCTGCTGTGCCGAAAGCTCCAGCCGTTTTACCAGCGTGGGCGGAGACTATGGCAGGAGCATAATCAGCAAAATGCAGGGTGCTGGGGATAGCGCATCCGACGCAGCGGAGAAGGAGGACGGCGGCCTATGGAGCTGGGGAAGCTCACCCAAGGGGACGATTGTGGTCGACGGAAATCTCATCGGCGATCCCAGGTACACCATGAAGAGGCTCAATATCACCAGAAACTGGCTGGACGACGTCTTTGTGGACCCCTACGGCATAGGCTCATCCGGCGCAACATACACAGATGCGGAGACGGGCGAGCCTGTCCAGACATACGTGGACAGCAGCGGCCGGTCCTATTACACATATATCGATTCCAGCACGAGAAAGCTGGTCTACGTCTACTTCGACCCGCAGACTGGAGTGCCCTACTACGCCAGCTTCACTCCCCTTTCGCCTGTCAACACAACAGCCAGCGGCAGCGGGTTCTCCCTCCCGCCCATATTCACCTCGGCATATCCCTGGCCTTAGGCCCATCGGCAGAAAGGCTTTTATGGTACGGACGATATGTTAGCTCCGGTGGGGTCAGTATGAAGGCTGCGTTTGCAGTTATATTGGCATTTACGATGATCATCTCGGCTCAGAGCACGGGCGGATTTCAGGATGTGGGTGGTGAGTTCGGCAGAAATGCATTGAAGTCCCTCAACTTCTCACAGACCGATACGAGCAACAATAGCGGCGGCCTGTGGAGCTGGGGCAATGCCCCTAAAGGCAGCCTCCTCGTGGACGGAAAGCTGGCAGACGACCCGCTCAATACACTGAACGCCCTCAATCTGAGCGGCGGCGCGATAAAAGTGGCGGGAGTTGATACATACACTGGAAGGACGATATACACGTATACCATCCCCAAAACAGGCGAGGTGAAGTACTTCTACATCGATCCGCTTAAACAGGAGCCGGTCTATACGGACAGCCCCACAATCGAGTCTCCGCCGACGAATGCAACAGAGAAGCCCTATACTCTGCCGGCGATATTCCGCTGAAAGCCTTGCAGGAATCCGTATTTCCTGGCAGCAAACTGGATTTAGAAGAGGTGATTGAAGGATGAATATGAAGCATATTGTCTTATTGATATGTCTGGTAGGCGTGGTGGCAGCCCAAAGCTACACAGACTGGCAGCAGGGAGCGATGGAAGGCCTGAGCATCGGCTTCAAGCTGGGGCAGGCCTACGAGAAGGCCCAGAACGGAGAGAACATCAATGAGTTCAACTCTCAGGTGGACAGCTACAATGCCTGGGTCAGGAAGAACTTCGGAGAGGTGCCCACGATGCTAATGCAGAAGATAACCACTCCAACGGACCTCACAAAGCCCATCCTGATCGTCAACACGACAAATGCGACAGGCGGCATAGTGCATGAGATTGACGGCGGAACTGCCAAGGGGCCGACGTATATCACAAATGATATGAATCTATTGCCGGGAGATCTGACAACAAACCCATATTGGGATCCGGAGATAGGCGGCCAGTACCTGCCAGGGGTTTAGTGCCAAATCCATCTCTTTTTTTATTTGCCTCTCCCTATTTTATATCGTGCATCGCTTATAGGCCTGAATTTTTGAGAATCCTTTGTGCACTCTGTGTCTTTGTGGCGAAAACGTGGCTGCTCTGCTCAGGCCGAAGGCTAGAAGTATCTGCGCGTTCATCCCATAGCACAAGCCCAGGAAGGCAGGGTGTATAAGTGCTGATGTCGGGAGGATCTTTTTTGGGAGGGCAGGGCATTGCCGTCGCCTTCGAGTGAGCTGGCCCAGATCGAAAAGGCCCAGCAGGTACTTGAGAGGATGCTGGGATTTGATATGGACAGCCTGCAGAGGAGCAACATATACAGAAAGCTCGGAGACAGCTGCCTGGAGATGCTCGGATACAGGAGAGACCAGCAGGTCGCAGAGCGGGCCGTCTCATGCTACGAGAGGGCCTTGCAGGCCTACACAGCCGACAGCCATCCCATCTTATGGGCTAGGACCATGCGGGGCCTCGGATTTGCCTATGCCGCCTGCGCCGGGGCGCGGTGCCTGAGAAGAGCCGTATCCTGCTGGGAGCAGGCCCTCTCCTACTCCTCTCCTCAGGAGTGCCTCTGCATTCAGGAGGGGCTCGCCCGTTCCCGCCGCAGGCTTGCCGAGACGGAGGACAGAATGGAGAATGCAGCCCGGGCGGCCACTGCCTGCCAGGAGGCCCTCCGCCTCTGCTCCAAAGAGAGGAGCCCTCTACAATATGCAGGGCTGATGGCCGAACTGGCAAGCTCCTATCTGATGCTGGCAAAACGCAGGGATGACTGCAAAAAAGCCATTGATGCAATCCATGAGGCCCTGCAGGTCTACACTGCAGACAGCCATCCCCAGCAGTATGCATCCATGCAGAACAATCTTGCCATAGCCTATCTCTCCCTGGCGGAAATAGCGGATGGAGAAGGAGGCGGGGCTGACGAGAGTCCGGAGGACAGCTCTGAGTGCGGAAGAGGAGACATGGATGAGGCCGCATCCGAAAGCCGGGCTTGGTACTGCCGCATGGCCATAGCCGCCTGCGAGGAGGCCCTCATCTACAGGACAGCAGAGGAGCATCCTCTGGCCTATGCAGCCACAGAGAACAACCTGGGAGACGCCTACTTTGCCCTTTCTGAATGCGAAGGGGAGGCAAGAGATGTATCCGAGTTCCGGGATGAGGCAGCAGGGAATCTGCAAAAGGCACATGAGGCCTTCACCCGCGCCCTGCAGATCTACTGCAAAGAGAGCCACCCCAGGCAGTACGCCACCACCCAGAGCAACCTGGCGAATGTCTATCTGGCCTTGGGGGGCGGAGATGATCCCAATAGCTGCCTGAAGGCCATCCGGGCTGCGGAAGAGGCGCTCTCAGTCTTCACCCTCGATGAGAGCCCGGAAGACTACGCCGAGGCCCAGGGCACTTTGTGGCTGGCCCATCTCACATTAGCCGATTACGAGCTGCCGGCTGAGAACTGCGCCCTGGCCCTCGATGCCTGCCGGGCACGTCTGAGGGCTCTGCGGGCCTGCGGCAGGCAGGATCTGATAGCCTCATGCTGCAAGGACCTGGCCATCACCGCCAGCATGATGGCAGAGATGGAGCTCTCAGCTCAGGCCAAGGCCGAGGACTGCAGGTCCGCCATCTCAGCGGCAAATGAAGCCCTGCGCCTCTTTGATTCTGCAAGATACCCACTCGAGCATGCCGAGACGCAGATGCTGCTCTGGGCGGCCTACTCTGCCCTCGCTGATGTGAAGGACGGACCTGTCAACTGCAGCAAGGCAATCACAGCCTGCCGGGCGGCCATATCCATCTACGAAGACCGCTGCCCTGCGGAGCACGCCGATGCCAGAAAGAGCCTGGGCTACAGCCTCATCACCCTCGCAGAGATGAAGGGGGGAGCGGAGGCTGCAGAATGCTGCGAAAAGGCCATAGAGTCCTACCATCTAGCCCTCGATTATTATACGCTGGAGGCGCACCCCATCGACCATGCAGATATAATGCGGGACCTGGCCTACGCCCATGTAGCTCTGGCTAAAGCTGGCGCCGGAGAGGTGAGCAGCAAAAGAGCCCTCAAGGCTTATATGGCCGCCCAGAAGATCTACCAGAGGCGGGCACTGGATCTGGAGAAGGAAGGTGCGGGCAGAGAGGCGGCCCTCCTGCGGGAGAAGGCAAACAGGTGCCTTCTCTCAATGCAGTCCTGCAGGGCACTCATCAAGGCGGCCCGAAAGAGAGAGGGCACCGGCAAGTCCAGACAGACGATTGCATCCCGGCGAGCAGAAGGAGGATTATGAGCATAAAAGAGAACTCGCCACTCAGCGAGGCACAGAAGAGCGAGTACTTCCGCCGCTCATACACGGCAGTGGATGGGCTGTGGTTCATGAAGGTAGAGGAGGCCCTCGGATTCGACCAGGCCCTGAAGCTGGATGAGGCGGTCTGGAGGGTCCTGCCAAAGATCCAGGCCCGCACATTGAAGGGCATGCTGAACCTGAAAGATGGGCTCGCGGATCTGAAAAGAGCCCTCACAGTGCGCATGACACTGGAGGGCTTTTCTTTCGAGATGCAGGAGAGGCAGGAGGGCTTTGCAGTGATTGTCAAAAGCTGCCCCTGGCATGACATCATGGTCAAATCGGGGCGGGAGAGCCTCTCGGACCGGGTGAGCGACCTCATCTGCCTGGTGGAGAACTCCACATGGGCCAGCGAGTTCGACTCTGATGCGGAAAAGGGAACGCAAAGCAGCATAAAATTTGATAGGGAGCAGAGGATCTGCCGGAATGAGGGAAGGTGCGTCCTATGCTTTGGGAGATAAATTTTTGCACTGTTTTCTGGTGGGGGAGGCAAAGGAAGTGTGTTACCTCAAAACTTTGTTACATTATGCCAAGATGATGTGAAGTGCCGTTCCCAGCAGCAGGGCGGCTACCAGACGCAAAGCCACCGACTTGATGGTGCCCATCATGCCCAGCTCTCTCAGCATGACCATGAATGTGGCTATGCAGGGAAAGTACATGGCCAGCACCACTGAGGCGATCACAAGCTGCACACCGGTCATATCCAGCGGGGCGAACATGCCGATCCCCACATCCTTTCTCAGAAAGCCGATGATCAGGGCTGTGGCTGCATCGCTGGGCAGGCCCAAGAGGCCGGAGACAACCGGCCGCATTGTCTCTCCGATCGTATGCATCAGCCCTGAGAGGTAAAAGAAGTTCATGGCCAGCATGCCGAGAGCTATGTAGGGCACAGCCTCTTTCAGAAATTCGCGGATGCGGATGAATGTCTTTTTGAGGAGAGAGCTTATGTCCGGCATCCGGTAGGGCGGGATCTCCAAAAATATCTCTGGCGACTCTCCGCCTATGATCCTGTGCAGGAGGATGCCGGTAGCTGCAAATGCAAAGAACAGGGAGGCGTAGACTGCCAGAATATAGCCGAGGCCATAGGGTGCCAGCATTCCGAAGATCATGGCCGTCTGCGAGGCGCAGGGGATGGCCATGGTCATGAGCGTGGCCGCCAGGTACCTCTGCTTGGGCGATTCCAGTATGCGCACGGAGAGGACAGCCGGCACGCTGCAGCCCATGCCCAGTACGCAGGGCAGTATGGCCGCACCGTGCAGGCCGATCCTGTGCATGAAGGCATCAAGAATCACGCTCAGCCTGGGCAGGTAGCCGATGTCCTCCAGCACTCCCAGCACCAGGTAGAATGGTATGAGGAAAGGCAGGACAATGCCCAGTGGAATGTACAGGCCGGTGGTGAGAATTCCGAAGGACTTAAGAAGCTCCGGAGAGCTGCCTATGAGAATCTCGCGCATGAGGGCGGAGCTGATATGGCTTTCCACGATGCCGGTGATGAAATATGAGTAGGCCAGGAATATGGGATCGGTGACATCCTCTATCAGCAGCTCTCCCGCCTCTATCACCAGGCTGAATGAGAGATAGAGCACCAGGACGGCCATGGGAATTCCTGTGAGGGGCTTGATGGAGATGTCCTCCAGCTTATCGAAGAGGGAGGGGTGGCGGTGATGAACCTTCTGAGCGCGGGAGGCTATCTCTCCGATGCGCGCCCACCTCTGGTCAGGGCCCTCCAGGTGCATAGGAGGCGGCGTCCTGGCCGAAGATATGGCAGCCACCAGGTCGCGGATACCCTGGCCGCTCACCGCCACCGTCGGAATCACTGAGACGCCCAGCAGCTCCTCCAGGGCCTGGACATCTATCTCGATTCCCTTTTTTTTGGCCGCATCCCATAGGTTCAGGGCGACGACCGTAGGCAGGCCTCTCTCCAGTATCTGCAGTGTGAGGTTGAGGTTTCTTTCCAGGTTGGTGGCGTCGATCACATTGACCACCACATCCGCCCCGAGGGAGAATATCTCGCTGCTCACCTCCTCCACCTTGGATGATGGGTCAAGGGAGTAGATGCCGGGAGCGTCCACCACTGTGGCTATCTCCTCTGATAGCTTCATCCTACCCTCCGTGTACTCCACAGTGGTGCCGGGATAATTGGCGGAGATGACATCGATTCCCGTCAGCCGGGAGAAGATGACGCTCTTTCCCACATTTGGATTTCCCATGAGAAGTATCTTCAACTTCGCTAGGCTCCTCTCTTTTAGGTTCCGGAAATGAAAAGTGCGTATTGGTTGATAAAAAAATATGATGAGGCAGCCGGCCTCACTGCCTATCTCACTGCCTATGCATCATATCCTTGATCTGCTTCTGTAGACTGTCCAGCTCCCCTTTGCTGTAAAGATAGTATCCAGCTCCGATGGCGATGAGAAGCACCAGTATCAGAGCGATGAGCCAGGTTTTGCTCTCTGCCTTTTCCACATTGATGCTCTTGCTCTGCTCATCAACTGAGAATCTGGTCAGACCAGTCGCCACGGGCTTGTAGGTAAAGCTGATGGTCGTGTTCTCTCCGCCTTTAAGGGTGGCGTTCTTGCTGGCTGCCACTGTGTCGTTGACCAGCAGATCCAGCAGGCGAGTGTCCTCCCGGCTTCCTGTATTCTCCACAGTGGCTGTGATCGTCATCTCCGATCCGGCATAGGCCTTCTCCGGCAGGGTGAGGCCCGTGACCTGCAGGGAAGATCTGATGCTGATATCCCGGCTGGCCGGATCGAAGCCCTCTTTCTCCGCCCTGAGGGTGTGCTTGCCTGTGATGTTGGCGGCGTAGGTTAACGATCCCTGGACCCCCGTACTTCCGATGCTCTCGCTGTCCAGGTAAAGGGCTGCTCCCTCTACAGGCGTCTGGTTGACGCCCTCCACCACGGTTATCAGGAAGTTCTCTCCCTTTACCACCTCGGCCGGGGCATTGATGGTAAGCCTTCCGGTTAAAGTGGCATTGGCCTGCTCGTATGCCGCCATCTTCGATGCCTCTTCAGCCGTCCTTACGACGAGGATTCCCGTCCCGTCGTTGTAGCCCGTCTTCTTGGCCAGCACCGAATAAGTGCCAACCTTGTCCGGAGTATAGGTGAGCGAGCCGGTGGCATCCGTAGTTCCGATCGGTGTTGAGTTAACTGATATCTTAACCCCGGCGAGTGGATTAATGCCGTACTTGACGGTGAAGGTAACAGGATTGTCGACGACTGCCGCCGGAATGGTGAGGGTCATGTCAGCGCCCTCTCCAGCCTTCATGGCTATAGGAGCCGTGAGCCTCTTGTTGCTGTCTGCGACCTTGAACTTGAGATTATCCATGACCTCAATGGTTCTGTCCCTGGAGAGGGTGATTGAGCCGTCGTTTTCCATCAGGATGCCGTCATCGCCAAGGGATTCGACCTTCATCTTGCCATGCAGCTCGCCCTCCTCCACAGACTCCGGGCTGTCGGATACCTGGAATATGGCATCCACAGTGGCCAGGTCCGACTCGGTGCTCTTGAAGACACTCTCCAGATGCACGGCGATTATGGGCACGTCCTTCTCTGAGCCTATGTCCACCTTGTACAGGTAGCTAGAGCCCCTGTCCTCTGGATTGCCGGATGGGGTCACAACTTTGCTGTCCACCTCCTCGCCGTCCTTGGCCAGGGCCAGATAGACTTTGTTTCCGTTGATGTCCACCTGCTTGATGCGCAGATCGTAGCCTTCCTCTAAGGAGAGGACCGATCCACTGGCAATGGTCTGGCTGGTATCGTCATCTATCAGAACCTTTCGCAGCTCGCCCTCGTTGATGCTGCTGGCCTCGTCTGCAAACTTGGTCAGGTTGTTGTATCCTGCGAAGTACTTGTCAGCCATGAAGCCAATGACATCGTACTTGCCCCAGGGCTCAAACTCGAAGTCAACTGCTGATGGGCTGGTGGAATAGATCAGATCGCCCTCTTCGATCTTGGTGCCGCCGGTTATGGTGGCCTTTAGCGTCTCGGTTCCGATGTCTTCGTCGATATCGTAGTAGAAGCCCTCAAAGTTATAGGGGGTCCATTCGAAGTAATCTTGCTCAGACGGATCGATCACAGTGCCCCTTACCTCCTGGGGACCGGCCCTCTTTACCACCGGTGCAAAGCGCAGCTCATCCGCATCCGCCACTATGAATGACACGTCTCCGAAGATCTCTGTTGTGCTGCCCTTCCTAAGGGTGAGGGTATTGTCGTTTTCCATTTCCACGCCCTCATCCGAGACGCCCTCAACCTTCATCTTGCCGTACTCGTCGCCGCTCTCCACAGACGCGTAGGTATCGGAGAGCTGGAAGAGGCCGTCTATAGTTACCAGGTTGGATTCGGTGCTGGCAAAGACATTGGAGACGTGAGCCATGATGATGGGCACATCCTCGCCAGATATATCCACCTTATACTCGTATGTGCTGCTCTTCAGGCTGTCCTGGGGAGAGACCACCTTGCTGTCGATCTCCTCTCCGTCCTTGGAGAGGCCCAGGTAGACCTTGTTGCCGTCGATATCTACCTGCTTGATCTGCAGCTCATATCCCTCTTCCAGGGAGAGGACCGAGCCGCTCTGTATGGTGCTCTCATCATCCGAATCGATCAGCACCTTTCGCAGCTCGCCCTCATTGAGCAGGCTTATATTCTTGTCGAAGAGGCTCTTCGTTTCATCGGTCGTAATGTAGCCGGCGAAGTACTTGTCCGCCATGAAGCCGATGACCTGGTAGACACCCCAGTCGTCAAATTCGAAGTCCAGCTCCTTGGCTGTCGTTTTGTATGTCAGCTTTCCTTCATCCACCGTTCTGCTGTTTCCGTCCAGCTCTATGGTCAGCTCTTCTGTGCCAACATCATTCTCCATATCATAGAAGAATCCGGAGAAGATCCTGTAGTCCCATGTGTAGGGACTGGGGTCTCCCTCAGTCCAGATGCGGTTGGTTGCAGCTGCTTTCTCTTCTTCTTCAGCTGGCTGCTCCTCCTCTGTGGCGTTTTCAGAGGCACTCTCAGCGGCTGCCTCCTCTGTGGCATTTTCAGAGGCATTCTCAACGGCGGCAGCCTCCTCTGTGGCATTGCCTGAAACTGCCGTGCCTAAAGCTGCCTCCTCCGGAGGAGTCACGACGCTCGCTTCCTCTGCTGCGGCAGAGCTCTCCTGCCCGGCAGCAGCTATGGGCGCTTCTTCTGTTGTGGCGGCTGGCGTCTCCTCCGTCTGGATCATATCCGGTGTCACAGTGTCTTCTTCTGCGGCTGGTTCCACTTCTGTAGAGCTTACCGTTGCAGCGCTCTCAGCTGTGGCGCTGGCTGCGGTGCTCTCGGCAGCCGTGCTCTCGGTTGTGCTTTCCGTGGCGGAGCCTGCCGCTGTGCTCTCTGCTGAAGTGGCGGCAGAACTCTGCGCAGATGCGGCCTGCGATGTCGAGCGGCTGGAAGAGCCAAGTGGTTTTAGTCCTGCGTTCCTTCTTGACAGGCCTTCGGCTGAAATGGTATCTGCCTTTGAGCTTTCGGATGGCCTGCTGATGCTTGCGGCTGCATTCTGGGCTGTCGCGTCGCTGCCGGAATCTGATCCGGCGTCGGCCTGCTGGCTTTGCGCCAGTACACAAATGGGCAGAGCTGCAGCTATCACCAGGAGAAGCAAACAGACTCCACCGAACCTGATATGACCCATAGATCTCCTCCAATACCTGACTTAAGCAATTCCTCACTCAATTATAGTTATTTATATTTATTGATTCTGCGGCTGCATTGCAGCCGTTCCCATTCGCTTCCATTCATGACGCACTTTTCGTTTATAAATCTGATCACGGCGATCATGCGGCGAGTCATAACCTTTAAGACCATTGCGGTGTATGGGATTTTGGGGGTTTTCAGTATGGGTAAAACTCTAAGGAGAATGCCTCCCGCGGGTATGACCGATATCATCCCTGTATTAATGGGGGTGTTTATGCTGCTGTTGCTGATTGTCGTTCCCTGCTCTTCGCAGGGGATGGGTAGTTCTAAGGCCTACGATCAGAGAGGATACGACTATATGGGATCGCCTGTTTCCAGCGCCGAGTCTGGCAACGGTCAGGTGTCAGTGGCCGTACCTGGATATCTCAATCCATACACCGGAGCGGCGGGGTGGGATGCATCCGCCCCCGGACTCTCCTCTTCGAGCCTGCAGATGGAGCAGATAGATCCGGCATCTTTAGGCCTTTCTGCTCCAGGAGGATCATCCGGCCCCGCCAATCAGCTCTATGTGCAGAGCGGCAGCAATCTGGCGGCCTCGGGAACAGTCTCCCTGGGCGACAGCTATGTGCTCTGGGCTCGGGCAGGTGGCAGAGGCAACTTCGTTCTCTACGATTACAGCCGGGAGATCTTCAGCAGCAGCGTCACTGCCGGATGGTACAGGATACAGGGAGCTTATGGCGATTTTGCCGGCCAGCATCTCTACCGCTTCTTCCTGGGAGGCCAGGCCAGCAACAATGTCACCGTCATGGTCAGCTCCGCAGGATATCCCACCTCCTACAGCCTGACGGGAAGGGTGCAGGACGCCACCGGGGAGGGTTTGGCCGGAGTGACAGTGACGGCAACCAATAGCGACGGCGGGAGATTCTCCACGGTGACGGGAGAGGGGGGATACTATGCCATCGATGTGGCCTCCGGAGTTTATGTCATCAGCGCCCGGCTTGAGGGTTATGTCTTTACTCAGACCACAGCTCAGGCAGTAGCCGGGATGGTATCCGCCGCAAGGCCCATTGTGGGAACGCCATCCGGCAGCCGTGCAGCATCCGCCTACCTCTCTCCATTTGCCGCCTCTCCGGAAATGCAAATAAAATGATAATCCAAAAGATATTCGCCCTCACTTGGGCGGAATCACATAGTTCCACCGCCAGACCTTGAAGCTGGTCGCCACTATGCCCAGGAAGATTGCCAGTATCAATAGACTCTGCAGCCATTCAATGACAGTAATCGCATCCATATCCTACACCACAGACAAGCAATCTCTTTTATCGGATAAATGTTTTGGTTTTTCAGGCATCGATGCAAAAGGATGATATGGGGTGAGGGCAACTCTCGCCGAAGATATGTGGCGAGGCCAACGATGCTGAATGTGACATTTCTGGGAACAGCCGGATCGCTGCCCACTCCGGATAGAAATCCCTCTGCCGTGCTGGTCAACCGCGAGGGTGAGATGCTGCTCTTCGACTGCGGAGAGGGCACGCAACGGCAGATGATGAGGGCAAAGACAGGCATGATGCGGCTGAATTACATCTTCCTCACCCATCTTCATGCCGATCACATCCTGGGCATCCCGGGACTTCTGGAGACCCTCGCATTCCAGGGGCGCGAGGAGCCTATAACCATCGCGGGTCCGGTTCATACCATCCGCCTGGTGGAGTGCTTCGAGTCGGTATGCTATTTCTCCAGGAACTTCGAAGTGCGGGCGGTGGAGATGCAGCAGGGGGACGCATTGAAGATGAAGGGCTATTCCGTAAAGGCCATCGCCACCAATCACAGCGTTCCGAGCATCGGCTTTGCCCTCGAGGAGGATGCCCGTCCGGGCAGGTTCAACCGCGATGCTGCAATCTCCCTTGGCATACCTCCCGGCCCTCTCTTCGGCAGGCTGCAGCACGGCCAGGAGATTTCAGTGGAGGGCAGGAGGGTTTTGCCCCAACAGGTTATGGGCCCGCCCCGGCCTGGGAGGAAGATCGTCTATACAGGAGACACGAGGCCCTGCAAGTCGGTTCAGATTGCTGCAGAGGGTGCGGACCTGCTCATCCATGATTGCGCTTTGGCGAGCGACATGGCAGAGTGGGCCAGAGAGACCAGGCACAGTACAGCGGCAGAGGCCGCGGAGATAGCCAGGGGTGCCAGTGTGGGAAGGCTGGTCTTGACGCACATAAGCTCACGCTACTCTGAGGATACATCAGTGCTGCTCAGTGAGGCCCGGTCTATATTCGAGAGAACTCTTGTGGCCGAGGATATGATGTCCCTGGACATCAGGCTGAGGGACGGGTAGGCAAAGCCTGGCCGTCATCTTTTCAATTTTTATGTCCCCTGGGTCCTCTTTCCCTCTCTTCCTGAATGGCCTTCATAAGCTGCAGGGAAAGCTCATCATCCCTGCCGATGAGGGAGATCTCCAGGGACTGCATGGCGCATTCAAGCATCTCCCTGGTATGATTTAGGTCGATGCCCCTGCTCTCCGCCTCAATTCCCCGAAGGTAGAGGCTGTCGATCTCCTCTGCAGGCAGGCCCAGAGCGGAAGCGGCAGAAATGGCCCTTCCAAACATCTCCCTATCGATGTAGTACTTGAGGCCATCTCGATAGATCCTCTCGGACTGCTCCGGCCTTCCCGCATTCCTGGAGATCAATGCCGCCCAGAGGTAGTCTCCGGCTTCGATCAGGATAGATATGGCTCTGTCTATCATTCCCCGGTCCCTGGCTAAAACCACAGCATATTCAGTCTCGCCTGCTTTTGCCAGCACATCTATTCCCTCCTCCACCAGCTCGTTTGGAAGCGATTTTAGATTTTCTATGAGATAGGAAACCTTTTGCTCGAAGGTCATGCTCTGAAACAGTTCGCTCAAATTCGAATCCCCTCTAATGCAAAGACGGTCATCGAGATAAGCCTTTGGGGCTATGATACTTTCTTATGCTTCCGCGGTCAGCAGATCAAAACGTGGCACGCAGCCGAATCCCCCCGGGAGTTTTAAATTGGTTTACAATCATGGAACATATAAGAAGAGCGTTAATCATGACAGAAGATCCGATTACCGGCAGTGCCGGCCCAAGGAGCATGCCTCCTGCAAACCGCCTCATCTACGAGAAAAGCCCCTACCTGCTCCAGCATGCCAGAAATCCTGTAGACTGGCATCCCTGGGGCGAGGAGGCATTCGCCGCCGCGCGGAGGGAGGACAGGCCCGTTTTTCTCTCCATCGGCTACTCCACGTGCCACTGGTGTCACGTCATGGCCCGCGAGTCCTTCGAGGATGAGGCGGTGGCGAAGCTGCTCAATCAGACATTCATATGCATAAAGGTGGACAGGGAGGAGAGGCCGGACATAGATCGGGTCTACATGAGCGCGGCCACGGCCATGACCGGCAGAGGCGGCTGGCCTCTGACCATCATCATGACGCCGGACAAGAAGCCCTTCTTCGCAGCCACATACATCCCAAAAAGCGGCCGCTTCGGGCAGGCTGGGATGATGGAGATCATCCCCAGGATCAAGGAGCTTTGGGACAATCATAGAGATGAGATTGCCCTCTCAGCCGACGGAATACTCGACCATATCAGGCAGATGCAGAAATATCCTTCTTATGTAAAAGGCCATAAGCCCGACGCCTCCGGCCTGAAAGGCCTTCTGAAGAGCGGCTACGATGCCCTGGCATCCCTGTACGACCCCCAGAACGGCGGCTTCGGCAGAGCCCCCAAGTTTCCCGCACCCCATAATCTGCTCTTCCTGCTGCGCTACTGGAAGAGAAGCGGCGAGAAGCTCGCCCTGCAGATGGTGGAGGAGACTTTGCAGGCCATGCGCCGGGGCGGCATATACGACCATATCGGATTCGGATTTCATAGGTACTCCACCGATGCAGAGTGGCTTGTCCCTCACTTTGAAAAGATGCTCTACGACCAGGCGCTCATCTCCATGGCCTACACAGAGGCCTACCAGGCCACAGGAAAAGAGGAGTATGCGGCAGCGGCCAGGGAGACTCTGGATTATGTATGCCGGGACATGACGGGCCCTGAGGGCGGATTTTACAGCGCCGAGGATGCGGACAGCGAGGGGATGGAGGGCAGATTCTATACCTGGACCGCTGAGGAGCTGAAGGCGGCCCTGGAGGCCGGGGAGATGTCGCTCGTGTTGCGGCTCTTTGATGTGCATGAAAACGGCAACTTCGAGGCTGGACGAAACATCCTCCGCAGAACTGGGAGCCTGGCAGACGCGGCAGCAGTCATGAAGATCGATGAGAGGGATCTGTCCCGTCGGCTGGAGGGCATCAGGGCCAGGCTCTTTTCAGCGAGAGAGAAGAGGGTTCGACCCCAGAAGGACGACAAGATCCTCACCGACTGGAACGGCCTGATGATAGCCGCCCTTGCCAAAGCCGCCCGGGCATTTGACGAGCCCAGATATGCTCATGCCGCAAAAAAGGCGGCAGACTTCATCCTCAGAGAGATGCAGACCGGCTGCATGGAAGGCACCAGCACTCCATCGCAAAAATCCGGCTCAACAGGGCAAAAGGGGCTGATGCACCGCTACCGCGGCGAGGCTGCTATCAGCGCCCACCTGGACGACTACGCATTTTTCATCTGGGGGCTGATCGACCTATACGAAACCGTATTCGATGCTCGGTATCTGAAGGAGGCCCTGATGATGTGCGCAGTCATGATGGACTGTTTCCTGGACAGCTCATCCGGATTGCTGTTCATCTCAGCAGATGATGCAAATGACCTTCCAGTGAGGAGCATAGACATCTATGACGGAGCCATCCCCTCAGGAAACTCGATTGCTCTGCTCACACTGCTCCGCCTCTTTCACCTCTCAGGAGATGCGCAGTGGGAGGAGAAGGCCTGGGATCTGGCACGCGCCCTTCTGCGGGCTGCGCAGGGGCAGGCGGCGGGCCACAGCATGATGCTCTGCTCCCTGGACCTGGCAGCAGGGCCTGCGATCGAGGTCGCCCTGCTGGAAGGGCGGAAGGAGGATGAAAGCCGAGAGGGTGGTGGAGCAGATATGATTCAGATGCTCCAGGCCATAAGAAGCCGCTTTCTGCCCAGCTGCTCTGTGCTCCTGGTGAAGGGAGAGATGATAAAAGAGATCGCTCCGTTCACGAGAGAGATGAAGCCTCTAGAGGGAAGGGCCACCGCCTACATCTGCTCTGGCGGCAGCTGCAGCCTTCCTGCTGCGAGCACTGACGATCTTCTGGACTTGCTGGACAGGCTATGATGTTATTCGCGTAGACAGGAGAGGCAAATGACAAAACCCCATGATTTATGATGGGTGGCGAAGGGTACAGATGTTGAAATCGTTCTCCATCTCTGCCAGGCATGTCGACAATAATAAATACTACCAGCCTGGAAGTAGCCTTGAGGGGATTCAAATTTCTGAAGATGAAATTGCATCCGATCCGGAGAGGCACCGTAGTCTCAGAAAACACCGTAGAGGGACATCTATAACTTGTATCCTCTCCAGAATGAGAGGGGAGAGCCCGTTTTGCAATAGCTCAATTCCAATCGTGTCTATTTTCTCACGCGCTGGCAACGCGGTGATGATCTGAATGAACAAACGACGAGATCATATTCCCAAAAAGGATATCATGTACACTTTAAAGGAAGATGACTCTCAATATATAGTTAACGAGAGTTACTTCTATAAGACAGAGCCGTACTACACCATCGTCAAGAACGAGAACGACGGCATCAAGACCACGCCCAGCAGCAGCGATGTGCTGGACGCATACATTGTGCCCATTTGCCTGGAGAGGGCAAAGCTGGCAGGCATCCCTGTCTGCGACTGGACGATATCCTATCAATACGTCTCCCTGCCTGCAATCGTCTACGGATTGAACTACTTCTCCACGCCCTCAGATCACTTCCTGGTTGGAAGCCTGGAGGAGGCCAAAAGGGTGATCAAGCATGTGACCAACCGGGGCAGGTATCCCTTCTGCTACCAGAAGATCAGCGACTCCGCCTCTGTAGCCAAATGCGTCTCCATATTCGGCAAGACCATAAACTGCTGCGATACGGCCCGCACCCTGGCTGAGAAGGTCTATGATACATTCAGGCTGCCCCTCGTCGAGACTGTGCTGGTCAGGGACGATTCAGGCTGCCGGCTGTCATCGCTGGCCCCTGTAAAGTATTCGCAGTTATCAAAGGATGAAACGGAAATTCTGCAAGACCTCCTGGACAAAAGGGTGAAAGGCTTTGAGTAAGTTAGGCATCTTTGTCAATCGACAGACATTAAGCAGCTCTGAGCAGCTCATGGCAGTTGTCAAGTGCCGGGACGTGGCTGAGAGAATGGGGCACACCGTCGAGTTCATCTTCCCCGTGGACATAAAGAAGATACCCAAACTGGATGCACTCTTCATTCGCGCCAACACCGATCCCATGAACGCCACATATGTGGCTGCCAGGATGGCAGAGATGTACAATGTGCCTGTCATAGACGATCCGGCGTCCATCCGCATCTGCGCAGACAAGATCAACATGTACATGCACCTCATGAAGAATGGAGTCTCCATGCCCAAGACCAGGTTCCTGAAGAACAAGGAGCTGGATGATGAGGAGGCCAGGCAGCTCTTCGCCGAGCTCGGAGAGCCTTTGATCCTCAAGGAGCCTTCCACATCCTTCTCAGCGAGGGTGGAGAAGGTCTCAAGCCCGGAGGAGCTTTTCAAGGTGGCCAGGAGGTTCTTCAAGCTCTCCGACTGGATTGTGGTGCAGGAGTACATCGAGAGCAGGTTTGACTGGAGGATAGGTATCATAAACGGCCAGCTGCTTTACGCCTGCCGCTACATCATCCCCTCCGAGACCTTCAAGATCCAGGCATCTGTGAACGGCCATATCGTCTACTGTGATGTTGAGAGCGTGCCCGCCTACCAGGTGCCTGCTGGGGTTATAGAGCTCGGAAAGCAGGCGGGCAATGCCATGGGCAGGGGCCTGTATGGAGTGGACATCAAAGAGAGCAATGAAAAGCTCTACGTCATAGAGGTCAACGACAATCCATCCCTCGAGGGAGGAGAGGATGCCCATTATCCCGACATGTTCGCTAAGATCATCTCCTATCTGATGACTGGAGACGCAACCGCAGACGAGCTGCCGGAGAAGGCCATGAGGCCTCATGGCTTTGAAGGCGGGTACGGTCTAGGAGAGGCTGCGGCCGTTGCCCATCCTCCGGAGATGGCCGACGGCGAGAGCTACTCATACAAGATAGACTTCTCTGAGCACTGAAGAATGGAAGCGAGATTTCCGATACTATTCTGATGAGATGATATTCAATGGATTCTGATCTATGCGAAGCCATAAGCCGGGCCTGCAGCAGCTGCTCATTTTCAGGAGGCTGCTGCTTTGAGGCGAGGCCTCCCCTGAGCCAGGAGAGGATAGAGATATTGATCGAGAACGGCGTTCCCGCAGAGGCAGTGGAGTTTGCAGGATACAAGAGGCTCCGCCTCAAGCCTGACGGCTTTTGTGTGCTCTTTCAGGACGGCAGATGCAGCATCCACTCAATCAAGCCTGAGACCTGCGTGGCCGGGCCGTTTACGTTCGATATCAATGACGGAAAGCTGCAGATATTCCTGAAGAGAGAGAGCATCTGCCCAATGGTTCGGTTCCTGAAGGCCGACAGAAGAGCCTATGACGGACTGCTCGAAAGTGCTGTGGAGAAGATCACGGCTCTTGTGAATGCCACTCCCGAACAGGAGATGGCTGAGATACTCAAGATCGATGAGCCCGATACGGATCTGGTTGCGGAGATCGCCCTTCCGAATAAATAAAACGATGAGACAATGAATCAAAAAGAAGCAATTGAGCCTGGCTGTGCCATGGTTTTGAAGGGCGAAGGAGGGCTTGCCGTATCCTCGCCGGTGGGAACGGAGCATGAGTACTCCATAAATGATGTGGATCACAGGCCGCTTCCCATATCCGACCTGATCATCCGCAGAATCTCAGGAGAGCTGCAGCATGAGGTGCCATTTTCAGGCATTGTGCTCTCCAAAGAGCTGCAAAAGCATGTCATCGAGCTGATTCCAAGGAGGCCCGGCAGCCTGTCCGATCTGGAAGATGGCCTCTACATGGGGCTTCTTGAGCTGTACAGGGCCACCAATAACGAATACGCCTTCATGGGCCTGGGAATGCATCCCCTGCTCACACTGGACCAGACGACATACTGGGATCACGACGAGCAGGAGTACTATGAGGCCTACGATCGCATATTCAACATCAAGCAGCATGGCTGGCTGAACATTCAGGCTCTGCAGGTCAACATACCCTACAGGGGAGATGGGGAGCTTGTGGCCATGTATAACCGCATCCGGGCCCTGATTCCCTACATGGTGGCGGTCTCCGCCTCATCGCCCATGGTTGAGGGGAGGTTGACCCCGTACATGGACAACCGGCTGGTCTACTACAGGCAAAATCAGGATGCAATCCCCCAGATCTGCCGGGGCATTCTGCCTGAGAGGCTAAAGAGCGCTGAAGACTATGTGAGGATCAACAGGCAGATCTACTCCGAGCTGAAGAAGCGGCAGGCTGAGATCCTCTGCCGGGAGTGGGTCAACTCCCGCGGAGTGATCGTGCGCTTCACCAGAAGCTGCCTTGAGGTCAAGGCCATAGACGAGCAGGAGTGCCTGCACTCGGACATGGCTGTCTCGGCCTTCCTGCTGGCCTCTCTTCGAGCCGAAATCGATCTGGAGGAGGACGAGAGCAGCCTGCTCTCCATGCTGGAGGATGCCATGCGCCGCGGCGCAGCAGGCCTGCGGCCGGAGCTGCAGAGGCTGTTTGCCGCAGCGGAGAGGAGCGCAACTGCAGAGGAGAGGCGGTATCTGCCGCTCATCTCCAGGAGGATCGAGCAGGGCAGCCTGGCCGAGATCATGGTGAGGAGGCTGAATGACGGGGACGGGGAGATCAGGCCGCTGCTCTCAGAGATGCAGTGGTGCCTGAGGGAGAACCGGCCCTTCCTGGCTGAGGCTGGCAGATGCGGGTAAATGCACTGAAGGTGTGAAAAAGTTGCTTGCGCTTAGGCTGCCTTTGCTGTGGCTCGTGAGCTGGCCGCTCAACAGAGCGGCCTGACCGTGAGGTCATAATGAATGGAGGAAGGATATGACAAACCGATATAATATAGTACTTATTATATTGTTCACAATAGCGATCTATCTACCTGCATCAGCGCAGGGTGGTTACTCTATAAGCGAAAATGGGCTCGATTTCATCGCAGAACATGAGGGAATCCGTTATAATTTATACAATGACCCTGCAGGCCATTGTACAATTGGAATCGGACACTTAGTGCATAAAGGCAATTGTGATGGATCTGATGCAAGCGAACAAGAATTTCTAGATGGTATTACTAGAGATCAAGCATTCGAACTTCTCATGTCTGATGTATCAGTTGCAGAACGAGCAGTAAACACATATGTGACTGTACCTTTGACCCAATCTCAATTTGATGCTTTAGTCAGTTTCGCGTATAATGTAGGATCGGGTAATTTCAAGAACTCTGATCTGGTAACGAAGCTAAACAAGGGCGAATATGATGCAGTCCCCGGCGAGTTGAATAAATGGGTCTATAGTAGTGGAAAAGTTCTTCCGGGTCTCGTTAGACGGCGCAGTGACGAAGGAGAATTATTCCAAAGTGAAGGTCTAGCTACCGGCTCATCAAGGCGTGTCATTCTAACCCTTTATGTCAACAATGGGAGCGCAAGTGGTCCAGCTATTTCGGACGCTCTAGTCATAGGTCATGATGGATCGGGCAATAGATTTAGGGATACTACAGATAGCAATGGAGTCGTTACAATCACTGGCGATTCAGGAACCTGGTCGTTCAAAGCGTCGGCTGATGGCTATGAAACAAATAGCTGGGATCAGGAGATAGCTAATACCTGCACCAAGCATGCGTTCCTCCAGAAATCCCTTGGCGGAATTAATTTCACCTCCATCAAACTGAATTACATATCTGTAACTGAGAATAGCACGAGGGGGATAAATTTTGATTACATCTTCAAAGCCCAAAAAGCGGAGGGATCAAGTCATGGAATTGACCTCAACGACTCCATGAATTTAGGCTTTATCGCATTCAAGACAGGTCTAGCTGTTCATAACTACCATTTATGGGTCAATCTTGCCCCATGGGATCCAGATCGAATCATCGATGATCAGATCAACCAATCAGATGTCGGGAGGATTATGCTCGAAGCCGACTTGCAGATGAAGAAGGACCTGAGCAAATATTGGAACCCATGTGCTAACGAAACTGGTAAAGCTTGCCATGATCTTCTTGATAAGAAGCATAAGGCCTTGGCTCAACGGTGCACGGAGAAGTTTCCTGGAGAAATAAAAAATATTGATAACATCAAGTTCTATGCAGTGACCCGACAGGAGATCCTTCCGGACAAAGTTTATGCCTATACAAACGGAACTCAAATATATATTATTAATGCATCGTTGACTATTGACACATCGCCGATTTTGGACCACTCATACTTCAAAGTGGTAAATCAAGATAATTCAACTCTCTCTAAGGGCTGTCTCGAAGAGCTTAATAGATCCTTAAGAGAGTATTGCGAATATAACTTAGAGCTGAATAAGCAGAAGATATTGCCATATGTTATTGCTGAGGTGAACCACGAAGAGAAATATGAGGATCTACGAGAGGTATATGTAGCTCTTGCCTTAGCTCAGTGGTATCTATCGCATGTAAGTCCCTCCATGGATATATTCCAGCGTAATGATAGTTTTAATATATTAAAATCGCAGAAACCATGGAGTCCCATAGACATATGGCGCCAATTTATCGATATATATAACAAAGGTGACTATATATGCTGGAAAAATACGACTAATGGCGACCGAACCATGTCGAGATCTTATTCCGGAGGTGGCTGCAGGTTTCAGAGTATAACGGATCATCTGGTTGAGATTAACGAGATGCCTCCCGAAGTTCAGGATCAAGTTAAGAGAACTCTTTCAGAGGGCGTCATCAAAGACGATGGAGAGACACTATTTGGCAAAAGGCTGTATGGAGATATAAGACGACCCTCTTTAATCTCAAGTTCTAGCTCTGTTTCCCGCTCAAATCCTATAGAGCCCGCGGAAAAGACGCATGAACAAAAGGCACCTGTGAATACTAGCAGTCAAGGCCAGATAAAACATTGGGAGAAGACATTTGGCGGAGGGGGCGACGATCTTTCCAGTTTCGTTAGTCAAACAAGCGATGACGGCTATATCATTGTTGGAAAGACATCGTCGTATGGCAGTGGGTATGATGATATCTGGCTGGTCAAGACGGATTCCCTTGGGAACGAGATATGGGACAAGACCTTTGGCGGGCCAAATAACGATTATCCCGGTTCCGTCCAGCAGACAAAAGATGACGGCTATGTGATCGCAGGAACGACGGTTTCGTATGGCGGTCCATGCTTAATCAAGACAGATTCATCAGGGAATATGGAATGGGATAAGATCTTTAGTGGCGGCGATGAGGCAAAGTCCGTTCGGCAGACGAGCGATGGCGGGTACATAATCGCGGGCAAAAACTCTTTGAATGGAGAATGCGGTTGGCTGGTCAAAACCGATTCATCAGGAAACAGGATATGGGATAAGACAGTTGGAGCAGATTTGAATGGGTGCCGATTGAGCTCCGTCCAGATAACAAAGGATGGCGGCTATATCCTTGCTGGCATTGATTATTATAGCGGCCTCTTACTCTACAAAACCGATAACCAAGGTAATACTCAATGGAACAAAACATTAGGAGGGGCTTCAGATTATTGGGGACTCATGTCCGATCCCGAAGTCCAACTGACAGACGATGGTGGATATATAATTGCATTCATCATGCCTGAAGGCGAAAAGGATAATCGAATGCTCGAATCTGCCTGGCTTATCAAGGTAAATTCAGCAGGTGATAAGGAATGGGATAAAATCTTCAAGGATGAAGGGTCAACATATTCCAGAGCAAATTCAGTCCAGCAGACGAGCGATGGCGGATACATAGTCTCTGGCCGCATCATACAATCTGGCAAGGGTAGTACCAATGCCTGGCTCATCAAGACGGATTCATCAGGAAACAAGGAATGGGAGAGGATCTTTAGTGGCGGCGACATGGCAAAGTCCGTTCGGCAGACGAGCGATGGCGGATACATAATTGCCGGAGATACGTGGTATAATAAGACAAATAAAAATGATTTTTGGCTAGAAAAGATAGGCTCCGATGGAGATGATGGCAGGCAAGAAGATGCTCGATGAAGAAGAGCTCTTTCATGTGCGACCGGAGATGGAGGGACTGGAAGACAGGGTGAAAACAAGCGCCTTCAAAGAGATTAAAAAAAAGCCCGGAGAGGAAAGCTATTCCTATTCCTTCAACCTCGATCACCATGATCTGGTCTGCTGAGGCGATGGATTTCAGGGCAGGCCCTGTCCTCCACCGTCTCTAAAAGCAGCCTGTAGATACTTTTCGCCCGGCCATCGGCATTAAACTCGCCGGGCCCCGCAGGCTCACATGAGTATATTCCTATATTAGGACTTTACATGCTAGTCCTGATAACGGAGATGTGTCTGTTATCTGGTTTTCCCTCAGGTCCAGATATGTCAGGCTAGTGAGGCCGGATAGAGGCGATACGTCTGTTATCCGGTTGTCGTACAGGTGCAGCTCTTGCAGATTAGTGAGACCGGATAGAGGCGATACGTCTGTTATCTGGTTGTAACTCAGCCTTAGTGCTTGCAGGTTAATGAAGCCGGATAGAGACGATACGTCTGTTATCTGGTTTTCCCTCAGGTCCAGATATGTCAGGCTAGTGAGGCCGGATAGAGGCGATACGTCTGTTATCTGGTTTCTGTACAGTTCCAGTGATTGCAGGCTAGTGAGGCCGGATAGAGGCGATATATCTGTTATCTGATTGACGCACAGGTCCAGCCATGTCAGGTTAGTAAGGCAGGATAGAGGTGATACGTCTGTTATCCAATTTAGCCTCAGTGACAGCCGTGTCAGGCTAGTGAGGCTGGATAGAGGTGATACATCTGTTATCTGGTTTGCCCCCAGTTCCAGCTCTTGCAGATTAGTGAGACCGGATAGAGGTGATACGTCTGTTATCTGGTTTCCCATCAGGCCCAGCTCTTGCAGATTAGTGAGACCGGATAGAGGCGATACGTCTGTTATCTGGTTGTCGTCCAGGTGCAGATCTTGCAGATTAGTGAGACCGGATAGAGGCGATACGTCTGTTATCTGGTTGTAAAACAGGCCCAGATGTGTCAGGCTAGTGAGGCCGGATAGAGGCGATACGTCTGTTATCTGGTTTTCACTCAGGTCCAGCTCTTGCAGATTAGTGAGACCGGATAGAGGCGATACGTCTGTTATCTGGTTGTAACTCAGGTCCAGCCATGTCAGGTTAGTGAGGCCGGATAGAGGCGATACGTCTGTTATCCGCTTGTCGTACACGCCCATAGGCTGCCAGAGACCACTCAGGTCCAGATATGTCAGGCTAGTGAGGTCGGATAGAGGCGATACGTCTGTTATCCGGTTGTCGTACAGGTGCAGCTCTTGCAGTTTATTGCAGTGCTCTAGTCCGGTAAGATCTTTGATGGATGAGCTATTAGAATGAAGTACATTGAGATCAACCAGATCTGCGGCATATATAGAACCTTCTGGTTTATTGATTGCAGTCCGTATCGCGGCATCCAGGTTCGGGTCAGGAAATACGACTACTTCATCGCTCTCGCTCATACCGGTAGTCTGCGGTTCATTAGTTCCGGATATCTCAAAGCTGGACACTTTGCGATCATCCATCCCGCCCTCTCCCGCGTGCCTTCCGTCCCTAACCTGAACCTCGACTCTGTACGTCCCTGCTTCAGATGCAGTCCAAGTCCACTGGTTCTGGGTATTCCATTCTGTAGCAGGTTCGTCATTCACGAAGAAGCGGTAGAGTATCTGGTCGCCGTCAGTGTCGGTTGCCTCCGCAGTCCACGTGACGGCAGCACCTGCCTCCTGAGGGCTACTGGGCTTGGCTAACAGGCTAACTATCTCTGGAGGCTGGTTGGAGGTTGCCTCTGCCACAGTTGCACCACCACATGAACCGCAGTCTACCTGTGCAGTCTGCACAGCGCTACGCTCGCCCACACGTCCGTATACAGCAAGCTCTGCAGGGCCGCACAGGCCCGGCACACTGATAATGTACGTGCCAGTGACGGTATCGTAGCTCAGGTTGTATTGTGAGCTTCTGCCAGATTGATTAAGATACGCCCAGGCCGCAGTCTCGCCGGCAACGTATGGTATCGTCTCGTTTCCCTGTAGCCGGGCAGTTACCTTTAGCCTCCCAGAAGTGCATGTCGCCTCAACATCGGGCCGGAATGTACAGCCCATATCATCTGTGATCTCTTTCAGGAGGGGTTTCAGGCTCAGTCCTGACCTGATAGTAAAGAACCTGCCACCTGTGTCTCCGGCGATCTTCTTCATCGCGGCGTCATCCGGGCCTATCACATGGACACGCACGCCCTCCGCTGTAAGCCCGAAGATCGTCCCGTCGAGGGTATCACCCTCATCGTTGCAGCAGTCTCCGTCGGGATGAGGACCTGCATCGGTTAGCAGGATCATCATCTTCTCGGAATCGCTTCGCCACATGGAGTCGGTGAGAGCATGCCTCAGAGCCGCCAGAATTGCTTCAGGTTTGTCTGCCCCGCCATCTGCTTTAAGCCCGGCTAGCCAGGAGCTGAATGTGTTTATATCGCTAGTAAGATCCCCATTGCCCTTGACTCTATAAGCGAAATCATCAGATTTGCCGCAGCCCGAATCCTTGGACATACCGCAGCTCTTGGGAAAGTCCCGGAACTCAACAAGGCCGAGGTTATAATCCACACGGGACGAATGAAGATCATCTGCAAAGTCACTGACGATGGAGCGCAATTCGTTGATCTCGCCGCCCATGCTGCCGCTCGTATCAAAGACGAAAACGATGTCCATTTTCTTTTCGCTCGAGCAGTTAAGACATCTCGTAAGATCCGTCGTATCTGCCGAGGATGCCAACGGAATAAGAACGATCACAAGAAGTGATAAAGCTAACAGAAGTCTCCTGGCGCAATCCATGGTAACATACACTCCAAATCGACTCCATCAAACTTCATCTATTTATATCAATCCTTGGACTGAGGGAAGGAGTCAGGGAGATCTCTTCAAGGGCGGAGATCTGGGCCGTATCGACCAGGCAATTTCATAGGCTCTGCACTATAATCACTATCTACCCGGAAGTGGTTTGTATCCCCTGGTCGCATGGAGGAGCTATGCGCACATTCATCATTGTGGGCCACAGGGCCACCACATCACCCAGCTTCTCTTTGGAGGACATCCCGGGCACCTCCGGGCGGCTGGACATACTCTGCCGGGCAGTCACCGCTGCCTTCGTCCTATCCCACGGCATCAGAAAGGATGTCTGCGTCTACTTAATTCTCCTGGGCGGGCAGGAGCCGAAGACCATCCGGCTCTGCGGAGAGG
>JAGPMN010000021.1 GCA_018052825.1 Methanothrix sp.
GGCCATTGTACAGGTGCAATGCCTGTGAACGAGAATGTATCATCTCCTCCGACGGCCTCCTTGGTGACTGTGATCGAGCCGCGTTTGGTGTTCGTGAACTTCACTGCTATGGCCTCTCCTGCATCCAGGTCGATAGTCGCCGTCCTTGAGGCAAGGTCTACGCTTGACCCTCCATCTGGATCATCGATCACCAGGTCTGTCAGGTCCCATCCTGCCAGATCAGCCTCTGTTATTGTGTAGCTGCCAGGTCCGAGGTCTGAGCAGCTTTCTGACTGGCCATTGCTCAGCGTGAACGAGCCCAACCCGCATGTCTCCGGCCATTGTACAGGTGCAATGCCTGTGAACGAGAATGTATCATCTCCTCCGACGGCCTCCTTGGTGACTGTGATCGAGCCGCGTTTGGTGTTCGTGAACTTCACTGCTATGGCCTCTCCTGCATCCAAGTCTATAGTCGCCGTCCTTGAGGCAAGATCTACGCTTGACCCTCCATCTGGATCATCGATCACCAGGTCTGTCAGGTCCCATCCTGCCAGATCAGCCTCTGTTATTGTGTAGCTGCCAGGTCCGAGGTCGGAGCAGCTTTCTGACTGGCCATTGCTCAGCGTGAACGAGCCCAACCCGCATGTCTCCGGCCAGGGAGTTGATAGAGGTGCAATGCCTGTGAACGAGAATGTATCATCTCCTCCGACGGCCTCCTTGGTGACTGTGATCGAGCCGCGTTTGGTGTTGGTGAACTTCACGGTGACCGTCTCCCCGGAGCTGAGAACAATGGCATCGGCAGGGCTGCCGTCGCTGCATTCAACATCTGTCAGGTCCCAGCCGGCAGCAGCCGTCTCGGAGACGGAATAGGTTCCCGGAGACAAAGGCCCGCTACTATGCGATTGAGTGTCGCTGAGCTGGAAGGCGGGGCCATGGCTTGGGGTGAAATCGAATAGCTGAGAATCGCCGGCCGGCTGCGTAGATTTAATGACAATGATGCCGACAGGCTGGTAGAGGCCTGCGTCTACTGTCAGGTCGCTCTCGCCCGAGGCCAGGCTGATTGTGGCAGTATTGCCCGCGCTGTCTGGATCGCTATCCTTGGCGTCATCTCCTCCGGCATTCTGGGGGCTGAACTGGTAGCCATCGGGGAGGTAGAACCTGACATAGTAGTCGCCAGGGAGGATATTGGTGAAGAGATAAGATCCATCGGGGTTGGTGAGCTTTGTATCTGCCACAAGAGCTGTGGTTGAGTTGATCAGCTCAACTTTGACGTTCCCGACTCCAGGCTCGCCGGAAGAATCCTGGATGCCGTCGCCGTTGATGTCATGCCAGACGAAGTCTCCCAGGGATGCGCGCTGCATCACATTAACTGTTATTTCACATCTATCTTTGCATGCTTCAGGTGCGCCGGTAGGGTATAGGTAAAGTTCGACTGCGTAACTGGGGCTGGCGGGATCATAATCAGGCACGATAAAAGTGAATACCCATGGGTCTGTTCCGGCCTTTCTGGTGATTGCCGGATCAGGATTCCACTCGTAGGTATATTCAGTGCCCGATGGTGTTGCTGTCAGCGACACCTCATCTCCTTCATAATATGTATAGCTCACAGGACAGGATTGCGGATCGGCAACTGCTGTGGTGGCCAGGAAAATTAAACATAGCATAGGCAAAAGCATCCAGGCCAAGGAGGCCGTAAGGCAGGAGGAGCACTCTGAGGAGCGCTTTTGCGAATGCGAACTTCGATGCATTTGATTGCTCTGTGACGGTTTGCCATTTATTTGCATATTGATTTATCCCTCCTTCATTCTCCTTCGGTCTAGGTTACAGAAAGATCCATTGTAATTTGAGGGGCATTTACCACGGTCAGTCTGGCCGGGTTTGACGTTTTGGCTGCTCCGCAGGATCCAGTCACTACTACATAATAATCGCCGGCCTGGGCACTGGTTGCGGGATTTATGGTCAGGGTGGCTGTTTTTGCTCCGGAGTATGGAGCTGTATCAGTAAGCTTAATGTCTGTCGCCCCCGCCTCCTTATACCACTGATAGGTCAGCGCTGGCCCTGTGGCAGCGACTGTGAATGAAGCAGAATTTAAGTTGGGCGGGCATACTGTCTGATCCACCGGATCTCCTGTTATTGTGACTATGCATTCAGTGATATTGGCATATATGCATGCTACGTTGGCCTTGTTTTCTTGGGTAACAAACTCTGCTATCGGCGTCGAAGGATCTGTGCAAGCCGCAAAGCCTTTGAGCTCCAATGTATATGTTTTGCCACCAATGGTAAACGTACTCGACGATCCCAAGTTGCTCCACCATGCTTTATCCGGGCAGGGAGTCTCGCATGGCTGATAGGCGCAAGAAACGCAAGTGCCGCGATTTGGTGTTTCATCCAAATGCATTACGTAATCATAGGTAGTTGTCGAAGGAGTTGCACCCGTAATTGTTAGGGTGATTCTCAGGGTTATATAATTAAATGCAGTAGAAGAGGAGACGGGATGATTGTAATGCGTGAACGTCCCCAGCTTGAACATAACCCCGTCTTGAATTGTCCCAATTGTAGCTGGAACAAAGCCAAAGCCGCTTTGAGTCCCAAGGTTCAAGCTGCCAGGACAACTTGAATCGGACGGAATTCCATAGCTCACATATGTTCCGGTTACCCCTCCCCATGTTGTTGCCGTACGAAAACAGGTGGGATCATTACCTGTTCCAGGGCCATTAACATCCATAAAAGATCCACTAGCACTAACTGTAAGGTCAAGTGCAGATGCTGTATGGATCGAGGCTATCAGTAGAGCCAGTAAAACTACTAATGCTCTTCTATGCGCAGCAGCCCCTATGAAGCCTTGAATAGTGATACAATGATTGTATTGGGTCCCTTCTTTAAGTCCCATTGCGTTTCATCCCTCCTGTCCGGCCCTCATATATATATAATTACTAATCATACTGTTATTTTTATAAATATCACATATTTTTGACTTTATTATTCTCATAAAAAATAATATATCCCGCTCCTTTAGCTGATCACCGAGTCCATGCTTGTTGATGGGTTGAAGTAGAGAACGACGTCTTCGGGCGGGCAGAACTTAATTACCTTATCGGGAGTTCCATCATGGTTGGTGTCTTGTCTGACTATGAATGTCACCCATGTATGGGTTACCGGATCTATGTCTGTAGGCACATTAAAGCCAGTCCACGTCGGAGAGGGTGTGTAGACTCTATCATCAGCCACTTGCTTAGTTCCCCAGGTTAATGGATCGGCTACGACGGGCGTAGTGGCTGCATCTGTACTAACCCACCATTCATAGAACAGCGATTCGGGACTATTCGAGCAATCGTACGTCCATGTCGTGCTATCCGCTATGCATGCATCTGTAATGCTGGGGCATCCGCAGAGACCGCCGCATTTTACAGTGTAGAGACAGGTATCTTTGCATGCCTCTGCTGAATTTCCTGTTGGATTCATAACGAGCTGCACATCCCAGTCTCCAGTGGCGTCGCAAGCCGGCACAACGAATGTCACATAGTTACCGTCTCCACCAGCAGTGACTGTGAGAGCATTGCCTACATTCCAATCATACGTGTACTCAGAAGAGTCTGGAGAAGCTGTTAATGTCACGCTAGCTCCTTCTGTTACAGGTATGCTGGTCGGTGTACCAGACGAGCATTCAATACTCTCTGCAAGCGCTGGCGATACCACTGCCAAAAAGATGGCAAATACGGCCACACATACATAGCTATTGAATTTCATAGTGTATTTCCCTCCGATCATCTCATTATAGTCACTTGCCATTTTGTGTATATTATAGTATGCGTAATTTAGACACTTAGCTGTATATATGATCTCAGTTACGCATCATACATAAGAATTTAGCAAATTTTTTGATGGAAATCGATTTAAATTAGTAAGGCATACCCTCAAGCAGAAATCTTATCAAACCCTGATTGGATAGGTGAAGATATATGAAATCATTAGCCTTATGGTGCTTTCTAGCACTATTCTTGTCTGCGATGATAGCTGGTGCATCGCAGCCTGCAAATGGACATGCAATAGTAAATTTGATGATCGATGCACAGAATTTTTCGTCCACCGATCGGGCATCCGATGCAGAGAGATCTCTTGAAGCTATAACCAATTTGATTATGGACAAAAATCTCACTGCAACCATCTTCTCAGCTCAGGATCTCCTTGAGACCGATGTGGACCTCGATATTACCCGATTGGGTTTGGATCCCAGATTTGAGCTTGCCATGTCCGGAAAAGATACCAATGAAAAGATCAGCACTCTATCATATGATGAGCAAAGTGCCCTCCTGAAGGCATCGAAAAAGTATGTTGAGGCCGCGAAGATATGTGGGCAGAATGATATAACCGTGTATGGCTTCATGCCCCAGTCCTTCAACCAGAACCAGGATACCTACCGGGCACTTGATGCGCTCGGAATCCAGTATGATGCTGGCTTCCAGGCCGGGCTTATATATGAACACGGGCATAAGAGCGACGTCTGGCCCTATCAGGTGGAGGGCTTCAATTTCTATGCGGTTCCCGTAAGCACTTACAACATATCCGGCAAAGCCGTCCCCCTGCGCGACAGCTACTTCGAGGAGAATGGGATGGACGCCAATCAATGGTACGAAGCTCTGGCCAGCAAGTTCGACGAGATACAGGGCAAAGATGAGCCCCTAGTTATCAGCCTGACTACATCTGTATCCGGCTCAGGCGATTATTTCGACGCCCTGGATAAATTCCTGGATTATGCTATGAGAAGGGACGCCAGCTTCGTAACAGCAGTCCAGCTTGTAGAAATGGCAAAGACCGGTGTGAGGGATCCATCAGCATTGAAGTCTGCCATCAATTTTACTGCCGGGTGCACTACATGCAGCGAGAGCGGCATAAAAATGGATGTAGCCGTAACCAATACATCTGAATGCTTGACCTGCAACAAGGACAACATCAGCACCGATCAGGCAACATACTAATGCAGATTCAAGGCGTTTGAAAGGCACCGCTACCGGATGCGGCGCTACATATCTTTTTTTATGTAGAGTCCCGAAAAACGGCCGATAGGATTCTCAGCGCAAAACGGCAGCCTTAAGTGCATGGGATAGCAGGTGATGAGCATGCCCAAGAGAGACGATTTTAAGAAGGTTATGATCATCGGATCTGGCCCGATAGTGATCGGCCAGGCATGCGAATTCGACTACTCAGGAACTCAGGCCTGCAAGGCCCTGCGCTCACTGGGCTACAGCATAGTCCTCGTAAACTCCAATCCAGCAACGATCATGACCGACCCTGCCATGGCAGACATCACATACATAGAGCCTCTGAATCTGGAGAGAATGGCTCAGATAATAGAGAGGGAGAGGCCAGATGCCATACTGCCGAACCTGGGAGGCCAGTCGGGTCTGAACCTGACGGCCGAGCTCGCAAAGGCCGGAATACTGGACAGGTTTAATGTCAATGTCATAGGCGTCAGGATCGATGCAATCGAGAGGGGAGAGGACAGGATAGCCTTCAAGGAGACAATGGCCCGGCTGGGAATAGAGGTTCCCAGGAGCACTGCAGTCTACAGCGTGGAGGATGCCGTCAGGGCGGCGGCGGATCTCGGTTATCCTGTTGTCGTGCGGCCTGCATACACGATGGGCGGAACCGGTGGCGGCCTTGTCTACAATGTGGAGGAGCTGCAGAGCGTGGCCAGCAGGGGTATCGCAGCCAGCATCATCGGCCAGATACTGATAGAGGAGTCTGTGCTCGGCTGGGAGGAGCTGGAGCTTGAGGTTGTCAGGGACAGCAAGAACCAGATGATCACAGTCTGCTTCATAGAAAACGTCGATCCCATGGGCGTTCATACTGGCGACTCCATCTGCACCGCCCCGATGCTCACAATATCAAAGGAGCTGCAGGCGAGGCTTCAGGACTACTCCTACAGGATAGTGCAGGCCATAGGCGTCATCGGAGGGACAAATATCCAGTTCGCCCACGATCCAGCGACCGGAAGGGTGGTTGTGATAGAGATCAACCCCAGGACCTCCCGCTCATCGGCCCTAGCCTCCAAGGCCACAGGCTTTCCAATAGCCCTCATCTCAGCCCAGCTGGCCTGCGGCCTGACACTTGATGAGATACCCTACTGGAGGGATGGCAGCCTTGAGAGGTACACGCCATCAGGGGATTATGTTGTTGTGAAGTTTCCGCGCTGGGCCTTCGAGAAGTTCAGGGGCGTGCAGGACCGGCTAGGCACCCAGATGAAGGCGGTCGGCGAGGTCATGGCCATAGGCAGGACATACAAAGAGGCCCTCCAGAAGGCAGTTCGCTCCCTTGAGAGTGGCAGGTACGGCCTTGGGTTTGCCAGGGACTATAATGGCAGGAGCCTGCCAGAGCTGATGGCACTGCTTAGAGAGCCCTCATCCGAGAGGCAGTTTATCATGTACGAGGCTCTGCGCAAGGGGGCGGGCGTCGCAGACCTGCAGGCAGCAACTCACATCAAGGCCTGGTTCATAGAGCAGATGAAGGAGCTTGTCATGCTTGAGGAGGAGCTCCTCAGCCACAAGGGCGGGATGCCGCCGGACGAGCTGCTCATCCGTGCCAAGAGGGACGGATTTGCCGACAGGTACCTGGCAAGGCTGCTTTGCGTGCCCGAGGAGATGGTTCGCAGCCGAAGGGCTGCGCTTGGAGTTGTGCAGAGGTGGGAGGCCGTGAGGGTCAGCGGCGTGCAGAATGCGGCGTACTACTACTCCACATACAATCCTGCCGCAGGCGCGCCCTCGGGAGAGAGGGCCGCAGGCTCAAAACGGAAGGTCATGGTCTTGGGAGGCGGGCCCAACCGGATAGGCCAGGGCATCGAGTTCGACTACTGCTGCGTTCACGCCGCATTTGCACTGCGGGAGATGAACTTCGAGACCATAATGGTCAACTGCAATCCCGAGACGGTCTCAACAGACTACGATACATCTGACAGGCTCTACTTCGAGCCTCTGACAGTCGAGGATGTGCTGAGCATCTACCAGCAGGAGCAACCCGAGGGCGTCATAGTTCAGTTCGGAGGCCAGACCCCTCTCAACATAGCAAGGGAGCTGTCTGCGGCAGGCGTGCGCATACTTGGCACATCCGTAGACGCCATAGACCTGGCAGAGGACAGGGACCGCTTCAGGAGGATGATGGAGCAGATGGGCATCCCCATGCCGGAGTCGGGGATGGCGTCAAGCCTTCCTGAGGCGCGGGCTGTGGCAGAGAGGATCGGCTATCCGCTCATGGTGCGCCCGTCATATGTGCTGGGCGGCCGGGGCATGGAGGTCATACACGACGAGGAGATGCTTGAGCAGTATGTGCAGGCTGCTGTGGATGTCACGCCTGAGAGGCCGATTCTCATAGACAGGTTCCTGGAGAACGCCCTCGAGACCGAGGCGGACGCCCTGTCTGACGGCAGGGACGCCTTTGTGCCGGCGGTGATGGAGCACATCGAGCTCGCAGGCATTCACTCAGGAGACTCGGCCTGCGTGATACCACCTGTCAGCATATCAGAGGAGCACATTGCCACTATCAAGGATTACACCCGCAGGATCGCCCGGGGCCTTGGCGTCGTGGGCCTGATGAACATGCAGTATGCCATAGAGAGGGACCGGGTCTATGTGCTGGAGGCCAATCCCAGGGCCTCGCGCACGGTCCCCCTGGTCTCCAAGGTCTGCAATGTCTCCATGGCAGCCATTGCTACCAGGCTCATGATGGGCTCCAGCCTCGCCCAGATGAAGCTGTACGAGAGAAATATCCCCCACTTCGGCGTCAAGGAGTCGGTCTTCCCGTTCAATATGTTCCCTGAGGTCGACCCCCTGCTGGGCCCTGAGATGAGGTCCACAGGCGAGGTCCTGGGGCTGGCCGAGTCGTTCGGCATGGCCTACTTCAAGGCTGAGGAGGCGGCCAAGCCCGCCCTGCCGCAGAGCGGCACTGTTCTCATCACAGTGGCCGGAGCAGACAGGGAGGGAGCGCTTGCCGCTGCCCGCCAGTTTGCAGCCCTAGGCTTTGAGATCATGGCCACCAGGGGCACTCACGACTTCCTGGCAGAGCACGGTGTCAAGAGCCTCCCCATACTCAAGCTGCATGAGGGCCGCCCCAACATCGACGATGCAATCAAGAACGGCCAGATTCAGCTCGTGGTCAACACGCCGATAGGCAGGGCCAGCCAGTACGACGACTCATACATCCGAAAGGCTGCCATCAAGTACCGGGTGCCCTACATCACCACCACAGCAGCAGCCCTGGCGGCTGCCCGGGGAATCGCCGCCTTCCGCAACGGCCGGTCGGGGGTAAGGTCGCTGCAGGAGTACCACGCGGCTATAAAGTAGACCCCCTGCGCCGGCTGCCGGCTCCCTTAAAAGTCAAACAGAGAGCTCTGCTTGGCCCCGCCACCTGCAAAGGAGATGAGGCTGCTCTGCCCCCGCCCCGTGCAGAGCTGCTCCCTTCCCACTCCGAAGCTCTCGAATATGCGCAGCACAGGGGGGAGGATCTGCTTTTCCACGTAGTACTCCGTGTCCAGGGGAATTCTCTTCTCCAGGACGTAGGCCGGGTCCTCAGCTCTGTCGACGAACAGCTCCCTGCTCTTCCTGCCCCTCTTTCCCTGGACGATGACGAAGGGCACCCGGTCCCCAACGCCGGGCACAGCTCCGCCCCTCTCCCTGATCTTCTCAACGAGCTGTATGTGCGGCTGCTTGTTCTTGTATGAGCCTGAGCTCTTGGTGTAGCGGCGGGTCAGCGTCAGATCCTGGAGGATCTCCGGGTCGCTGGATATGTCCAGATTCTGCAGCCGGAGCACGACGGAGCGTACGTGCTCTGCAGCCTCCTCCACCTTTCCCTCCTTGAGGACCAGCTCGAGACATCTGTTGAGCGTCTTGGACGTCAGGTCGCACCAGTCCCTGCGCACAGTCTCCATGCCCCTCACCTTGATCCAGTCCTTCCAGCCATCTCCTGCCGGCTCGAAGACCCAGAGTGCATAGCGCTTTTTGGCCAGGAATATGCCCCTTCTGGCGAAGGCCTCGAAGACCAGCTCCATGGGCTCGGGAAGCGAGGCTGTGACAGTCTGGGCGATCTTCCTGCCGATCAGCTCGGCATCCTGAATTGTGACTGCCTGCGCCCCGGCTCCGGATGGGCGCAGCCGCACGAAGACGCTGTCGGTGTCGCCGTAGACCACTGAGAGGTCAAAGCACCTCTCCGCCGCCTTTCCGAATGGCAGGGCATCCCTGAAGAGAACCTCTCCGTCAACAACGTAGACGGAGCCGATCTGGTCTATGATCCTCTGCGTCCGCAGGATGTTCTCCCTGCCGAATGATGTGACTGCATTGGCGAGCGTCAGGCTGTAAAGGCGGGCCCGGGCGTAGCCTGAGTAGCCGTAGAAGCTGTTGAGCAGGATCTTCATTGCATACTGCCTGGCATCCAGAAAGCGCCGCTCCTCCTCGCTCGCCTCCTTCATCAGCCTCTTGGTAGCCGTCCTCTCCTCTAACAGCTCCCTCAGCACCTCTGGCATGATGCCCGGCGAGATCCTGGGGGAGACGAACCTGCCTCCGGATGGCGCTGTTATGATCTCTGATGCGCCATCCTCTCGGCTGCCAAAATCCGGAGAGCCATCCTTGAGGACAGTCGAGTAGCAGAGGTTGTGGGCCATCATGATTGTGGGGTAGAGCGACTTGTAGTCCAGTATCACAACGTCCTCGACCAGCCCCTTCTCAGGGGCGAGCACTGCTCCGCCCTTGAGCTCCTCACTCTCAGCGTAGCGGCCGTCTGAGAGATCTGAATCTGGCTTTGGAGGCACCACCCGCCCCCTATCTCGAAAGCGGCGCAACAGCAGGCTCTCAACCATTCCGGACTGCCCGCCGTTGACGACATCCTGCAGCAGAGATCCGCTGGCCCGTGAGAGGGCGATGTACTTGTCCATGAGCCGCAGGTCGAGCAGCATGTGCATGGCAAGCACTGCATCGCGCCTGGAGTAGGATATGAAGCGGCGCAGGCCGGGGCCATCCTCCCTCTCCAGCCACAGGGCCTCAATCTCCATCGGGTTCACATCGTACTTCTCCATTCCGAGCAGCTCTGCAGCGGCATTTCTCAGTGTGTACTGCTTGAGGCTGTATGAGGAGCGGATGATCGGCAGAAGGTCCACAACCACCCGTCCTGTGATGACGACATCTGTGCGGCTTGCGATCCTCCGTATGTACCAGGAGCTGCCGTCCCTGCCGACTCTCACATCGACGTGCATCTGCCTCGCCCTCTCCTGCAGATATGGAAAGTCGAACTCATTGGAGTTGTAGCCTGCCAGTATGTCCGGGTCGTACTCCCTGATGATAGAGGCAAAGCGGCTGATGAGATCGTACTCGTCCCGGCAGGCGGCAGTATCCGGGCGGGGGCAGTCTATCTCCTTTCCGACCAGCACCAGATCCCTCTGCCCCCGATAGGGCGGCTCGAATGCCATGCTTATCAGAATGACTGGAGAGCTCTCTGCCTTCGGCATCTCCCCCCGCTCAGGAAGGCACTCGATATCAAAGCTCATGAAGCGCAGTGGGGCATTGGCCTGCCTGGCCACTGGCGCCAGGGATTTCGCATCAACGAGGGGGAGCGGTGAGGCTGCAAGCGCGCTGCCCTCCGCAGCCCACTGCGGCAGAGGCGCCTTTACCCATGCCATGCCCCCGAGGGAGCTGTCTATCAGAAAGCGGTTCTTGAAGAGTATGTCAGTCTCGTAGACCGCTCTGACGCCGGGTATCCCCTTCACCCTCTCCCTCAGGCTCCTCACCTCCTTGGGATCACGGGTTATTATCCTGAGCATCCTCTTGGGAGCTGTCTGGTATCCAATGGGCTCATAGCGCTCCACCTCTTCCACCAAAAGGCCCATGGCCTCCAGCTCCCCTCTGACGGCTTCCATCCGCCTTTCATCGACGCCCGCATAAAAGTACGGGCGAAAGCCTGCCACCCGGCATGTGACGCTGCCACCCTCTTCAGTCCGGCCGAAGAGCTGCACCACAGGATTTCTCTCAGAGTCGTATGCATAGTTGGCATCCAGGATCTGGAAGATCATCGCCAATTAAATAGAATGATGCATTTATATAGCTACGCATCAGCCGCCAATGCCATCGCATTCGAAATGCTCTTAAGGAGCGCGAGCGGAGCGGATCATATGATCGACGGCAGCAGTCCCGGCTATCTCATATACGGCGCAGGCGCGATAGGCAGCGTTTTAGGCGGATTTCTGCAGGAGGCCGGAGCCGCAGTGACATTCCACGGCCGGGGCGGGCACTTCCGGGCCATGCAGGAGAGCGGCCTGCACATAACCGGGATCTGGGGAGAGCATCACATTCCAGCCGGGGAGATCTCCGTCCTCGATCCCTCTGCTGCCGGGGCATTTTCCATGATACTGCTCTGCGTGAAAGCCAGGGACACCCTCGAGGCTGCAGCCCAGGCTGCGCCTCTCCTCACCGATGACGGTATCATGCTCTCCATGCAAAACGGCCTGAACAACTGGGAGTCCATCGCCGGGCAGGTGGGGCAGCATCGAACAGCCGGCTCCCGCGTCATCTTCGGCAGCGAGATCGTGGAGCCGGGGCATGTGCGGGTGACAGTCAATGCAGACGACGTGCTTTTGGGGGAGCCCTTTTCGCCAGCGAACCGCCCTCTCCTGAAGAGGCTGGAGGCCGATCTCCTGAAATCCGGAATTCCCGCAAGAGTTGTGGGCAGAGATGAGATCTGGGCGGCCATATGGGGAAAGGTGCTCTACAACTGCTCCTTAAATCCCCTGGGAGCGCTGCTGGGCGTGCCATACGGCCGGCTTGGAGAGAGCGAGCATACACGCGGCATCATAAGGCATGTCATAGAGGAGATATTCCTCGTGATGCAGGCCAGAGATGTGAGTGTGCCATACAGGGATGCCGATGATTACTATCACTTCCTTCTGGATAGGCAGCTTCCGCCCACGGCAGAGCACCGCGCCAGCATGCTCCAGGACATAACTGCCGGAAGGATGACTGAGATCGATGCCCTGAACGGAGCCATATCCAGATACGGCCGGGAGCTGTCCATAAGCACGCCCTACAACGACCTTCTCACCGCCCTGATAAAGTTCAAGGAGAGGGCATGACTATTTATTGGTGAATGGCGAATTATTTGGGGGAGTGAGAATTTGCCGGAGCTGACTGATATACTGAAGGCCATCACAGAGGAGATGCAAAAGTCCCTCTCCCCAAAAACCGCTGTGGGAGAGCCTGTGACTGTGGAGGGCAGAACTGTGGTGCCACTGATGAGCGTGGGCATGGGATTTGGCGCCGGATCTGGCCTGGGCAGGGAGAGCAGTCCGGGAAGCGCTGGAGGCGGAGGCATAGGCATCAAGCCGGTGGCCGTGGTGATAATCGACGAGCAGGGCGTGCGGGTGGATAGGCTGCAGCCAGGGCGGCACTCCATTGCAGATCACGTTGTGGAAGCAGTGCCCAGGCTGCTGGAAAATTTCTCCAGAAAGAAGGGGACCCAGGTGGAGATAGAGGAGGGGGAGGATAAATCATAGTGCAGTCCCCTCACAGATGGAATCCTGAAGGCTATTCGAAGAACTCCTCCGCCCAGTACGAGTGGGCCATGGCCCTCATCGAAGGCATATCCCTGAGGGGAGACGAGCGCATTCTGGATATCGGGTGCGGTGATGGCAGGATCTCTGCCCATCTGGCCAGACTCGTTCCGGAGGGGAGTGTTGTGGGCCTGGACAGCTCTGCGGATATGATCTGCTATGCCAGATCTGCCTTCTCCGGCATTCACAGCCTCTCATTTCAGCTCGGCGACGCTTCAAGCCTGCCATTCGAGGAGGAGTTCGACCTGGCGGTCTCCTTCGCCTGCCTGCACTGGGTAGCAGACCAGCTGCCTGTGCTGGAGGGGGTACGGCGGAGCCTGGTGCCTGGCGGCCGCTTCGTGATGCAGTGCGGCGGACGGGGAAATGCAGCCAGGGTCTTCGATCTGACAGATGAGCTCGCCGCCCTGCCCCCGTGGCGTTCGTACCTCTCTGGCTTTCCCTTTCCCTATCACTTCTATCTCCCTGAGGATTACAGGGTATGGCTGGCCCAGGCGGGCCTTCTCTGCCGCAGGGCGGAGCTGGTGGGCAGGGACATGGTCCATCAGGGCCAGGAGGGCCTGGAGGGCTGGATCAGAAACACCTGGCTGCCCTATACCGAGCGGCTGCCCGAGCGCCTGCGGGGCGGGTTTGTCTCCGGAATCGCAGCAGCATATCTGGAGAGATATCCTTTGGACGAGCTCGGCCGCTCCCATGTGCAGATGGTCCGGCTGGAGGTTGAGGCGGACAGGCCTGCATAACATAGCTGCATGCTTTGTTTCTCTGTTGAGGGAGCAGTGGCTCGTCTTCCATATGTCTCTTACCGGTGCACTATCCGCGCAGTCTTCACGAGGTGCTCGTTCATTGTCTCATTGCGGAAGTGGGCGAGTATTGTGAATGCCCGGCTGACACCGCTCTCCCCTCCTGGAGCCATCACAGCTCCGCCCCAGCACCTCTGGCCGAATCCGTGCTCCACTCTGGCGTCGGCGCTGGCCACCATGCCGCTTAAATCTCCCACTCTGCCCGGGTTGGCCCGGATGGCCTTGCATGAGCCCATCATGGCCTGGCGCAGCAGGTCCTCCAGTATGATGCTGGACGGATTGCGGTGCTCATATAGGGAGATAGCTCCCCAGTCCTGGCCGGACTGCCCCTGGAAACGGATGCTGCGCACAATGCTGTTGGTGTCGGATGAGACGGTCATGGGCTGGGCCGTCACATTCTCCCCGATTCCATACAGTGTTACATTGTAGTTCCACAGTTCGACTGTCATGTTCTCCGCAGCGGCAGAGGCGGCCAGAGCTCCTGCCAGGGCGGCTATTGCCATTAAAGCCGGAAGTTTCATCATGTAGGCCAGTGTCAGAAGTGTATAAAAGTCCTTGCGATCGAAAGGTTTTTCATTCTCCCCCTCGTTCCACTGCGGGAATGAGCGAGGGAACTGAAGAGTATGAAAAGAAGAGCTCCATAAAGCAGAAGCTCGACCTCAAGGATAAGCTGGATTTAAAGAGCAAGCTGGACCTGGATGAGATGGACATCGGCATCACCATGCCATCCACCAAGATAGAGGATTACATCCGTGTGCTGAGGCTGGCCAGAAAGCCGAGCAGAGAAGAGTTCAATATGATCGCCAAGATCTCCATCACAGGCATAGGCATCATAGGGACCATTGGCTTTGTCATATACGCTCTTCTAACGGTACTGCCTCAGGCCCTCTTCTAAAAAGGTTTTTGCCGGCCGGCCAGGGAGCGAAGCGTGGCCCCGAACTCCGATTCCACTATGGACTTGACGCCCATGGTCTTGGGATGGAGATCCATCTCCACCAGCACGTGGCTGTGACCCAGATCGCGGAGGGGCCGCACCTGGCGGGGGCCGTTGGTTATGGAGAAGACCTCCATTCCCTCTAGTGCTGCAGCCGGCATGGCGTGGGGCACGCCTGAGATCACAGCAAAGTCGTAATGCTTGCCTGCGATCAGCCTCTGCACCGCCTCTCCTGTCACTGGATACTCGTCCAGCCCCCCGGTGTTCATGAACTGCACGCCCATCTGCCGCAGGTCGCGGGCGATGTTGGCCGCATCCCTTCTCACCTTTGGCAGCCCCAGCCGGTCGTCCAGATTGGCCAGGGTCTCCACCTGCCCGCCAGCCAGCTGGGATACAGCGGCTGTGATGTCTGCGAACATATAGGCCGTCTCCTTCTTGGCATTGAGTATGTTCAGGCCGCGCTTTCCCTGCCGGATCAGCTCCAGGAGCCTGGCAGCCGCCTCGTACTTGACGTCTCCCCTTTCGGGGGGCAGGTATTCGCTGCTTGCTGCGCCATGCATCCTCTCCACCTCAGTGGCTTTCGCAAGCAGCAGCTTCTGGCGGGCCAGTTCATCATCATCGATGATGCCCCTGTCCCTTGCCGCCTCCAGTGCGAGTACGACCCCGTGGGTGTTGTCCCTGTAGCCGGCATGAACCTCCACCTCCAGCACCGGTATGTCCAGATCGGCGTTGAGCACTGCCTGGTGCAGGTCGTCGCCGATGATCATGCTGCTGCACGTCCCTGATACCGCCATGAGCTTGGGATGAAACATATCCGCGGCCCTTCTCAGAATCTGGGTTAAAGCCTGCTGGCCGCCGAAGACGAATCCGGCCTCGTCGAGGGCGGTGGTCAAAACCCGCACCCCATCCTCCTCAAGGAGGCGGGCATGCTTGAAGCAGCATCCGCTCGGCCCGTGCAGTATGACAACATCGGCTCCCAGGTCGCGCAGTGTGTAGAGCGCAGCCACAATGGAGCTGGGCCTCGGATGAAGTATGGTTAGATTTTGCACTTCGCTTGAAACGCTTGCCATTTTATCACCTGAAACACTTCACACATGAAAGCAGCCTCTTCGGGCAGCCGCCTCTTGCCTTCGCCAGCCCCTCATCGAGGTCTGCAGCCCACTCTGCTGATATCTCCTCTGCGAGAGGCTGCAGCCGCTCTCCCACAAGTATGATCCTCTCAGCCTCACACTGCCGCAGCAGATCTGTGAGTGCCGGGATGTCCATGCCCTCGCAGACAGTCTCCGCATCCTCTCCCACAACCACGGTGAGGCCCTCGCCCTTTGCCAGATCCAGTGCCTTCTGCACGTCCCCTGCCTTGAGGCCTGAGTTGGAGCAGTCAAATAGCACAGTCCCCCCATCCCTGAGGATCTTCATCCGCCCGGAAAAGCCGGCAAAGCCTGATAGGGACCGGGCTATCTCGCCTGCGGTCAGGCCGCACTCCCAGGCAGCAGCCGCAGCGGCTGCGATGGCAGTCTCGTAGCTGGGAAAATGAAGGCTCTCATCCGTCTTCAGCTGGACACTCTCTCCTGCAAATATAAGGGCGCCAGGCCTTGCACGCACAGCTCCGCCTGAGGCGAATGTGACATCTGAGGAGAGGCGGGCATCTGCATTGCAGAGTATCTTCGCGCCTCTTTTGGCCAGGGATAGCATCTGCAGCTTGGCAGTGCTTGCCCATTTTGTCCCCCCGGCGATGAGATAGTCCCCTGTCAGGCTGGTTATTATGCCATAGTCAGCGAGGCCCGTGCCGCCTAAAGAGACCTCCGCCACGAGGGCATCCGCCCTCTCAGCCTCTGCCGCATCCACGGCTGCGATGACGCTGCCGGGAGTTATGGACAGCCCAGATCTCAGAAGGCGCGGTCTGCCCTCTTCCCAGATCTCCAGGCCGCGGGTGGTATGGGAGAGGACCCCCTTTTGGCTTGAGAGTATAAGGGAGAGGAGCAGCGCAGATGTCGTCTTGCTGTGCGTTCCCGTAACCTCAAAGACCTGAAGGGCAGGCCGGGATCGGGGGCAGAGAAGCTCCCCCACCGCCTGGTGGTGGGTGATGATCCTCTTCTTCTCCCTTCTGGCCTGGGCCAGTGCCGGATTTCTCGGCGAGAGATGAACAGGGCAGGCCACCAGGTCGTAGCCCGAGATGTCGGGGGTGTGATGGTAGACCTCCAGTGGCTCGGCCTGCAGGCCCGACTCGACCATCCTTGCGGCGATGATTCCGCCGCCGTGGATGGTGTCGAGTACGGCTACCCTAGGGCCTCTTCCGCCCTCTTGCATGCCAGTGCCGCGATGCATTCGTCCACGCCCAGTGGCTCGGCGCAGATGACCTCCACATCCGCCTGCCCGATCTTCATAGTGCCGCGCCGGACTGCAGGATCCACTCCCAGCTCGTGGGGTATGTCCTGGCGGGTGTGAACTCCGTGGGCCAGGAAGAGGGGAAGGGCTACGATCCTGGTCACGCCGGTCCCGGCAAAGCCCTCCAGCCCCTCAGGGATGCTGGGCCGGTTCATATTGAGGTAAGCTGTCCTGACTGGTCCGGGGTGGAGCTTGCCGATCATGCCGGCAAGGCTCTCCACAAGCTCTTTGTTGTAGGGCAGGCTGGAGCCGTGCCCCAGCACAAGTATGCCAACGTCCTTGGAAGCCTTCATGGAAACACCAGTATTACTTTTTACGAGTACCGTAACAAATACCCGATAGACTCATAAGTACAAAACCCTTTCGAGGCGGTGGCATTTATGCAGGCGGATGGCATGCCGCGCCGCTATAGCTAAACGCCGCTATTTTTGAAGTGCTTCTCGAATATGGCTGCGATCTGGTCTGGCCTTTCGATCACGAAGACGTCCTCCATGCGACGCAGCCTGTCCACATGCTCTGCATCCTCCTTTCTTATGCGCAGCTTCATCTCGCTGCCGTCCGGCAGGATGGTGGTGATCACCCCCGGCATATAGTCGCAGGGCATGATGTATGTGGGAACGAAGGCCTTCTGGGACATGATGGCTGCATTGGAGAGCAGCGAGTCTGCCAGGCCCAGGGAGATCTTGGCCACGGTATTGGATGTGGTTGGGGCCAGAAGCAGAAAGTCATAGCGATTGAGCTGGAGCTGCCCGGCCAGGAAGGGAGAATTGGCATTGATCTCCACCCAGACCTTGTCGAAGTTCTTCTCCAGGTCGTTGAAGAGCTTGTAGTACTTGATGACCTGCTCTCCCGCCTTCGAGACGAAGACGCGTACGTCCGCCACATCGTCGTACTGCTTCTGCAGATCGATCATTGTGCGGACGGTCTCAGTGATGCGGTCTCCGCTGCCGGTGATCCCCCAGGCTATCCTGCGCTTCGCTTTAGCCTTTGCCATGACTGCCACCTCTCACCTCTTACGATAACCATCTTTCCCATCTTATTTTTCCAGCGCCGGCTCCTCTGGCCTCCCCATATTGCCGAGCCACTCAACTGTCTCAGCGAAGCGGCGGACCGTCTTTCTCAGTGTGCGCAGCCCCTCGTCATCCTGCACCGCCCCCTCCAGGGTATCATGAGACCAGAATGTCGCGCCGAGGTTGGCACCGAAGAATCCCCCGCTCACAGGGATCATGCCGTTGAGTATGAAGAACGAGTGGACCTGCTGCACAGCCAGCTCCTGGCCGCCCATGCGGTCGCCCCCCACTGCGATGGCCATGCCAGGCTTGTGCCGCAATGCCTTCGGATCGGCAGCCAGGGCGGCACGTGTCCGGTCGATGATGATCTTGGTCTGGGCGCTCATGCTGCCGTTGTAGACGGGCGTTGCAATGACGAATCCCTGCGCCCTGCCTATGAGGGGATAGAGCTCCTGCATGTCGTCGTCTATCACGCAGTGCTTATTCTTCAGGCAGTAGTCGCAGTGCCGGCAGGGGCTGATGCTCTTGCCCCGCACGCTATAGAGCACAGTCTCAAAGCCCCTCTCCTCCAGCATATGGAGGGCCCGGCCCAGGACATGCTCAGTGGCCACCTTCCTGGGGCTGCCGCTTATGCCGAGAATCATAATAACAGTATGATCTCTGCCCTTATATCAGATTTCCTTGAAATGACGCAAAGGGTATTAAGCCTGGAAGGCGAAAAGAGGCCTTCGAAGAGGGGGCTGGAAGATCATGATCGAGGGCAGGGCCTGGATCTTTGGAGACGATGTGGACACGGATGTGATCATCCCGGGAAAGTATCTGCGCACGAAGGACCCCCACGTCTGGGCGGAGCATGTCATGGAGGGGCTGGATCCAGGCTTCGCCTCGCGTGTGAGGGCTGGCGATGTGATTGTGGCAGGCAGAAACTTCGGCAGCGGCTCGTCGCGCGAGCAGGCGGCCCATGCCCTGAAGGGCGCTGGCGTCGCGGTGGTGGTTGCCCGCTCATTCGCCCGCATATTCTACAGAAATGCAATCAACGTTGGCCTTCCCCTCATAGAGGCCGATGTGATGTGCGCCCCCGGGGAGACCGTCTCGGTGGACCTCGCTGACGGGACTGTGCAGGTCGGTGGCCGGACCATTCAGGGCACCAGGCTTCCAGACTTTTTATTGGAGATTCTGAACGACGGAGGCCTTGTCAGCCACCGCCGCAAAGAGAAGGGTCTGGAATGATCTTTCCTGAGGACTACAAGCAGGTGGGGATAAAGGACGGGGAGAGACGGGGCGATCCGGTCTATTTTTCTACGAGGTATCTTATCAGCAGGGATGGCCCCAGGCTCTATGCAGTCAAAAGCCGTGGCGAGGGCTTTTTGAGAGAGGTGGAGGCTCTGGAGCTTCTGGCCTCTGGAAGCGAGATCGCCTTTTACGGGGAGCGTGTCGACACCAGGAACCGCACACTTCTCACCGACCTGGCTGCAGAGATCTGCAGCAGTGGCCTCGGCGAGGCCGTCAGCACAGTTGTCTTTCAGGGGCCTGATGAGCACATCACATTTGTAAAGGACCCGGATCCGTCCCGGGTGCTGGCCATAGATGTCCTGGATGTCTCTCCCCCGGACCCGCCATGGCTGCTGCATGCCTTAAGCCGGCTCGAAGGCTGCGGCCTGCTTGGGGATCTGATGGTCAGGTTCGTCCCCAATGTCCTGGACATCAGCTGCTATGAGGGCGAGGGGGTCTACTACCCGTGCCGGGCGGCGGGCCTTGGCAGGAGCCTGGACTCTGATGCAGTGGTGCATGAGCATCCGCAGATCGTGGGCTGCGAGGTCTCACGGGAGATCTTCCTGGCCGGCCATCATGGCATGCAGTACGATTTCGTCAACATCTGCCCGCTCACAAGCAGCCATGCGGCCTTCTCTCCGCACCGCCCCTTTCTCACCAGGTGCTGCCGCTCTGAGCGGCGGGGGCCGGTGGAGAAGAACGGCCAGCCGGGAATGGCTGTGCACTGGGGTGACGGGCCATGGGAGATCGCCCTGGCGGTAAGGCAGCTGGTGGGGGCCGTAAGGCGGCAGGAGGCGGAGTGATGGCTAGCAATAGAGGATCGAAGAGGGTGGCGGTTGTCCCCGGCGACGGCATCGGCCCTGAGGTGGTGGAGAGCGCCCTCGCGGTGCTGGATGCAGCAGGTGCCGATTTTGAGAGGGTATTTCTGGAGATCGGCTACGGCCGCTGGAAGAGGACGGGCCAGGCCATGGGGGAGGAGGAGCTGGCAGCCATAAAGGAGTGTGACTGCGTTCTCTTCGGTGCCATAACCACCCCGCCAGATCCCGGATACCGCAGCGTTCTGCTGCGCCTGCGAAAGGGGCTGGACCTCTATGCCAACATCAGGCCCTTCCGTGGGCGGGGCCTGGATTTCGTCATAGTGAGGGAGAACACAGAGGGGCTATACTCCGGCCTGGAGGAGGTTGGGGCGGAGGAGTCGCGCACGCTGAGGGTGGTCACAAGGCGCGGCTCTGAGAGGATAGCAGAGAAGGCCTGCGATCTGGCAGCGAGCAGGTCCAGGCTGACAATTGTGCACAAGTCCAATGTACTTCTCTCAGACAGGCTCTTCCTCGATGTCTGCAGGTCTGTGGCTGCGCGGCGGGGGGTAGCCTGCGATGACATGCTTGTTGACGCAGCCGCCTACAATCTTGTGGTAGATCCGGGACGCTTTGATGTGCTTGTCACAACCAATCTCTTCGGAGACATACTCAGCGATGAGGCTGCAGGGGTCACGGGCAGCCTGGGCCTGTGCGCCAGCGCCAACGTGGGCGACTGCCATGCGCTATTCGAGCCCATTCACGGCAGCGCCCCGGACATCGCAGGAAAGGGCATAGCCAATCCGGTGGGAGCTATCAGGAGCGCAGCCATGATGATGCAGTGGCTTGGCGAGGCAGAGGCTGCGGAGAGGATTGAGCAAGCTGTTGAGGCTGCCCTGGCCGGGGGGGCGAGGACGCCGGACCTGGGCGGGCAGAGCAGCACAGGGGATGTGACGCGGGCTGTGGTGAGGGAGCTTGAGGATAACGGGGTTTAGCTTGCCATCCGGCAAAATCGAGCCTGTGAGCGCAAGTAAGAAATGCCATCCCTGTCTCTTATTATGCGGTGTGTTTCTATGAATCTTGAAGAGATGTCTCAAATACTGAAATCCTCTCTCGGCATCAGCGAGAACATAGTGGGCGTGCGGCTCTTCTCCAGGGGGGAGCAAATACCAGAGGGCCTCAAGGAGATGGAAAAGCCCCTTCACTACTGCTCAATGATCCAGGGGGCGAGGAAGGAGGGAAGGAGCTTTTTGGCAAGGGCAGAGCAGCATGCCTGCAAGGGCGGCGCTTCAGGCCTAGGCATGGTCCCCTGCCCTGAGAACATCGCCTCAGGGGCCCTGTACTTTGAGAAGCTTCACAAGTGCGAGACGCCTGACATCGGCATCAACATGGCCACAAACATGCCGCGTCTGCTGCCAGGCAGCACAGTGGCCACCTACGTGGCCCCCCTGGACAAGATGGTAACCAATCCCGATGTGGTCATATTCGTGGGCAGCCCCCTCCAGGCCAGGAGGATTGTGCAGGCTGTCATGTTCACCAGGGGCGGCAGGGCCACATTCAACACCGCTGGAATTCAGTCCTTCTGCGTTGACGCCACATCATCTCCCTATCTCAAGGGTGAGGTGAATGTCTCACTGGGCTGCGACGGCTCAGCCAGAAATTCCGGTCTGGAGGATAAGGATGTGGTTGTGGGAATTCCCTTCGCCATGATGGAGAGCATCTGCAATGTGCTCAGGGACAACTACGCCGAGTGGGACAGGTTCATGAGAGGATAGGAGGAATTTTCTGGATGGTGGGGATTCGTGTTTGAGATGATTCTGATTGCCACCGACGGCTCCCATCACAGCCGCCGGGCGGCGGAGGTGGCGATAGAGATGGCAGGGCTGTTCGGCTCTACCATCGTCGTCCTTTATGTCGTGGATATCGGCAAGGAGTATGCCCCTCTGGGCGATCTGCTCTCCAGGGCGGCAGACGACCTGATCGGCGGCATCCGCAGCAGCCTCACGCAGCAGGGGGAGGAGATCACAAAGGAGGTCTCTGATATGGCAGAAAAGGCGGGCATCACAGCAGAGAGGCGAATTGTCGAGGGATATCCTGCCCAGGAGATACTGCGCCTGGCCGAAGAGGAGATGGCGAGCCTCATAGCCATGGGCGGGATCGGAGCCACGGGCCTCAATCGTTTTCTGCTGGGAAGCGTGGCAGATAAGGTGGTGAGAAGCTCGCAGATCCCTGTTCTGGTGGTGAGGTCCTGAGATTCTGCCTCGCAACACTCCACCGGACCAGCAGGCCGTCATCGAGGCGCTCCGCATCTTTCAGGTCAAGTCTGGGAAAGCCTGCGACAAATCCCTCACCGTCCGCCAGCGTGGGAGCCTCCGCCCCTCCGATGATCTGCGCCCCAACATAAACGTAAATCTCATCCACGAGCCCATCCCTTATCAGCGACCAGTTGAGGCCGGCTCCACCCTCCACCATAAGCTTTCTCACCCCCCTCAGCCGGAGCCGGCTGAGAAGCTCCTTCAGGTCCACCCTCTTCCTGCCGCAGATGAGAACCTCGCTCCTCCGTGAGAGCATCTCCAGCCTCTCCTGAGGGGCAGATTCGGAGACGGCAATTATGCAGCCCGGGCCCAGCACCCTTGCCACAAGGGGCGTGCGCGCCCGGCTGTCTGCCACAATTCGCAGTGGGTTGTCCGGCCTGCCTGCAGCCCGCCTCTCCATTCGCAGCCCCTCAGACTTGACCCTCAGCCTGGGATCGTCCGCCCGGACAGTGCCAACCCCGACCATGACTGCGTCGCTCTCAGCCCGCAGGGCGTCAACCCGGGCCAGGTCGGCCCTGCCTGAGATCCTCACCTGCCTTCGATCCCTCGAGCTGATCTTGCCGTCTGCGCTCATGGCGCAGTTGATGAACACAATAGGCCGGTCCATGGTGGTCGCACCCGTGCATCTCTCGTCTTCTCATGATGGGTTGTGCGGACAGAAGCTAAATAGATTGCCCGGTTAACCTTGCGGCGTGTCCGAAGAGATCCTCCTGCAGGGAACTGTGATCTACGGAGACGGCTTTGCCGAGGAAGAGGGCTACATATGCATACGGGATGGAATCATTCGCGAGATGGGCCGCGAGAGGGTTGATGCCGATATTTCTGGCATCATCTGCCCTCGCTTCGTAAACGCCCATGTCCACCTCGGCGACTCAGCCTTCAAGGACCCGCCCTTTCTGCCCCTACCCGATCTGGTGGGTCCGGGAGGCCTCAAGGCGCGGCTTTTAGCAGCGACACCCCGCACGGTGCTGGTGGAGGGCATGAGAAGAAGCCTGCATCAGATGGCTGCATCAGGCACATACGCTTTCGCCGATTTTCGGGAGGGAGGGGAGGATGGCGTTCTCATGCTTGAGGAGGCGCTGAGGGATATTCCTCTGCAGGCCAGGATCCTGGGCAGGCCAGCGGTCTCTTCGGATATGGAGGCTGCTGCCCCCCGCAGATGCTGGGGACTCGGCCTGTCCAGCACCCGCGATTACGATCCCCGTTTGGCTGAGGCGGCTGTCGCCTCGGCCAGAGCAGCCGGCCAGGCGGTGGCCATTCACGCGGGAGAGGCCACCAGGGACGACATATGCGATGCTCTGCGGCTGCGACCCGATTTCCTGGTGCATATGGGCCTGGCGGATGAGGTGGAGCTGCGCGAGGCGGCTGATGCCGGCATCGCCGTGGCAGTATGCCCCAGGTCCAATATGATCACGGGCGCTGCCCTGCCCGATGTCAGAAAGATGCTCTCCCTCGGCCTGACTGTGGGCGTGGGCACGGACAATGCCATGCTCAATTCGCCGGACATGTTCGAGGAGATGCATATCCTGGTGAGAGCACTGCTGCACGACGATAGACAGGTATTTAAGATGTGCACGCTAAACGGCGCTAAAATGCTGGGAATGGACGGCCAGATGGGGTCCATCCAGGAAGGAAAAGAGGCAAGGCTAATGGTCTTAGACGGCAGTTCGGACAATCTGTGGGGGCGCAGAGGCACACTTGCCGCAGTGGTGCGGCGGGCAGGGCCGTCCGACATAATAGCTGTCTTCTAGAGGTTATATCATGTTCAAAAAAATCTTGGTGGCAACCGACGGATCTGAGCACGGGTTCAATGCGGCCAGGGTGGCCCTGGAGTTGGGGAAGATCTCGGGCGGAGGTGTCACAGCGCTATACGTGGCGGACACCAGCCGCACAGCCCATCTGCCGGACGATATGCTGCTGCTCAGCATCCGCGAGCTCCTGCTCAAGGAGGGCAAAGAGGCCCTGGCGCAGGTACAGGTAATAGCCGAAGAGATGGCAGTGCCCTATGAGGGCGTGGTGGTGGAGGGCAATCCAGGCAGCGAGATCATCAGGTTCGCAGAGGAGAAGGGAATGGATATCATAATCATGGGCATGGTTGGGCGCACGGGCATCGAGAAGTTTTTGCTGGGCAGCGTGGCCGAAAAGGTGGTGCGGAGCTCCAGGATCCCTGTCATGATCATTCCCCGGGGGCAGACTTGAGCATCAGCGCATCAGTGCGGGACATAATGGTCCGGGATGTGGCCTTTGTAACCATACCGGGCAGCAGAGACGATGTCCTCCGCACATTGCAGGAGCGCAAGGTCTCCGGCGTCCCCGTGATAAAGAAGGGAGAGGTGGTGGGCATGATCACCAGGACGGATCTGCTCAAGAACCGAGAGGAGGACCAGACTGCCCTGCTCATGACCCGCAATCCGGTGACGATCTCTCCGGATAGGAGCGTTGTGCAGGCCGCCCAGTTGCTAATAGAGCACGACTTCCGCAGGCTTCCCGTGGTGGAGGGAGGAAAGCTGGTGGGCATAATCACTGTGGCCGACATTGTGCGGATGGTCGCGGAGCTGAACATCAAAGAGAGCATCGAGCCTTATCTGGAGAGGCAGACAGTAGTCCTCTGGAGCGAGATGCCCCTTCCCGTGGCCGGAGCGATTATGGAGTATGCGGCGGTGCAGGCCTGCCCGGTCATAGACAGCTCCCTGCGGCTGGCGGGCATGATATCGGACAGGGATCTCATCAAGGCCAGCGTGATAGAGGAGACTGTGGAGCAGACAAACCTCTCCGCAGATGACGGAGAGGATCCCTGGGTATGGGACAGGGTGATCTCTACAATCAACAAGTACTACACCGTATCCAGGATCAGGCTCAAGGACATACTCGTGCGCGATGCCATGGTACGTCCCATCTCCGCCTACAAGAAGGATGAGGTGAGCAAATGCGCTGCCATCATGGCCAAGAACAGGATCGACCAGATGCCGGTGATCACCTCCGGCGGAATGCTGATGGGGATGCTCAGAGACAAGGACATCCTGGCGGCGCTGGTGGAGTGCAGCCAGAGCCATCCCTGAAGAACTCCCCCTCTACTGAATTATTTTACTTCGACATGCAGGCTAGTTGGCTTGCGCAAAACCATAATAAACTTGCACGCGCCTCCCCTGCTCATGGCCCGCTTTCTCGTGGTCCTAGGCACCACCTCCCACTCCGGCAAGAGCACCCTTGTAGCAGCCCTATGCCGGCTGCTCTCAGATCGCGGCTGCTCTGTCGCCCCCTTCAAGAGCCAGAACATGAGCCTCAACTCCTGGGTCACTAAAAACGGCTCGGAGATAGGCATCGCCCAGGCTGTGCAGGCCTGGGCTGCGCGGACGGAGCCCACCGAGTTCATGAACCCCATCCTGCTCAAGCCCAAGGGAGACCGCACCTCCCAGGTCATAGTGCTCGGCAGGCCCGTGGCAGACAGGTCTGCAGAGGAGTACTACAGTGAGATCGAGGGTCTCAAAGAGACAGTGGACCGGGCAGTGCTGCAGCTCGAGAAGGATTACGACTTCATAGTCGTGGAGGGAGCCGGGGGTGCCGCAGAGATAAACCTCTTCGAGAGGGATATCGCCAACATCTACGTGGCCCGACATCTCAAAGCCCCCATCATACTGGTGGGCGACATCGAGCGGGGAGGGGTCTTCGCAAGCCTCTTCGGCACAGTAGAGCTACTGCCCCCAGACATCCGCCCACTGGTGAGGGGCCTGGTCATCAACAAGTTCCGGGGAGATCCATCCATACTGGGCTCAGGAATGCAGAGGCTGGAGGAGCTGACAGGCGTTCCCGTGCTTGGCATCCTGCCATATCTCGACCTGGACATCCCCTCGGAGGACTCCGTCTCCCTGGGAGATAAGGGCTGCAGGGGTTTTGTCCCCCGCGGCGAAATTGAAATTGCTGTCATAAGGCTGCCCCGCATCAGCAACTTCACAGATTTCGAGCCGCTTGAGAGGCAGGCGCGAGTCAGGTATGTGGGCCTGTCCGAGGAGCTGGGCCGGCCTGATGCAGTGATCATCCCTGGCACCAAGAACACCATATCAGACCTGCGCGAAATGGAGGAGAAGGGAATGGCAGATCAGATCAGATCGCTATCCGGCACACCTGTACTCGGCATCTGCGGCGGCTACCAGATGCTTGGAAGGCAGATCGTCGACTGCGGCATAGAGGAGGCTGTGGGGACCTTTTCCGGCCTCGGGCTTCTGGATGCCACCACTCGCTTCGACCGCTACGAGAAGAGGACTGCGCAGGTGATGAGGAAGGTCACAGGAGGCGGGCCGATACTGGATCCCATACGTGGCCAGAAGGTAAGGGGATATGAGATCCACATGGGCATGACTGAGCAGCGGGGCGAGAGCGCCTTCGAGGGCGACGGCGCGGTCTCAAAGGACGGCCTTGTGATAGGCACCTACCTGCACGGCATATTTGAAAACGAGAACTTCCGCAATGCCTTTCTCAATTTCCTGCGGCAGCGCCGCGCGAAAAATACCGGAGGCGCAGTCGATGGGGCGGAGCGCCCTGCCGGGCGAGTGGCAGGCAAAGGGGATAGGGATGCATTCTCGGATCTGGCAGGGGCGGTGGCGGCCCATCTGGATATGGCCGGGATCTGGAGAATGCTGGGTTTGGAGCCGGATGGCAGATGAGGCTGGCTGTTCTCTTCTCTGGCGGCAAGGACTCGGTCTATGCCTGTCGGCTGGCCATGGAGGCGGATGAGGTCTCCTGCCTGATCACCCTGATCTCGGACAGCCCGGAGAGCTACATGTTCCACACCCCAAACATTCGCTGGACCGGCCTGCAGGCGGAGGCTCTCGGCATTGCCAGGCTTGCCTGGAGGACCAGCGGCGCGAAGGAGGAGGAGCTACTAGACCTCAGGGCAGCGATGGCCGCAGCAGCGGAGGAATACGGCATCCAGGGCATAGTCACCGGAGCCATCGAGTCCGTCTACCAGGCGTCTAGGGTGCAGAGGATCTGCAGCGACCTCTCTTTACGGTGCTTCAATCCCTTATGGCATGTGGACCAGATCGAGCACCTGCGCAGGCTCTGCCGGGAGGGCTATCGCACCATCATATCAGGCGTCTATGCCTATCCCTTCGACTCCTCATGGCTCGGGGCGGAGCTGAACGAGCCGCGCATCCTGGTGCTGGAGGAGATGCAGAGGAGATACCGGATCAATCCATCCGGAGAGGGAGGGGAGATGGAGACATTCGTTCTGGACTGCCCAATATTCAAAAAGAGGATAGAGGTGGTGCGGGCAGAGCAGGTATATGCCAATTACAGCGGCCAGTACATCATCCACGAGGCGAGGCTGGTGGATAAGTTAGGGCATAGTCCTTCGCCCTGAGGTGAGAAGTCTGCAGATCGTCGAGCGGTTTGCACGCTACCGGCAAGGCTCTTCCTACGAAACCGATTTATGTAATGAATGCTCATGACAGCAATTGCTATGCAAGACTACTCCGTAAACCAATTCCTGGCCGCGGCAATTGTTCCCGACCTTGATATAGAGATCTGCGATGTGACCCTTCGCGATGGCGAGCAGATGCCAGGAGTTGTGTTCCGTGCCGATGAGAAGCTTGACATAGCCATGCGGCTGGACGAGATCGGGGTCGAGGTCATAGAGGCAGGCTTTCCGGTGGTCTCGGCTGCGGAGATGAATGCCGTAAGGGAGGTCTGCAACCTGGGGCTGGATGCGAAGATCTCCGTCCTCTCCCGCTCCATCAAGGAGGATGTGGATGCGGCAGTGGAATGCGGCGCCGACATGATATCAATCTTCATAGCGATATCCGACCTGCACCTCAAGCACAAGCTGCACATGAGCTGTCCGCAGGCCGTATCCTGCGCACTGCAGGCTGTGGAGTATGCCAAAGAGCACGGCCTGATAGTGCGCTTCTCGGCTGAGGATGCCACCCGTACCGATTTTGATCTGCTAAAGAGGGTGTACAAAAGGGCGGAGGAGTACCACGCCGACTACATCAGCGTGGCAGACACAGTGGGCATCATGAATCCGCGCACGACATACTATATGATCAGCGAGCTCAGAAAGATCGTGAAGACCCCCATATGCATGCACTGCCATGATGACCTGGGGCTCGCTCTGGCCAACACCCTGGCAGGAGCTGAGGCCGGCGCAAAGCAGCTTCACGTCACCGTAAACGGCATCGGCGAGCGGAGCGGCAACACCCCACTGGAGGAGCTGCTCGTCGCCCTGCGGCTGCACTACGGCCTGGAAAGGTACGATCTTTCCAAGCTCAAGGACCTCTCCAAGCTTGTCGAGAGCTACTCCGGCGTGCCCGTTGCCAAAAATAAGGCGGTGGTTGGGACGAACGCCTTCGCCCATGAGTCGGGAATCCATGTGGCTGCAGTTCTGGAGGAGCCGCGCACATACGAGCTCTACTCCCCGGAGATGGTGGGGGCGGCGCGGCACATCATCATAGGCAAGCACACAGGGACCAAGGCCCTGCGCTACATCACCCAGAGGATGGGCTATCAGCTGAAGGACGAGGAGCTGGTGGACCTGTCAGAGAGGGTGAAGATGTGCAGCGAGTTCAAGCACGCCATAAACTGCGAAGAGCTGCGAACGCTGATACTGAATATGGAGAATATAGAGGTCGTATATCCGGGGCCGTAAATTGAGCCTTTTTCAATAATTGCTGTGTTGAATAATTCGAGGCTCTGCGGTCAATAGCTATCGATTCTACCAAAGTTTTGATTTGTATGGATTAGCTTTCTGCTATCGGATTACTAAACATTATTCAACAGAGCAACCCAAGAGGGAGCTATTTATATTTGTATGCCAAGCCGTTAGGTCTATGCAAGAGATTAAGATATGTAGCAGATATTTTGCTTCGTTTATTAAATTATAGTTAGGTGCTATAATGGATCTACCGGAAAAGAAACGACTTAAGGTCCTGTTTATTGCTAGCTGGTATCCTAATAAAGAGCATCCAGTTAGCGGTATTTTTATAAAAAAGCATGCTATGGCAGTCTCAAAATATTGTAATGTTGCTGTCCTCTATATCCATTTAGGATCAATTGAGGATAGCATTGATGTTATCGAAGAAAATGGCATACTAGAAGTGATAGTATATAAAAAATTGAGCACTCATCGATTGATAAGATATCTTTCCAACCAGATGGCCCAATATCTTGGAAATTTGCATGCTTCCTTAATGGGATATGACATAATATATAGGAAATTTGGCAAGCCAGATCTAGTTCACTGCAATGTCTTACTCTATGCGGGATTTGTTGCCCTCTATTTGAAATTGCGATATGGTATGGTATATATTCTTACTGAGCATTGGGCGGGGTACCTTAATGAAGATGGCACATTTAAAAAGAGGTCTTCACTTGGAAAGGCGTTCATGAGATTTATAGGCAAAAATGCGGCAGTAATTACTACTGTAAGTGGTAAATTAAGGGATGCGATGATCGCATGCGGAATAAATAACCAATATTTTGTGATCCCAAATGTAGTTGATGCAACTGAGACGAAATGCCGCAAAAAAAATAATAGCAAAAAGCAGATACTCCATGTATCTCTTCTCAAAGACGACATCAAAAATGTATCAGGAATAATTGAAGCGATTAAGGATTTATCCATGAAGCGGAGAGATTTCGAGCTTCATATTGTGGGTAGTGGTGTGGATAGAGAAATGCTTGAAATTCTTTCGGAAAAGTATGGGCTTCTAAATAGAATGGTCTTTTTCGAGGGAATGGTGCCGGTGAACGAAGTGGCAGGTTTCTTTTGCGAATGCGACTTCTTCGTGCTCAATAGCAACTTTGAGACATTTTCCGTTGTAACTGCTGAGGCTCTTGCCTATGGCAAGCCAGTAATAGCAACAAGGTGCGGCGGTCCTGAGGAATTTGTGAATAGTAACTGCGGAATCTTGATAGAACCCAGAGATAATAATGGACTTGTAAACGCTATGAACTATATGCTAGACAATTTTTCAACCTATAACCCAGAAGATATCCGTGAATATGCAAAAAACAAATTTAGCTCTGATGTCATTGGTGAAGCGCTATTCAGCATTTATCAGAAGGTGTTAAAATGAACTGGATATTGTTTGGAGCAAAGAAGCTTGAGTATTACGATGGCCTTCTGATAATGGCGGATACTGGATTGCACTATCAGGTCTTTTCTATAGTCAATGGTTTGAAAAACAAGATAAAAAAGGCTCTTCGCTATTTCCTGTGGGTAACCTCATGATATCTATTTTGGTATCATGATGCAACTTCACTTATTACTCCGACTTGAGAGGCGGTTGGCATTGATATTATGATGATTGGCGGTCTCCCGG
>JAGPMN010000001.1 GCA_018052825.1 Methanothrix sp.
CTCAAGTTCTGCTATTACCGATATCTTGAATGCACGGTCGTAGCGCTGCCTCGTCCTTTTCATATATTTCCCTCCATGAGTTGAAGTTGCTTAACTCATTGTCCACTCGGAGGGGTTCACTCCAGTTCGCATTGCAGGCTGCTTAATTTTACCCATCTCTAATTCGGTAATCTGCGCTGATTATGGACTCGCTGCTGCATTAGTCGGAGAGATTGATGATTCCATATAGTTACCTTGGTACACGTCCAAATAGAGCGAATAGTTGATCAGCAATGAACCCAAATAATAAGCTGGAACAATTAAAAGGAGGCACTCGATGAAAGTAACCTATACGGATAAAAATGGGAAGAAAGTTGAACAGACCTTCGCTACTGAGGAAGCCGGCAAAAAACTGAAGGAGCAACTCAAAGCTAAAGGTATTACTGACGCAAAATGGGAATGGTAACGTGAATTTCTAGCGTTATATCTTTTTTTGGCCTGCCAGAAGGCACCAAATCTAATGTATGTGTTTAGCAGGTAAGCTTTGTGGTTAGCATTTGTAGGCTGTTTAGGCCGTTTTGTCTCCAGGTTGCCGGTGTCATCATGATTCGCCCATGAATCGATGTTCCTTTATCATTTCGCAGCGCGCCCAGGATTTTTCTCAAGACGAGATGGGGCCGCAATGCTCTCTCGGCCCTATTGTTGGTTGGCTCTACACCCGGATTGATGACAAATGTGAAGCAGTAGTCAAACCCATTATTGATTTTGCCGACGAATTTTCGGACTTTCTCGACAGAGTACCCTTTCGAGAGCTGGTTGCTGAGCGCCTCTCGCGCCAATTTCCAAAGAGTCTCTCTGACTTCTGGCGGAGGATCCGTTTCCAGAGCGTTGGTCAGTAGCTCATATAGCTCTTTGAGTGCGTTGTGTAGTGGAATTGCTTCCTCAAACATCTCTGCAATGTCTTTTGACTCTCGAAGTAGATGTGCCCAACATCGCTGAATGCGATTTGTGAATCGAGCATACGGTTTTCACCCGTCACATACGATTATTCCCTTGAACCTCCGAGTCAAAACCTCCATCAGAACCTTCATGCCTCGGCTCTTTCGAATCACGAAAAAGGTCTCAGATGGCGTAGTAAATGTCCAGACCCAGTACTTCTCTCCCTGAACGTGAATTCTCGTTTCATCCACGTACAGGATCGGAGCATCTTGAATTCTGCTCAAGACTGCGTCGTATTCGGATCGGACGGCATCTGCACAAAAGGTAAAGATATAAGATGGATACACAGACTCAATGTCGCCATCATGTCCCTACCCGATACAGACCCCCAAAAATACCATCTCCGCATCCCCCGCCTGCTCGAAGTGCAGAGGAGAATCGCCGCGAATGTCAGCCTGGCGGACAGCTTCTCAACCGATTTCGTGGCCGGCGTGGATCAGGCCTTCCTCGGCGAGCTCATCATATCCGGGGCGGTGCTCCTGAATGTGGCCGATCGGGTGATAGCCAGGGCGAGCTCCGCCATGAAGGCAGCCTTCCCCTACGTGCCGGGCCTTCTCTCCTTCAGGGAGGGGCCGGCTGCCATAAGAGCCGTGAAAGAGCTCAGACCGAAGCCCACACTCCTATTCGTTGACGGCTGCGGCATAAACCACCCCCGGAGGGCGGGGCTCGCGTCCTTTATCGGCATAATGCTCGACCTGCCGACCATAGGCATATCCAAGAGGGTGCTCTGCGGGGAGGGCGAGCAGGTCGGACATCTCCTCAAATCAAAGGACGGCTGCCGGCCCATCGTCGTCGCCCCAGGCCACCGTGTCTCCATGCAGTCCAGTCTGGATCTCGCCCGGCGGTACATTGGGGGCGGCAAGCTTCCCGAGCCCTGCAGGCTGGCGCATGAGCATGCCAACTTGGTGAAGAGAGATCTGACAGGGCGGTATTGAAAAACCTCACGCAATTGATTCGCCCAATCCTGTATTCGCCTCAGATAACCGGGATCCATTCGAGGAAGGGCTTCTCAATGTCTATGGTTTTCTCGAGACGCCGCCTTACTGCGGAACCGGAAGAAAGCCTGAGCCTGTACCCCACCTTCCGCACTTTAACATCCTAAACTGAGTATTTCTACCGCTAACGATTCCTAGAATATAATCATAATTTATAATATTCATCTACATTAATAATTTATTTGCTTGCCATATCGCGCCAATTGAGAGGACCTTTTTGCCATCCCATCCCTCAATAGAGAATCGATCCAAATCAACATAGTGTAAAATTATATAGCAAGAAAATACTAATTAATTAAAATATATTCATTTAATTAGTTAAATCGTTAGCAGCAAAAATACTAGATCCAGAACTCAAAGTTCGGAATGCAGGCTATGGCACGGATGCGAAAATTATTACAGTAGGGCCTGAAAGTGCGGAAGATGGGTTCAAGCAGTCTGGCACGCACTATCTGACTGAAACGGGAGGCTACGCACAGGCCGTTCTGAGCGAGGAGAGATACGTCGGGGTCTACAACATCGCCAGAGAGATCAGGATGAGGTCCAACTACAGCATAGAGAAGAGGGAGGACGATATGTGGCTTCCCTGCTGCTCATCCGGCTGGGCGGATATGAGTTCCAAATATAAGGTGGGACATAGCGCTGATTCAGTCTTTGACTGCACTTGCTTTGAGGCTGAGAAGAATAGATAATAACCACCTGAGATACGACGACGGCCAGGCGATCTGAGAACAGACAAGATTCAGCCCTCCTGCAATATCCCAGCCATATTCCCGGTGGCATTCCCTGTCATGCTCTCCGCATCGATCTTTCTATTCACACCATCGACCTTAACAAGCCAGGCGTCCTCTGCACCTTGCCCACATGAGCTGGCAATTCCTGCCATGCCATACGAGCCGTCCCGGCACTGCACAGCAAATGTGCCGATCTCGTCGCCCTGACCGCCCAGGATAAGGGACCACTGCTCCCGGCCCTGGGAATCTGTCTTGATGAGCAGGGCATCCCGGCCACTCTCCGCCCTGTCTACCCTCCCGGCCAGGAGAAATCCGCCATCACCGGTGAGTGCCAGAGAGGCAGCCGAGCTCCCCTCATACTCCCTCTGCCATATCTTCCTGCCGTCCCTGTTCACCCTGACCAAAACCACCCTCTTCCCCACGCCTCCCGACTCAGTCCTGCCGGCGAGTGCGTAGCCGTCCTCAGTCTCCACGACCTGAAATGCCGCATCGTCCTCTCTGCCGCCAAATGTCGCGTTCCATAACTCCACTCCCTCTGAGTCGGTCCGGAGCAGCCACATGTCATCTCCGCCCTGGCCGAATGAGGCTGTCCTCCCCGCTACAATAAATCCGCCGTCCCGGCTCTGCAGCACCGACATGCCCACATCGTCCTGCTGCCCGCCGAATGTCTTCTCCCAGAGCAGATTTCCGAGACCGTCGGTCTTGAGCAGCCACATGTCCTTTCTGCCGCTGCCCTGGGACTGGGTGTAGCCGGCAGCGATGTATCCTCCGTCATCAGTCTCATCCACAGACCAGCCACCGTCTCCGGAGGAGGAGACAAAGCCGCCGAATGTCCTGTCCCAGAGCAGGCTGCCGTTTCCGTCGGTCTTGAGCAGCCAGAGAAGCTCGCCGCCCATTCCGAATGATCTTGTGCTGCCAGTGACAATGAAGCCGCCGTCCTGCGCCTGCTGCACAAAATATCCTGCATCCTCCCCGGACCCGCCGAATGTCTTCTCCCAGAGAAGGCTGCCGTTTCCGTCCGTCCGCACCAGGAACAGGTCGCTTCCCTCTCCCCGGCCGGCTGTGTTTCCAGCCAGGATAAATCCGCCGTCAGCCGTCTCCTCCAGGCACCAGGCCCCATCATTGTAATTGCCGCCGAATGTCCTGTTCCATACCACGCCGGGCTGGAAAGAGGTGGCCGGGGGAGTGGAGCCGTCCGGCTGATCACCGCCACTCTGAACTGCACTCCTGTCCGAGCCGGTGATATTCGCAGTCTCTGCGAGGGAGGGGGCGAACAGGAGAGAGAGAAAGGCAAAGGAGGAAAAGAGCAAAAGAATAAAGGGAATGCTCGAAGCGAATTTCATTGCCCGCATCACAGTTACCGCCTAGAAGCCTTGATCCTGGAAGCTGACGCTCTTGTCCATCTCAAATGTGCCGTTCAGAACCATTTTGGATTTGATATTGCTCTTTCCCATCTCATGCCTCGAGGCGAATATACCGTAAACGCCGCCACTGCTGCCCGGTCCGATCTTCTCTCTTTGCGCGGATAGATTTTGCAATGTCGAATTCATAGTTGAATTATTCAGAGAACCATTCCCTTCGAGGGCCTGCCTTTTCTGCCTCTCTTTGATGCTTTCCAGCTGCTGCATCGCCTCTTTCATAATTTCATCCATCTTATCCGCGCTGGGGCTCGCAGAAGAGAAGGCCGATCCGCCTGCCCCAACGAAGCCTGAAAAGCCTGAGCTGCCCATTGCTCCTTCCGCCTGCCATAAGGCCGATGCTGCTATAGCTGCCATCACTGCAAATAAAACCATTCTTTCTGGCATATCGTCCCCGCCATCAACCTCTTCCTGCTACTAATTTCAACCTTTCTATGGATAGCATTTATCTCTTCTGAGAATAAAGAGCTACCTGTGTACCTCGATTATTTCCCTTACGACACGATGCGGCCCCATCAGGACGAGATGCTGGACAGAGTGTACGATGTGGTGAGCAGAGGCGGTCACGGCATCCTGATGATAGACGCGCCCACCGGCACGGGCAAGACAAGCTGCATCAGCGCCGCCATGGCCGCGGCCAGAGGAAAGATCGTGGTCGCTGTGCGCACAGTATCTCAAATCGATATCTATATCGATGAGATCGGCAAGATCTGGTCCAGGACCAGACAGAGGCCTGAGATCGCCTATATGGTGGGAAAACAGAAGATCTGCCCTCTGGAGACCGAGTTTCGGGGCGAAAGCATCTATGCCGGCTGCTCCCGGCTGAGGGAGTGGACCAAAAATTACGTCTCGGCCAGGATCAAAAAGGGCAGCGGCGGCATATATGACCCCTCGGCGGACGGCATAGACGAGGAGGAGCCTGGCTACAGGACCTTCTGCCCGTATTTTCTCAGAAGCAGAGAGGGCTTTGAGCTGAACGGCAAGACTCATTTCCGCCGCTCCGGCATGGCTCTCGATGTGGTGGAGCAGCTCAAGAAGAGGATCACTCCGCCATCAGAGCTGCCCGGCCTGTGCCGGGGCATCTGCCCTTACGAGATCATGAGCCTGTATGCCCGGGACGCAGACATAATCATCATGAACTACTCTCATCTCTTTTCACCAGACTTTCAGGAGGTCATCTTCCAGTGGCTGGAGATGGAGCCGGAAAAGGTGACACTGATCATAGACGAGGCCCACAACCTGGGAGACGCAGTGCGGGCAATGAACTCCCGCCTGCTCACAATGCGCATGATCGACCTGGCCGAGACGGAGGTTGAGAAGTTCGAGGGGACGCTGGGCCAGGCCAGGCTTGAGGAGTCGCGGGAGGAGGCCTCATGGAGGCGGGAGGGAATCCGCGTCATCCGCCAGCTTCTGCCCCGCCTCAAGAGGTTTTTGGCCAGCAGGCAGGAGAGGATGGCGGAGGGCGAAGCCCTGATGGATGCCGATCTCTTCCGCGCATTTTTATACGACGGGATCGATGACATCGATGAGGCCCTGTCCTACTTCTCGGATGTGGCTGTGGCCGTGGCGGACCTCAATCTCTCTGAGGGCGACAGGGAGAATCTGCAGGGGGACATCCAGCCCAGCCTGGCCCTCGTGCTCCTCTTTCTCAGGGACATGGAGAGCGCAGAGAGCGACGCCTCCTATCAGAGGAAGATATCTGTGAGCAGCATCGGCAGCGAGGGCGGCGGCCGGAGCGGAGGCAGGAGAGCCGCCCGCCTGGAGGTCAGCAACATCGATCCTGCTGTCAACATCCGGCGCATCACAGACAACATCAATGCCACCATAATGCTCTCAGGCACATTTTCTCCCCTGGATGCATACGAGCTGTACTGCCTGGGCGAAGAGGGACGGGCGGAAAAGCTCTCCCTCCCCAATCCCTTTCCGAGGGAAAACCGCCTCCTTCTGGCCTCAAAGAAGGCCACGACCCAGCTTGAGATGCGGGAGGATGCCGACATGCGAGAGGAGATATCCGGGCACATCAGGTCGATCATAGAGTGCGTGCCTGGAAATGTGGCGGTCTTCTTCACATCCTATCCCATGATGAACAACTATCGGGATGTCTGCCTCGCATCATGCCGGCGTGCAGGCAAGACGCTCTGCCCGGAGCCGAGAAGCTCTGATGAGGTGCCGGAATTGCTGGACGAGTTCTTCCGCCTGGCTGGCAGGGGTGGTGGCGTTCTCACAGGCGTATGCGGAGGAAAGCTGGCTGAGGGAATCGACTACAAGGGAGAGGCCCTGAATGGTGTGGCAGTGGTCGGGCTTCCCCTGGCCGCCTATGACGAGATTCAGAGGGAGATCAACGGCTACTACATGAGGAAGTATGGCAAGCCCAAGGGCATGCTCATCGCCTATACCCTGCCTGCCATAAACCGGGGACTTCAGGCGGCGGGAAGGGTCATACGCTCCGAGTCGGAGAGGGGTGTGCTGCTCTTCTGCGACCGCAGGTTCGCTGAGAGCGGCCCTGGCGGTGTGAACGAATTTCTGCCGGACTGGGTGAGGAAGGAGATGATTGTAGTGGGCGCTGAAGATGGCAGGGATTTGATAGCCAGGAAGATCGCGGAGTGGAAGATGGCCTGCCCCGGAGGGACAGGGAAGAGTAGAACGGGCTTGAAGGGGCAGCAGGCAAAGGACCGCATGGGCCCGGAGAGGGCGAAAGCGGGTGCCAGGCCTGGCAGGCGGGGCAAAAGGGATCTGCAGGACCTGGCCAGGGCTCTGGGGCTGGGCGAGGCCACCAAAAAAAGCCGGACGGCAAAAGGTCCGGGCAAGGAGTTGGGCAAATGACCGGGATTGCTGTTGAGAAGCTCAAGCCTCCTCTTCGGCGTATGGCAAGGATTAAATATTTCTATAATGCTTGATTATGATATATAGTAATTGCGGGCTTTCTGAAGAGAATTCCAGGGATCGAAAGAGAGGAAACGAGAATATGTGTGAGCCGGGTGAGGATAAGAAAAGGCAGGTTGGCGATCTGATGGTCGTCTTCTGCGAGCATACCTGCGGCGCAATAGATGCCCGGGACTGCAATGCCATGAAACACATGATCTTAGCGGAGATTCGCAAATCGAATGCACCATCCTGGGTGGCGCAGGAGCTCGAAAAGAAGCTGAGCTGCAGGGGATGCTGGAACGCCATGGTCGGGAGGTCTGCCCTCCTTCACCTCTGCGAAATGGCCTCTGATTCCAATGCTGTCCGGGATTGTCCTTCTCCCGCCGGCTGCCGGCGCTAGACCGCATCAGGCTGAAAGCAATCCTTCCCGGAATAGTTATGGCCGGCAAATGAGTCTGCACATCCCGCAATGGAATATTTTGGGCGTTGTTCCTCTGGCAGGGCCTCTTGGCCTGTCGATTCGTATTGGCCCCACCCGTTGTCGGCAATCACCACATCATCCTAGCCGCCTGGCCCCCCTCCGAAAGAGCGGCCAGATGATTATGCGTGATGAATTTTGCTCACTATATAATAGTAACATTTAATTACTTTGGATGGATAAGTATAAAAGTTGCAGAGATTCGCAGCAAAGAGCGACATAAGACCGAAACGGAGGTAAAAAGCATGTGTATGATGGAAATGCCCAAACATATGGGTATGAAGCATATGGGTATGATGCAACACATGGCAGGAGGCGAGGGCGGCTTTCCCCTCATCGGAGATAAGATGCCCCAAATGGAGGTCAAGACCACACACGGCATTATGACCCTGCCCGATGCCTATGCAGGAAAGTGGTTCGTCCTTTTCAGCCATCCGGGCGACTTCACCCCGGTCTGCACCACAGAGTTTGTGGCCTTTGAGAAGAGGCGGGAGCAGTTTGAGAAGCTGAACTGCGAGCTGATAGGCCTGTCCATTGACCAGGTCTTCTGCCATATGAAGTGGACGCAGTGGATCCGCGAGAACCTCAAAGTGGAGATCAAGTTCCCCATCATCGCAGACGACCAGGGCAGGATTGCTGCCAGGATGGGCATGATCCTACCCCGGCAAAGCCACCAATACCGTCCGGGCGGTCTTCATAGTCGATCCTGAGGCGACTGTGCGCCTGATCCTCTTCTACCCACAGGAGGTAGGAAGGAACATGGACGAGATCATCAGAGCACTGACTGCTTTGCAGACCGCTGACAGGAACAAGGTGGCGGTTCCGGCCAACTGGCCCGATAATGAGCTGATCGGCGAAGATGTGATTTTGCCTGCTCCGGCGGACGAGAAAACGGCTGCAACCAGGAAGACGGGCGGGGGAATGGTCTGTGAGGACTGGTGGTTCTGCCACAGGAAGCTGTAATTCCTGATTATAGAGAACGCTTTTATCTTTTTCACCTGATTATCAGTTCTTATTTATGATCCTTATTTTAAGGAAGGAAAATAGTGATGGTCAGATCTGTAAATTCACAATTGTTGACTTGACATAATCGTCTATATATGATCGGCAAGGCGCATAATAATCGTCAGGAGCATTGATATGAAGAGAAGCAAACATGAAATAATCTCAGAGATACTGAAAGTTTGCCTGAACGGCGCCAGCAAGACCAGGATCGTCTACCAGGCTAACCTCAACTTCAAAACGGTCAATCCCTATCTACAAACGCTGATTCAGAATAATCTACTGGAGGCCGACGTTGGAGAGCATACAGTATACCGCACCACAAAGCAGGGCGCGAACCTTGAAGAGACGATAAGCCACGTGAATCAAGCCCTGCTGCTGGAATAATGGCTTATGGGACTATAAATTGCCCTCATCGGGCCGCGCCCGCACCCGCTCCACAGGAATGCTGCCGCTGTGCAGGGCGGTTGCCACCAGCGCTCCAGAGTAGCCCATCTCTTCTAGGGCGAGAATGTCCCCCTCGCTCCGGACACCGCCACCCAGGATGATGGGATGATCACATGCTATGGCCGCTTTTTCTAAGAAGCTGTTATCCAGGCCGCACGATGTGCCAACCCTGTCCAGCTCCAGTACAATGACGCCCTCCAGATCCAGGGCGTTCAGCCTGGACAGGAGCTGTAGCGGCTCCTCTCCTGCCAGCGCTGCATCTCGCGACAGCACCCTTCTTTTCATCATATCAATGCTCACCACAGTCCTCCTCTGAACTGAGGCCTGCTCCATGAGGGAGAAGCTGGCGGTCTCTGTTCCCAGCACGGGCAGGACGGACGGAGGCAGCCTGTCGAGATGGGTGGCGTCGCTTATAGCCACATCGGCCATGGCCTTTGCCCTGGTCGAAATGCTTAATACGGCATGCAGATTGTCTCCCTCTCCCATAAGCAGGTTCAGATCGGCCACATAGACCTCTGCAGGCTGAACCTCCTCCAGAACATCCATCGGCCCGGATGAGGATACTATACTGCTGAATTTAGAAATGGGCTCGTATCTGCTCCTCTCTCCGCGCACTGCGTGGACAACAGCACCATTAAGTATATCGAGGACGAAGATGCATCGCACGACGGCATCTTTTGGGATTGGATTGATATGAGATTGTTGGTTAGCCCCATGAACATAGAGGAGGCGCGGGCAGCCCTGGCTGGCGGCGCTGATATCATAGATGTGAAGAACCCCAAAGAGGGCTCACTGGGCGCGAACTTCCCCTGGGCCATCCGGGCGGTGGCGGATCTGGCCCGCGGAGCGGCGCCGGTATCGGCTACCATCGGAGACCTGCCCTTCAAACCGGGAACGGCAAGCCTCGCTGCTCTGGGCGCAGCAGTATCAGGAGCCGAGTACGTCAAGGCGGGGCTGCTGGGCGCGAAGGACCGCGGTCAGGCAGTGGAGATGATGGAGGGAATAGTGCGGGCTGTCAAGGACTATGATCCCAAAAAGAGGGTTGTGGCCTCGGGCTATTCAGACCATCTGCGGGCCGGCTGCTTCTCTCCACTTCTCCTGCCAGATGCGGCAGCAGCAGCCGGGGCTGATGTGGTCATGGTGGACACTGCTGTCAAGGACGGCAGGCCGACATTCGACTTCATGAGCGAGGCGGATCTGGAGCAGTTCATCTCCCGGGGCCATGCGGCAGGGCTGCAGGTGGCCATCGCCGGGAGCATCGGATTTGCCCATATGGATCTGCTGCGGCTTCTGCAGCCCGATATAGTCGGAGTGCGGGGGATCGTCTGCGGTGGAGACAGGAGGAGCGCTGTGCGGGCTGAGCTGGTGGTGCAGGTCAAGAGGGCTCTGGCATCATTGTAAGCTCCCCCCAATATGCTGCTCCAGCCTGTCGAGAAAGCCCGCCTGACCCCTCAGTATCTTCCTTCTGGCTGCCGGCAGATCGAACCATTCAGCCCTGTCGATCTCTGGAAACTCCCTCACAATTCCGGATCCCCTCGGCCACTCCATTGTGAAGCGGTTGCTCTTCTCTCCCGCCCTATCCCAATCGTATTCGCCGCAATCTTCTCCGCAGCGAAGGGCCCAGGCGTGCAATACCTTCCTGCTGGGCTGCCTGATGGCTCCGAGTCGGATGAACTCTCCCTGCGGGCAGTCCGGGGAAAAGCCCGTCTCCTCTGACAGCTCCCTTATGGCCGCCTGCAGAGGATCCTCATCAGAGCCATAGATCCCCTTGGGAATGGACCAGGCACCCTCATCCTTTCTGGCCCAGAATGGACCGCCGGGATGGACCAGCAGCACCTCCAGCCTGCTCTCATTCAAGCGCTTCTCCCGGAAGAGGAGGACTCCGGCGCTGTTCACGCTCATAATTGCATTTTCGGCTATGGGATGCAAAAGCTTTTTCATCTGCAGGCCTTCTTTCGCGAAGACAATTCATGAGCGCGCTGTCCTTCGAGATCGAAAAGCAGGATAAAGAGAGCCGGGCCAGGGTGGGGCTGATCAGGACCCGGCGCGGAGACATAGAGACGCCCTACCTGGTGCCGGTGGCCACCCTGGGCAGCGTGCGGGCCCTGGGCTCAGACGACCTGGCAGCCCTGGGCGTTGTGTGCACACTGGCCAATACATATCACCTGCACCTCAAGCCCGGAGATGAGCTGATCGCGAGGCTTGGCGGCCTGCACAGGTTCATGGGATTTGCCGGTCCCCTCTTCACAGACTCCGGCGGCTTTCAGGCCTTCTCAATGGGCTTTGCAAGGGAGCATAACATCGGCAAGATCGGAAGCATATTCCCCGGGGAGGCGGCGTGCGAAGAGGACTGCTCTGAGAGATCAACGAAAAGGCCCAAAAAGGAGAACCTCACCCGCATCACAGACGAAGGCATATCCTTCAAGTCCCAGGCGGACGGCGCCTGGCATTTTCTGGACGCAGAGAAGTCCATGAGGATCCAGTCCAACCTGGGCTCGGAGATAATCATGGCCTTCGACGAGTGCACTTCGCCTCTCTCCGGTTACGACTATACGAGGCGTGCAATGCTGCGCAGCCACAACTGGGCGGAGCAGTCGCTGCTCCATCATGACAGAAGCCAGGCTATATACGGCATCATCCAGGGCGGCTGGTTTGAAGAGCTGCGCCGTGAGAGCACCAGGGCCATTGCCGACATGCCATTCGACGGAATTGCCATAGGAGGGTCCCTTGGAAACAGTAAGCTGGACATGCACCAGGTCCTGGACTGGGCTGTTTCCGGGCTGGACGAGGGCCGTCCCCGCCATCTTCTGGGCATAGGCGAGATCGATGACCTCTTTGAGTGTGTCGGCAGGGGAATAGACACATTCGACTGCGTCTTTCCCACCAGAATCGCCAGGCGGGGCAGCCTGCTGATCTCCCCAGGATCGGGTGGCAGCCTGAAAAACAAGTTCCGCATAAATATCAAGTCATCCCGGTTTAAGGAGGACGGCCTTCCCCCAGATCCAGGCTGCAGCTGTCCCACATGTCGCACCCACTCCCGGGCCTACCTGCGCCATCTCTACGAGGCGAGGGAGCTGTCCTACTTCCGGCTGGCCACGGTTCACAACTTGCATTTCATGCTCCGCCTCATGGAGCATATCAGAGAGAGCATCAGGCAGGGCAGCTTCTCTGAATTGAAGGGCCGCTGGCTGAAGGGAATATGAACGCGGCTGGTGAGAGGGTTTAGCGAAGCTGAAAAAATGCCGAAAAGAGAGAGCTTTAAAATCGACCGGGTGCAGGCTGCGATCATCCTCTGCGGGATGTACCTGTTCTTCTCCATGGCTGGAAACATCGCCGCCACCAAGGTCACCTACCTGGGGGGCCTGGTCATGGATGCCGGGTTCATCTACTCCCTAACATTCACATGGCGGGACCTGATCCACAAGCAGCTCGGCCGGAGGGCGGCTGTCACAACCATATGGCTTGCGGCGGTCATCAATCTGCTGGCGGCGCTATATTTTCAGGTGGTCGTCCTCCTGCCAGCTCAGGCTGACTGGGCAAGTAGCGGCGGCCAGACGGCCTGGGAGTTTCTCTTCTCCCTGCAGATGAGAATTGTGCTGGCGTCCACCCTCACAGCTCTGATCGCCGAGCTGATAGACACCCAGGTCTACCGCCTCTGGACAGGGGGGGCGAGGCGGTCCTGGCCGCAGTGGACGCGGGTCTTCGCCTCCAACGCCATCTCCATTCCGGTGGACAGCCTTCTATTTCCGGTCATAGCCTTCGCTGGCGTCCTGGGGCCGGAGGGCCTCGCCCAGATGGTCTGGACCAACATCCTAGTCAAGGCGGCGGTCACCGTGCTGGTATTCTGGACCATTTACCTGGTGCCGGAAAAGCCGATTTACAGAGAGGATACATAGTCCTTAAATTATTTAACACCCGCCGCTTCCATCGGCCAGCAGGCAAGTTTCGATAAAAAAATTTAACTATTTTGAAAACAATTAATCATTAATCGTGTGGGAGTGTTGAATATGCCTGTTACATTTGAGCCCCATAAGCGGCTGGAGACGCTTGAGGATTATTTACGCAAGATAGATACCTATCTGCCTTTAAACGAGATTCGAATTCAGCTCCTCCGCTGTCGGCTGGTCGGCTACAGCCTGGCCGCTGAGATAAATGATCCTGCCTACTCCAAAGATTATATCGACCAGATCTTCCGTAAGGTCTACAGCAGGCTCTCTGAGAAGTTCGGGCAGGAGATCTCAGATCCCTATCTGGACCCATGCACCACTCAATATCAGCTCCTGGATGAATTGAGGTCCTACCTTTCCACGGACATGGGGGAGCATTTTATGGAATTTATCCGCTCCAAGTTCAAAAAGGCCCTGATCCCCACCATGCGCCTCATGACCGACCTCTGCCAGCAGGAGGACAAGTACTCCTGGCAGGAGGTCAAGGAGCAGCTCCAGGAGATCATGCAGGAGATGGAGGTGGATGTCACCTGGGAGGAGTGCGAGGAGCGGCTGGAGAGATATCTGAAAAAGGTAGAGCCGGTGCTGGGAAAAAAGTGAAGGTTTTGGAGGCCGGGGTTCAGGAAAAAACCGGCTGTAGCGAACACGCAGCGAATATGATGCTATAGCAGGCTCAGCAGTCCGGATAAGCTGGAGACGCATTCGCCATCCTCCGGGCTGCACTCTCCTGAATTTCGCTTGAGTATTGCCCTCCAGCCATATCTTCGCGCAGCAAGTACATGGACAGGCTCCTCAGTTACAAATATGGTTTTATCTCCTGCCGTAGCGAAGCCGCATTTCCGGAGGGCCAGATCGAAAATCCTCCTGTCTGGCTTGAGAATATTGCCATGCAGTTCAGAGGAAATGGTGATCAATCCATACTCGATGCAGGATGCAAGTCCATATTCCTTAAGGAACTCATACACATCCTCGATCGTGGTCTCAACGGGCAAATTGGAGAGCAGACCCAGCCGGTAGCCGCGGTCGCGCAGCGCCCTCAGAGTTTCGATGGCATCGCCATATAGCCGGTATCGCCCGTTAATCCTCGAAACCAGCGTATTGCCCAAATCAAAGAATATTACTGGGGAAGGGGGCGTCATAATCAAAGTATTTTGCAGGGCATATAGTGGATATTTTCTATACAATGGCTTCACCAAATTGCCTTTGTTCAAGGGCCATCTTGATAAGTTATATTGAGGCAGTCTCTGCATGAAGAGACATTTAGCCAAGACCTATCCCTACCCCATCCTATTGCCGCAAACTCTATATTAACTTATCTGCATTCTGGTTACGCGATTCACCCCAAAAGGCTTTTCCCCTGGGGATGCCATTATCATGCGGGGATTGAAAGCATGAAATTGACAGAGGGCATAAATATAATTCCATATGCAGCCGTTCTAATCGTCTGTTTTCTCATCCATGGCTGCTTTGCAGAGGGCAATGAGTCTGCTATATCGGATGCGGATCTGGCGGATGATATCACTTTAACTCTGGGATTTGACAGCTTTCCGGCTAACCATACCTGTGACGGAAGTGATGCATCACCCAGAATTGATGTTGATGGATTCTCCTCTGCAAGCCTGGCTCTGATCCTCGAGGATCCTGATGCGCCATCTGGCACATTTTACCACTGGCTGATCTGGAATATCCCGCCAGTTGAGGTCATCGATGGCGGTATTGCCAAAGATGCCACCATCTATGAACCATTCTTCGCAGTTCAGGGAAAAAACAGCTTTGGGGAGATTGGATATGACGGGCCGTGCCCGCCTGCCGGAAAGGCGCACAGCTATTTCTTCCGGGCATACGGCCTCGATGAAATGCTCGATCTGGCGCCGGGCTCGCCGGTTGAGGACCTGAAGAGCGCCATGCAGGGGCATATATTACAGGAGGGCGAGGTGATGGCGACATACGGGCGGCAAGCGTAGATTGGGCATTTTACAGCACCAGCTGGCGTCAGCCGAAACGGGCCGGTTTAAGGCGCAGCCCCCTTTACCAGCCCGGTTATCAATAAGAATCCCGTACCTGTGGTCGCTGCGTTTACCGGTGTGATCTGCACCGTCCAGTTTTCTGGAGATGGGCTTTTCAGGAAGTAGTAGTCGTAGTTCCATCCAACCAGATGAGCCACATTGATGTTGTCCCCCATAGGGGAGAGTATGGCAGTGTTCGGCTGGATCAATGTCAGGCTGAAAGCATCCTCATTCCAGGGCAGACCTACCATCTGCGCCTGATCGGATATGGTCCTGTCCTGCGATGCAGATCCTGCCTGCCCCATTCCCATCTGCCTTACGTAGCGGAAGGGGACTGATCAGTAGTGGGCAACAGCATTTTCCACGGTGAGATTGCTCATGGCTGTAACGGAACGGCCACAGGGCAGGGTTATGGATGTACCGGCTGCTGGCTCATACGGCGGGCTTCCATAGCAGTATGGATAGCGGCACGTGCCTTCCACGCATCGAATTCTGCTCTTTCTTTCCCATCATCCCTGTCTAGCCGCCCGACTCCAGGCTCTCGTCCTGCATCCTGACAGCTTCCATCATATCCTGTGTCTGCCTGAACCTCTCCTGGATCTGCTCGATGGTCATGCCCTCCAGCTCTCTTCTCTCTTGCGCCTTTTCGATGATCTCCAATGTGTCTAGGCGATAGTAAAGGCCTGTGCTGTCCAGGAATGCCCAGGCCACTCCGTCATCTTCGACCCTCAGGACTTTTACTCTTCCAATGGTGCCCGTACCCTTATATCTGACCAGGCTGTCCTCTTTTATCTCGGCCATAAATCAACCTTCTACGTTTTATCCGCTTTGTGTCTTGCCAGCCCGATATCAAAGCTTCTCTACGGTTATCTCATTTACGGAGGAAGAGAGTCCTGTGACCTCAGCGCCCTTTGGGTCAGCTAGCACCTGCATGCCATGAAATCCCTCCCATCCGCAGAGGACGTCCTGCTCCGGATGAGTTCCCGGCTGAACTTCGCAGTTTATGCGGGTGAGGGGGCCGATGCAGACCACTGTCTTGAGGCGGGGAGATGCAGGATGACCTTTGGGCAGCACTATCAGCGGTGCGCCCAGCTCGCGAAGCTGGTAAATCGTGCAGGCAAGGCCGCGTTTGATCTTTTCACCATCCCCGAAGGAGGAGGCGACAATCAGATCATGTGGTTCGGTAAAGAGAACGGTCTCTCCTGAATCGGTCTCGAGAAAAAATGAGGCTCCGCGAGTCTTGGCTACTGCTATTATGCCGCCCCTGCCCGTGATGTAGGCAATCTCATCCTCCTTTATGGAGATATGCATGAGATCAAATTGCCTTGACGTTCCTGGACTGGCAGGAGGGGCACATGGGCCTTTTGCCCATTCCCTTGAATTGATTCTTGCAGTCCAGACATTCATAGTCATTCGCTACGAGGGACTCGATATTTCCGATATCAGGCCCACCACCTACAGTGCACACTTAATATTCACCTCTTTATGTTTTATAGCACTTTTACATATGTGAACTTTTCCCATGACAGGTACTTGCTTTTTATCGACCGCAAATCCCTGAAATCGGAAGAGAGAAAGAGGATCGAGGGCCTTCTCTCAGACGGGGGACTGCCAGTTCTCAGGAGCCGCGAAATTATAGCGGAATTTCCATTCCCGCCTAGCTGTAGATCAGACGTGCAGTAGCGAGCACTTGACTGCCGCCAGAGGTATGCTCTCCTTGCAGAATGGAAGGGTATTCGCTCTGGCTGGCCCTTCTGGCTGTAGCCATAACTCTCGGCCAGCATCATGCAGATGCAGGCGAGGGCAGGACACAGGCCTGCCCCGGACTGCCGGAGGCTGAAGTCTGAGATAGATCTCCTCCTGGGGAGGCTGCGAGAGAAGGAGGCGAGAATAGACCGCCTGCAGCGCAATCTGGCAGAGCTGAAGGCTGCCAAGCAGTCTCATGAGTACCTCTCAGCTGCCAGGCTGCATTTCCTGGAGGCCTCCTTAGCCCTGCATGAAAAAGAGCAGTCCTCAAAATTCCTTGCCGCCGTCCCCACCACCGGCGCATCTACGGCTGGCGCTCATACAGGCGGGAGGGGCTTTTAGGAGCGCCTGCAGAGAATGCTGGTAGAGACGGATTTTGAGGTGGTGATAGTATCCCCCTGGATCAAGAGGCATACCCGGAACAGGATATCCGGAGAGTTGAAGAGGTTCACCGGGAAAGGAGGCCGTCCGAAGGTATTCACCAGTGGCTTTCCCTCAGACTACGCCCTGGGGCTGGCCGGATGACCTCTGCGGGGAGATCTTTCACGCTGCCGCCTCTCCCATCAGCCTGTCCACAAGCCATTCCGGCTCGAACTTAACCAGATCGGGATAGGTCTGGCCCACTCCCAGGAATAGCACGGGCTTGCCTGTGATGTAGGCTATGGATATCGCCGAGCCTCCCTTGGCGTCGGCATCCGTCTTTGTGAGGATGGAGCCGCCGATGGGAACCGACTCGTTGAAGAGGCGCGCCCTCTCCACGGCATCGTTGCCTGCTATGGCCTCATCCACGAATATTAGCAGGTCCGGCTTGGTCACGCGCACTATCTTTCTCATCTGATCCATGAGGTTGATGTTGGTGTGCAGCCTGCCAGCCGTGTCTGCCAGGACCACATCCTTGTTGTGAGCCCTGGCATATTCTATGGCATCGAATATCACTGCCGCCGGGTCTCCACCTGTCTTGTGCTTGACCACCTTCAGGCCCAGGTTATTGCCATGCACCTCCAGCTGCTCGATCGCCCCTGCCCGGAAGGTATCGCCTGCCGCCAGCACCACAGAGTAGTTCTGGTTCATCAGATACCTGGCCACCTTGGCGATGCTGGTCGTCTTTCCTGTGCCGTTCACTCCCACGAACAGGATCTTGACAGGCTTTTCAGTGCTCCGGATGTACTCGTCGAAGTCCAGGTGATTTCTGGATAGCAGATTTATCAGCGCCTTTCTCAGGGACTGCTCTGCTATAGCCCCCGTATCGGATCCGATCTTCTTCTTCCTGCCAACGAGGTCATCTTTGACCTCTTTTACGATCTCCTCTGCAACCGGAAGAGCCACGTCGCTCTCCAGGAGGGCCACCTCCAGGGCCCAGAGGGGCTCCTCAAGATCCTTCTCCTCCAGTACGACCTCCTGCTCGAAGACCAGGCTCTTGGCCTTGTCCAGGAAGGAGATGCGGCCTTTGCTGTTGTTGGGCTGCGCTGAATTTTTGGCTTTCATGCCGTCAGCTGCGCCCGACGCTGGCCCGGCACTCTCGGATCTGCCGCTACCCTCAGCAAGGCCCTCCTGCCCGGTTCCCGTTATGCCGGCCTGATTATTCTCTGCGGCCTGCTCATTATTCCTGCCGGGGGAGGCCTTTTCTGCTATCTTGGTGGAGAGTGCCTCTTTGAATCCGGAGAGCTTCTCTTTGAAGCGGCTAAACAAATCGTTCGCTCCCTGCGCCGCCCTGATGCTGCTGCTCTTGCGGGCTTTCTCCCTCTTCAAACTGCTGAATTGCGGCCTGAATCTTCTGCATCTCCTGGTCGATCCTGGCCAGGGCCTCATTGAGCTTCCTGGACCCTTCCATGATCTCGTCTTTGCGAGACTTGAAGATCTCCCTGGCCTCTGCCGGTGTCTTCTCAATGCTGACGCCAGCACCCACATTCAAGACTACCTTCTCCTTAGAGGCGAGGGTGGCATGGATGAAAGATCCGGAGCCGATGGGAACCAGCATCTCCTCTCCGATCTCTGCTTTGTCCAGGGCCTCTACGGCAGTCGATGCCCTCTCCAGGCCCTCTGCTGCTATCTGAGCCAGGCTGATCTGGCGCATGATGCCGTCCGCCTGGGCCTGATACTGCTGATATGCGGCCAGGAGCCTCCTGATCTCCTCCTCGCCTCCAGGAGAGCTACTCAACCGCCTTCACCTCGTCGATCTTTATGAGGTCCCTCTTCAGGCCGTGTTCGCTTCCCATGAGGGAGTAGACCTTGTTGATGGCATTCTTCTCGTTCTCGCTTTCAACAACCTTGCTGAAAGGAAGCCAGGTCTTGCCGACGATCCCTCCCTTATATCTTCCTCTGATCTCGAAATTGCTCACTGTACCACCCACTTCTATGAACCGATCTATGAAACTATGATTCTAAATCATACCGGGAAGCCCAGCGCATCCTCGATGCGCCCCAGCTCCGGCCCAGATGTCTCCTCGCCCGCCATGTAGCCCCAGCTGTTGGCCAGCACCCCTGAGCCCACCAGAGGCGAGCCGAGGTTCACCGTGCCCACATCCACAGACAGCTCAAAGAGGCCTTCCAGGACGGCGATCTCCTCTGGCGTGGCGCGCGGGTGAACCAGCAGACCCTTGTTGGTGGCCACTGCTGCCATGCCCACAGTCTTCAGCCCGCCTATGGTGCCCCTCACAACCCTCACGCCCAGGGCCCTTTCAATGGCCTCGCAGGCCTTGCCGGACAGGCCGGGATGAACAAGTGCGGCGCTGTCATTGGCCAGGATCACATTGCCGGCGGCATTGATGCGGGAGGGCAGGCGAACTGCCCTGCCGTGCTCGCGGAGGAGCTTGATCTCACCGTCGCTCGCGTGATGGGTTATCACAAAGCCGCTGCTGTTGGCGGCGACAAGCGATCCCACAACAGAAGATCCGGCGGCTAGCATGGGCACGGCCTTTACCCCAAGCCCCTCCTCGAGGGCCAGCCTCTCCGCCTCGCCAGCCTCCGGGGGCAGCAGCAACACCTTCTCCGTGCATCTGGCAAAGACGCCCAGAAGGCTGCTTCCTGCAATCTTCAGACGTCTATCTCTCACCGGCGAACTCCGCCTCGACATTGCCGTCCTCGAACTTGACGGCACGCACCCTTACCCGAAGGGGAGGCTTCATGTCGCCCCGCGCCCAGATGACCTCGCTCAGGCCGGGGTCGATCTTCACATTCGTCTCATCCGTCTTCATATGCCGGGCCAGGTAGCTCCTGACCTCGGACATGGCCCTGTCGGACCTTTTATAAATGGGAGCACTTTTGACCATTCCCAGGGGGATGGTGTAGATCTTTTCAGTTTCAGCCATTCTCAAGCCTCTAAGGTGCTTCTTCTCCAGTGCCTTCTCTTGGGATGGGTGACCACTCTGCGCTGGGTCTTAACTATTACCCATGCCGGAACTCTACGATTCTGATTGAATGCCTTGGCAAGCCTGATCTTCTTGCCTTTCAATTTCTTGGACAAATCTCTTCCTCCGGATAACTATGCTGTGCGTATGATTGGAGGGGAAGATGCTGCTAAGCCGGCTCTGGCCGTGCCTCTCTTGCAGTGCATATCTCAGGCCCACCTCGAAGTCTGAGGCGGGATGCCTCTCGGAGGATGCCTCCTCGAAGTCCAAATAGCGCCCGGCCATGGCCTTGATGGCACTGCCGCCCAAGCCCGCCAGAGGTCTGATGTACTGTATATGCAACCGGTCTTCCAGGCTGCGGATGGCGCTCCAATCCATCTTTGGAGCGCGGTCATCCCGCCTCGTCCCGTCCGCCACAAACTCGCACTCTTTTGCTACTGTCTCCACAGCAATGCTATGAACATAATTGAGGGCATCATTGGGATAGCCAGTAGAGAGCAGGATCTCCAGGGCCCGCTCTCGGACCGTCTCTGCAAAGACCACCGTTCTGTGCGGGTGGCCCAGCTGCAGTGCGGCATCTGCCGCTTTCATCCAGGAGTCATCATAGCCGAAGCTGAATGTGACGAGCTCAATCTCATCGAAGAACGGTTCGAGAAGAAGAGCCGCCAGGCTGCTGTCCTTTCCGCCGGAGAATAAGACTGTAGCCTTCATGAGCTGCCCGGTTTTTATCTCCTGGTTATGGTGATATCTCTCTTCTTAGGCTGGGCCTGTCTGAGTATCGTCTTGAGCTGTTCGTCGGTGATCGCGCCCCTAAGCCTGCCGCTCTGCGCAAGCATGATGAGCTGGGCCTCGATCTGAGCGACGAACTCCGCTTTTGTCATGCGGAGGGCGTTGAGCCTCTCCCGGGCCTCAGGAGTGAGGATGGCCCTCATGATGGCGGCCTTTTTGGCTGCCAGCTCCTGCTGGGCCTGCTCCTGCTGAGCGGCCAGCATCTGGGAGTCCATCTGCTGCTTCTGGATCTGCTCCATCCTCCTTCGTCTCAGTTCTGCAAGCTCATCATCAGCCATACAAATCTCCTCGCTTTCTTTAAGCAGTCGGCTCGGCTGCAGGAGCTGCAGCCTCGCCCTGCATCTTACTTCTTATTCTATGAGCCACGCTGTCCAGGTATGCCTGACCCTGAGGGGTCATCTGGCGTCCCTTCTTGATCTTCTTAACGTAGCCTGCCTTCTCCAGCTGCTGCAGTGATTCGCGAACCACTGAGCCGCTGCCTTTGCAGAAGAATCCCGTGGCCACGCCCTTGCGGTGCTTTCCGCCATAAAAGGTCCTCAGGCGTGATACGCCCACCGGCCCGTCGATGTATATCCTGCGCAGCACCGATGCGCACCGCACAAACCACCAGTCTGGGTTGGTGGGGGGCATCTCCTTGTTTACCCCGGTCTTCGCATACTCAGCCCATACTGGCGGCTGAACCTTGCCCGCCTCCTTCAGCTCCTGGGCTACGGCAGCTATCAAGTCATGGGGAGGTACGTCGTAAACAGTTGTCAAATTCTTCAATCCTCCAGGTGATAAGGAACAAACCACAACTCCTACGCCAAAACAAGTATAAATGCTTTTTCCGGGCAGCCTGGATTTGGGTGGTCTACCCTCATTACTTCGTGAATCTTACGGCCAGTGCGAAAGATGTTAGTTGCAGTCGATAAGCGCTCGACATCTGACATCTGCGCTGAAATGGTCTATTGTGGCGGTTTTCATGTTCAACCACTCGATAGAGGTACACCATCAGGATTTGCGTAACCTAAAAAAGTGGGAAAAAACAGCCGTTGGGCCGGGCTATAGATTTACTGCTCTCAACTCCAGAACTTATTGATGAAAAACGGCAAATTGGATAGCTCCTGAATCGACTCTGCCGGCAGCCCGACCTCATAAGCATCCTGGGGCAGAGTTTCTCCCCTTATGGAAAACTGGGAGGGCGATATCTGGCTGCCTCCTATTGTGTAGACTGGCTTCTGCGCCGACCCGATATGCATAAATCCGCTTTCAGTGGATGCAGGCTTCACAGCGGCTGGCTCCACCCGGGCTGCTGCCGCGCTCTCCACTGCCGTTGCGTCCTCCGCAACTGTAACATTGGTGGTTGCATTTTCCTGAACTGTTGCATCCCCAGCGGCAGATGCCAGAACAGCAGCTAAGACAGTCTCACTCTCCGCTGCCGGCACGGCTGCATTCAGTGTAGCGTTGAGCGTTTGGTTGAGGGTCGCATTTGCGGTTTCGTTTGCAGTCAGGTTTAAGCTGCCGTTATCTGCGGGTGCAATAGCAAGGATGACCTCCTGGGCGGAGACTGCCAGGACTGCGGCAGCCATAAAGATAAGGCAATATATAAATTTCATACTCATATAATTCCCCGACTATATTCCATTGCCTCTTACCATATCAACCTTGCCTTCATCCTCCATGTCTTATAATCCCGCTCTTCTAGCCTTTGCTCTCCTCCTCGCCCAGTGCCTTTCTTCTTGCCTGCCGGCCTGCGATCAAATAAGCTTTTGAAAGCAGATTGGCAAGATTTGCATCCCCTACATAAAATGGCGCATCTCCCAGCCTTTTCAGCACAGCATTCTCTACAGCCGGCCCCGTTGGGTTGATCTCCAGCTGATCAAGCTCTTTTCCCTTCTGCCAGTAGCTATCCAGGCATTCTTCCAGAGGCCTGACCGGATCGCCGGAACTGTAACAGGGGACTTCCTTCGGCTCAAGTTGCGCTCCGGCAGACCGGATATTGCGCAGGGCCTCAATGATCTGCTCTTTAGTCCTCCCCCTCAGCTTGAATATCAGGAAGGGATCGCAGTCGAACTGCTCTGCCAGCAGATAATAGACCGCTGCAATATGCTTGCAGGGATTTGACCAGTCGGGGCATGAGCAGTCTGTCACCAGATCATCATATTTCCCGGGAAAAAGAGATGTGCCCGAACTGGAAAATGCTTCCTCGATATTCTGAGGCATCTCCCCGGAGAGCAGACGGGCCGCAAAAACCGCCTTCGAGGCCATGGCTGAAGTAGCCTTCTCCCACTCGATATCGGATAATGGTTTCAGCTTTATCTTCACATCATAGGGCCTGGACCGTGTGCCCTGCACCTTTGCCAGGACTATGCCAGCCTTCACATCGATAGATATGACCTGACCCTTCCTTGCATAGTTCTTTCCCCGGGTGAGCCTCGCACCCAAATTGAATGACTCAAGAGTGCTGACCCAGCGCCTGGACCACCAGGTCTCACCAATGCAGCCGCGTTTGCTCCTGGCCTTCAGGCCGTTCTCGACCTTCTTGGGCTTGGCCGGCTCGTAGTAGCTCCAGTAGGGGCTCACTGCCCTTCGCCTCCGTTGCTCACACAGTCCCGTCTCAAGGATATCAGCTCCTTGAGGGCCTCGTTGGATAGTTCAGTGAGCCATGTTTCGCCAGTGCCTATCACCGATTCAGCCAGCGCCTTCTTCTGCTCGATCATCTGGTCTATGTGCTCCTCCAGAGTGCCCATACAGACAAATTTGTGCACGAAGACGTTCTTCCTCTGGCCGATGCGAAAAGCCCGGTCAGTGGCCTGGTTCTCAACCGCAGGGTTCCACCATCGGTCGAAGTGGAATACATGGTTGGCGGCGGTCAGATTAAGGCCGAAGCCTCCAGCCTTAAGTGATAATATGAATATGGGCGACATTCCTGCCTGAAACCTTTCGACCATCTCCTCCCTCTGGCTCCTGGTGGTCTTTCCGTGCAGGAAGAGCGCTTCGACACCAAGCTTCTCCTGAAGCTCTTGCCGTAGCATGGCCCCCATGCCTGCGAACTGGGTGAAGATCAGAGCCCGGTCGCCGGATGCCACGACCTCTTCGAGCATCTCCTCAAGCCGCGAGAGCTTTCCGGACCGGCCAGCCAAGCAGCTTCCGTCCTGCAGAAAGAGCGCCGGATGGTTGCAGACCTGCTTTAGTTTGGTCAGCGTGGCCAGGATCAAACCCCTGCGTTCCATGCCATCAGTTGACTCGATCCGGGCAAGCATATCATCAACCACGGCAGCATAAAGAGTTGCCTGCTCTGAAGTCAGGTTGTAGTTGACCTTCATCTCCAGCTTATCCGGCAGATCCTTTATGACGGTAGAGTCGGTCTTGAGCCGGCGCAGGACAAAAGGCTGGATCAGCGATCGCAGAACCTGGGAGCGGCTCTTGCTGTTATACTTCTCGATGGGCAGCACAAAGTCCCTGCTAAAAGAGTCAAACGATCCCAGATATCCGGGATTGAGGAAATCCATGATGGACCATAGCTCTGAGAGCCTGTTCTCCACAGGCGTTCCCGTCAGGGCGATATTCTGTCTGGCCCTGAGGCGCTTGATGGACTGAGTCTGTCTGGCAGACTGGTTCTTGATGCTCTGGGCTTCGTCCAGGACTATGTGACTCCAGGAGACGGCAGAGAGGTCATCTTCGTCCCTCTGGGCAAGAGCATATGTGGTAATGACAACATCAGCTTTCTCTGCCTCCTCTATGAATCTCCGGCCGGAGAGGCGGCCAAGGCCGTGGTGCATCAGTACCTGCAGGTCAGGAGCAAACCGCTCCATCTCCTTCTGCCAGTTGCCTGCGACGGACATGGGGCAGACAAGAAGCACAGGACCGGATACGGTCTCATCTGAGCTTCTGCCGCCCGATTCTTCTCGCTCGCTCAGGAGGAAAGCTATCAGCTCGATGGTCTTCCCCAGCCCCATGTCATCGGCCAGGCAGGCGCCCAGGCCGAGACGGTTCAGGTACATCAGCCATGAGACGCCGCGAGTCTGGTAAGGCCTGAGTGTGCCGCAGAAATCCCCGGGAGGGCTGATGGGCTGCATATGGCCGCCGGGATCGGATAGAGCAGCCAGAATCTCTTTGATCCTGCCCTCTGCCTGCAAGCCCAGGACGGGGAGCGGGGACTTTGTATCACCACCAGCAAGATCTGGCCCGGATCCCAGTCCCAGAGCCAGCCGCATAGCTTCAGCCAGGGTCATCTTCCGATCTATATTCCTTCGGAAGAAGTCGATTGCCGTTTCGATATCCTGGGGCCGCAGCTCCAGCCATTGTCCTCTTATCTGTATAAGCGGAACCTTAAGGCGGGCCAGCTCTGCGAATTCTGCCTCTGTGAGCGCATTCTCGCCTAAGGAAAGCTGCCAGTTGTATTCAACTATACAGTCCAGCCCGAAGAAGGCAGGCCCTACTTTGCCCGATTCCCGTGTGGAGTCTTTCAGATGCAGCCTTATGCCCAGGCCAGTGCTGCGACGCTCCCACCAGGAAGGCAGCAGCACCCCAAAGCCGTTCTGCTCCAGCAGAGGAGCTGATTGGCGCAGGAAGTCATAAGCCTCCTCGGTTTTCATCTCCAGGTTTGTAGGCCTGGCTCCATCCAGGCACCTCTCCAGACCGGAAAAGACTCTGGATGCTCTGCCCAGGTCTGCGAGAAGCTGCTCCTGAGGGTCGTTCAGCCTCTTTTTCAGCAATGTAAGAGCGCCGGATTTGGCCCTCCAGACCTCAGAAGCCGGGACGAGCAGGCTGCGGTCTTCCTTTGACTGGAGGAAGAAGCTCAACCGCCAGGGTTCATCTGATTCAGAGGGGGCCTCAAGCCTGAAACAGGTGCGAAACGGCACATCAACTGCTCTGGGCTGAATTTCTGCGGTCCAGGCGTCCATCTGTTTGGCGAAGGCCGCAATTTCCTCTTTTGAAGCGCTGAGGGCGGGATCTTCTGCTGTCAAGGCCTTCAGGAACTGCTGCTGCAGTGGAAGGGACCTTGGCTTGCGGCCACGTCGAGAGGGCAGCAGTGCGGTTTGCTTCAGGCTTTTCCGGACAAGCGAGTCCACGGCGCTGTCCAGGAAGCTTTTGACCAGGTCATCGGCAGAGAGCCTGGCTGCCTGGAGAGATCCTGAGGCCAGGCAGCTTGGCGGCATGGATGACGAAAGTATTCTCAATCTTTCCTGGTCAGTGCCGTCCATCACAGCCACCCATAGGGATCTTCCATCTCTGACCACGGGCACAAACTGCTCTCTGGCCACCAGCTCCAGGGAGAGGAGGGCAAGCTTTGACCAGAAGAGAATGGAATCGGAAAGAGTCATTCTCTCGGGCGGCATGTCCGCATCCAGCAAGAGATCCAGTGCCAGCCCGGGCGTGAGAGCGAGGGTTGTTACGGTGCAATCGACCAGACCAACGGCTTTCTGGGGGATATAATCTTCGTGGAGGAGCCAGGGAGAGGGGAGGGGACCATGCCCCCCTTTGCCAGAGGGAAGCTGGAGGATCAGAGCATCAATGTCACTGCCATCCAGATGGAAAGATCCGGCAAGACGCCGCTTGAGCTCCATCCCGGTCAGGGCAAAAGGATGAGGCAGAGGCCTTTTAGCTGGCTTTTTTGGTGTAGCAAGAGGCAAAGCTGATGATTCCGACCAGATGTGAAATTTCTCCGTATCCCACAGAGAGTGCAAAACATACATGCATTCCGCTCCTGGCGGTCTGACTTCGACTGCTCCGCTGATAGCCGGGTGTAGCTAAGCAATACTATTTAAAATAACCTCCGGGCCATAGAAGCCCCGCCCTTCAGGGCGGGAAGAAGGTCACGAAGAGCGACCTATATGGCCGATCTACTCTATGGACATGAGCACATCGCCTGGGGTAACAGTCGTGCCCTCTTTGATGTATATCTCCTTGATCGTTCCGCTCTTGTTTGCGAATATGTTCTGCTCCATCTTCATGGCCTCCAGGACAGCCACTGCATCACCCACGGCTACCTTGTCCCCTTTCTTGGCCTTGTAGCGGATGACCACGCCCTGCATGGGCACAGTCAGCCCATCGGTGGGGGCCTTGGGCTGGGCCTCCTGGATAGTCATTCCCGCAGGTGCGACCTTGACCAGGTATGACTCTCCGTCAATCTCGACATTGAGGGCAATGGGCTCCGCCTTGAGAGGGGCTCCTGCGGTTGCAGCCGGCTGCTTCTTCTCAAGCTTCTCCTCTACAGCCGTTCCCTGCAGGAACTTGAGGGCCACCTGGGGATAGAGGGCGTAGGTGAGATAATCCTCCTCCTGCCTGGCCAGGCCGAGGGCATCCACCGCCTTCTTCGCGTTTTCGTACTCTGGGGGTATCAGGTCTGCGGGGCGCACTGTGATCGGCTCCTCATCGCACAGCACCTTGAGCCTCACCTTGGGATCGATCATGGCCGGCGGCTTTCCGTACAGGCCCTTGACATAGTCCTTGACCTCTTTGGGAACCATCTTGTAGCGGTCGCCTGTGATCACATTGAGCACGGCCTGTGTGCCTACGATCTGGCTCGTGGGGGTGACCAGTGGCGGATAGCCCAGGTCCTTTCGAACCCTCGGTATCTCGGCCAGTACCTCATCGTACTTGTCCATCGCCTTCTGCTCAATGAGCTGGGATACCAGATTGGAGAGCATGCCGCCCGGAACCTGATAGACCAGCACGCTGGTGTCCACCCGTGCGGCGATGGGATTGAAGACCGGGGCATATATCTCCATGATCTTCTCGAAGTACCTCTTGATCTCGGTCAGGAGCTCCAGGTCCAGGCCGGTGTCATAGGGCGTTCCCTGTAGTGACGCCACCAGGCTTTCTGTAGCCGGCTGGGAGCTGCCCCCGGATAGCGGCGATATGGCCACATCCAGTATGTCCACTCCTGCCTGGCAGGCATGAAAGTAGCTCATCTGGGCCATGCCGCTGGTGCAGTGGGTGTGCAGGTTGATGGGGAGGCTGACCTCCTTTTTCACAGCGCGAATGAGATCGTGTGCGTTTTTAGGGGTGATGAGGCCGGCCATGTCCTTGATGCAGATGGAGTCGCAGCCCATCTCCGCGAGCTGAACGGCGAACTGGGCGAACTGCTCATTGCTATGCACCGGGCTGATGGTATAGCTGATGCCGCCCTGTACGTGCTTGTCCATCCTCTTGGCGGCCTTGATGGACCGCTCCATATTTCGGATATCATTGACCGCATCAAATATGCGGAAGATGTCCACGCCGTTTTGGGCGGCCTTCTCAACGAATTTCTCTACCACATCATCGGCGTAATGCCTGTATCCGACCAGGTTCTGCCCGCGAAGCAGCATCTGCATCGGAGTATTCGGCATGGCCTTCTTCAGTGCTCTCAGCCTCTCCCAGGGGTCTTCATTCAGATAGCGGATACAGCTATCGAACGTCGCCCCGCCCCAGGTCTCCAGTGAGAAGAAGCCGACCTGGTCCATCTTCTCTGCGATGGGAAGCATGTCCCTGGTCCTCATCCTGGTGGCCAGTAGAGACTGATGAGCATCCCTGAAAACCGTGTCTGTAAGCTTAACCCTGCCCATGAAGATCTTCCTTTATACGGTCCCTATTCTTTAAATTCCCTTCGCTTCTTATACCGGCCCGATCCGCGGGGATGGTCCTTCTATCTCTGCGATGATTCTCCACTCCAACCATGAATAGGTTATATAAGCATTGCTCTGACGGCGCGGGGGCAGATCTAATAATTCTGCAGCCATCTGCAATAGATTTTCAAAATCATAAAATTGAGGATTGCGAGAAATGGTCACATTTGTAGTGTCCATCACGGATGGTATGTTTATCAATTGTCCTGCCGTGACAAGTGTTAGCATTTCAAGCTGCAAGGCGCCCTGAAAATCCGGTTTTCTTATGCGACTCATAAATTAATTTTCACCGGATTTTCCAGTCATGCAGCTCGAATTGTACACATGTGTACACCTGAAGTGTCTATTAATAATATCAAGGCATTGTAACGGTTGGAGTGATAGAGAATGAGACTTAGAGTTGTCAGCGCCAGAGATGAGATCCCAACGCTCAATCCCAATGAGAAGATGATCCACCTGGCCTTCCGCGCGAGCAACGTCGACTTCCTCAACCTGATGCAGAGATGCCCCAGGCTGCGCGTGATTCAGGTTCCTCCCTCCTACAGAAAGACCATGTCCAATGCCATTCAGGTGTTCCTGGACATGCAGGGCATTGAGCTTTTGGAGGGCGACGTTTGGGGCCACAGGAAGGACCTGGACGAGTACTTCACCGTGGACGAAGCCACCCTGGAAGAGATCCGCTCTCTTGTCGCCAGCGGCGCGCCCGTGGAAGAGGTGGCCGGACAGGTGCAGAAGAAGGCCAGACTCGGACCGGACCTGATCAAGTACATCGCCAAGAGCAAGATCACCGCATAGATTTTGCATCGATTGCGGCAGGCAGGCGCAGGGCTGCCGGAAGAAGGACGGCCCTGTCCCGAACTCTTTTTGTTCTTTGTCTCGGAAACCTTCATCTAATCTCAGCCCCAACCCCCCAGTCCGTGAAATGCGATGTCCTGGTGGTGGGCGCTTCTGCTGCCGGCCTGATGGCAGCCGTCTCCGCGGCAAGAGAGGGCTGTGAAGTAATACTGACAGAGAGGGATCCTGTTGGAGAGGTTCACCCTGCCAATACCATCTTTGAAGGGATGGCCGGCGTCTGCGGCCTCAATGTGGAGGACTGCTGCATCAAAAATGAACTGGAGGGCATGAGCATCGTCAGCCCCTCCGGCAGCAGTGTGACAATCCCGGCGCGCGGCTACTTCCTGGACAGGCAGAAGCTGGACAGGCACTACAGCGATATTGCTCACGACATGGGAGTCAGGATCCTAGCGGCAGTCGCAAAGGAGATACTGCCGGCGATGAATGGCGGCAGATCTGTGCGCATGGGCGGGGGAGAGATATCAGCACGGGTGGTGGTGGACGCATCCGGGGTCTCCTCCGGCCTATCCCGCGCCGCAGGCCTTCTGCCCATGCGCCACCCGGAGGACATCGCCTGGGCTGTGGAGGCGGATATAGAGCATCCGGGCATAGGCAACGAGCCGCTCTTCCAGTACTGGATCGGCAGCATGGCCCCGGGCTGGAAGGCCACGTTCTCCCCCGCAGGCGGGGACCGCGCCACTTTAGGGGTATTCGTGCGCGGCCACGGCATGGACGTCGAGCCGTTCTTCAATGCCTTTTTGAAGAGATTCAAGGCGGCCAGGTCGGGGCAGTACGAGAGGATAGAGGACCTGAGGGTTCTCTCCCTGCGACGGGGGGGCGATCCCATCTGCGTCATGCCCGGTCAGATTGTGGCAGATTCGCTCCTGGTCACAGGGGGTGCGGCCGGGCAGAGCGGACTCGCCTACGGCATGCGCTCCGGGGTCATATGCGGCATGGCCGCAGCCAGGGCGGTGACGGCAGGGGATGTCTCCAAAAAGGGGCTCTCCTGGTACGAAAAGCAGTGGCGGCGCGAGTTCTACTGGCAGTACCGCATGGGCAGGGCCTCGCTGCTGACGCTGGCCGGCATGAAGGACGCGGAGATCGACCGGCTGGTAGCAGGCCTCTCCGGCCAGAGGCTGGTCTGCAGCGGACCGCTCTTCTCCAAGGCAGCCTTCGCCGGAGCAGCCGTCGCCCGCCGCCGCCCCCGGACGCTGCTGGAGCTGGCGGCGAACCTGATGCGGGGATGAGGAAAAGTCCATTTATCTGAAAAAAGATAACCCAAGCCCATGATCGAACTGTCCAGCGAGCCATTCGTACTCAAGCCCAGGAACACGCCCATGACTGAGGCCGACTTCCGGCTTCACCTCAACATCAACTGGTGCCGTGGCGTGCTTTTCAATGTCGTTGCCCTGAAAAACTCCATAGCCGTGGTGGAATACGATGCCCTGCTCTGGTCCGATGACAGCATCATGTTCATAGAATACAAGGATTCGGTTGCCGCCTACAAAGACCTCTCCTCCCGGAGGGTTCAGCAGATGAACAGCCTTGCCAAGAACATCTCCAGGGGCCTCGGCTACAAGAACTACACATTCATTGTTGTGGTAAAGGGGCTGGAGGAGGAAAGCAGCAAGGGAGGCGTCACCGTCCTGCCCCTATTTGAACTGGGCAGCTACCAGCCCGTATTCGTCTCCACAGTCACTGAGATGGAGTATCTCAACAAGCTCATAGCCAAATACTCTCGCGAGGGAGAGGTGGAGTTCGTAAAGGATCTGGACAAGCTCAGGAAGATATTCGAGATGGAGCAGTCATGAACTGCCATGGCTATGCGCGGGCATATGGCGCAGCAACAGTCCTCAATGCCGTGGCCACATGGAAGGGTTCGGCCTTTGGAATCGAGCTGATAACCGAAGCGGAGGTGGATCTGAATGACTCAGGCGTAGTCAGGGGCGATGTCCCGGGAGTGGACAGCCGCCTCATCGAGCGCTGCGTGCAGATGGTGCTGGAGAGCTCCGGCAGCAGGGCTGGGGCTGTGGTGCGCACATCGAGCGAGATTCCAGTGGCCAGCGGCCTGAAGAGCAGCAGCGCCGCAGCCAATGCCGCTGTTCTCGCCGCCCTCGATGCCCTGGGCTGTGAAGATGGGGCGCAGCAACCGGCAGAGGGAGGCAGAGGAGCCGGATCCGCGGAAGAAGAGTGGCACCTGATCCAGGCCTCCAAAATAGGCGTGGCTGCGGCGAGGAGCGTGGGCGTGACCGTCACAGGCGCCCTGGACGATGCCCTGGCCTCAATGCTGGGCGGAGTGGTGGTGACGGACAACCGCAAGATGGAGCTGCTCAAAAGAGAGGATCTGCACTGCCATGTGATGCTTCTCATTCCCGGCAAAAAGCTCTTCTCTAGCGAGACAGATGTCCGCCGCTCCCGGGCCATAGCCCCGGCTGCAGAGGTGGCCTTCGATCTGGCCATGCGCGGCGACTACTTCCGTGCCATGACCATAAACGGCCTGGCCTACTGCGCAGCCCTGCGCCTATCCGCCGATCCCATAATCTCGGCGCTGGAGAGCGGTGCCAGAGGGGCCAGCCTCTCCGGAACCGGTCCGGCTTACGCCGCAGTCATAGACGAGGAGAGGATGGACGATCTGCAGGCCGCCTGGGAGCCTCTGGGCGGAAGAGTGATAAGAACCAGGGCGAATAACAGACGGGCATGCAGAGGCCGGGGGATTTGATGGGGCTCTCAGAAAGCCGCCGCGAAATTGAGGAGATCGACAGGATGATCATAAAGCTCATAGACCAGCGCATCGACATCGTCAAGAGGATCTTCGAGGCCAAAAGGGCAGAGGGCAGGCCCATCAGAGATCCGGAGAGGGAGGAGCAGGTCCTGAATCAGGCCATGGACCTGGCCGCTGAGCTGAACCTTGACGCCGGCGCGATAAAGAACATATTCGAGATCCTGATCATGATGAGCCTGTCCAAGCAGCAAGAGCTGCAGGGGAGAAATCAGGGGTAATCGCCGTGGTCGATATCGCAGTCGTCTCGGGGTCGAAGTCCGATCAGGCAATAGTGGACAGGGTTGCAGGCAAGCTGGCGGAGAGGGGCGCCTCCTTCGAGCATAAGATCCTCTCCGCCCACAGAAATCCGGCGGAGCTGGAGGAGTATGTCAGGAATACCGAAGCCAGAGTCTTCATTGCCATCGCCGGCCTCTCCGCGGCCCTTCCTGGAGCCATCGCCTCAAAAACGGCGCGTCCGGTCATAGGAGTGCCGGTCAGTGCCAAGCTCGGCGGCCTGGACGCACTTTTATCAATTGTTCAGATGCCGCCGGGAGTCCCTGTGGCCTGCGTTGGCATCGATAATGGGGAGAATGCTGCACTGCTGGCACTGAGAATTCTCGAATCGGGAAGATAGCTATTTATACAATGTCTGTGAGATAAACCCAGCATAGGTGGGATAGGATGTACAAGCGGATACTGATCGCTACAGATGGCTCCGACAAGTCCAAGAAGGCCGCTCAGGAGGGCTTAGAGCTCGCTAAGGCACTCGGTGCACAGGTTATTGCGCTGAATGTAGTAAATGAGGTTGTCATCGCCAGCGCTGTAAGGCAGCTCGGCTCCGATAGAAAGGAGGTTGAGGAAAAGCTCAAGGTTGCAGGCGCAAAGGCAGTTGATGATCTGAAGGCCATGGGTGCCAAGATGGGCGTCACTGTTGATACAATCGTCAGGATTGGTGCTCCCGCAAATACAGTTATCGATGTGGCCGGTGCAGAGAAGGCAGACCTGATTGTCATGGGAAGCCATGGTGAGTCCGGTGCCTCAAAGCTGCTCATCGGCAGCGTCGTGCAGAAGGTACTATACTGGGCAACTGTCCCTGTTCTGGTAGTGAGATGAGAATATGGAAGAATTCGTCTTTGCTGAGTCCCTGATCTACTCTTCATTCGCAATAGTATTCGTGCTTAGTGTGATCCTCGGCTTCCTAGTGATCAGCCTGATCGGATCCAGCTGAATTGCTAAAAAAAGGCCGGAGCATCCGGCTACATTCCTATTTTTATTACTTAAAGTATCTTCCTGCCGTCTCCAGGCACCTGGCCACCAGGTCCGCCGCCTTATCTATGTCTCTCAGGGAGAGAACCTCTACTGGCGAGTGGATGTAGCGGGTGGCCACGCTGATTACGCCTGTGGGAATTCCTGATTTGGTCAGGTATATGGCTGTGGCATCGGTAGTTCCGCCGTCCGAGGCCTCCAGTTGCACGGGTATCTGAAACTCACGGGCTGTTCCTGCTATCCATTCGATGACCTGCGGCGTGGCGATTATGCCCCGCCCGGAGGCATCGGCCATCACCACTACCGGACCCTTGCCCATCTCAATGGGCGCGTCCTTCTTCTCTATGCCCGGATGGTCGCCGGGTATGGTCACGTCTGCGGCTATGGCCACGTCCGGCTCCAGGCCGAAGGCGGCGACCCTGGCTCCCTTCAGCCCGACCTCCTCCTGCACTGTGGCCACGGCGTAGATGGCGGACTTGGATTTGGTCCTCTTCAGGGCCTCTATCACGGCCACCAGACCTGCCCGGTTGTCGAAGGCCTTGCCTGTCACCCTGTCACCCTGCAGCGTGGCGAATGTCCTGTCGATGGAAACAGGCGTTCCGACCAGGATGCCCAGATCCTCCGCCTCCTTCTGGCTCGTGCAGCCGATGTCTATGAACATATCCTTGCCTTCGATGACCTTCTTTCTCTCCTCCTCCTTCATGACATGAGGCGGCTTGCAGCCTATGACGCCGGTCACGGGCCCGGATCTGGTGTGAATGATGACCCTCTGATTGAGAAGCGTCTGGTCAAACCATCCTCCGATGCGAATGAAGCGCAAAAAGCCCTTCTCATCCACCTGCTTTACCATGAGGCCGATCTCGTCTGCATGGGCCTCGATCATAATGGAGGGCCGCTCTCCATTTCTCACGGCTATGAGATTGCCAAGGCGGTCGATCCGCACCTCATCCACATACGGGGCAATCTCCCGGCTCACTATCTCCTGCACAGATCCTTCCCATCCGGATATGCCGTGCGCATTGGACAGTTTTTCCAGTAATGACTTTATGTCGCTCATTTGATCATCTCTGATTTGCTAGGCGATCCTCATCCTCGCCCCTTCGTTTCGAGCGCAGGTGATGAGAACCTCTCCGCCAACATCGCTCATGGCCTGGCGTGCTGCAGCCTCTATATCCCTGCATTGCGAATCCGCTATCGCGTAAACCGTCGGCCCGAAGGAGGAGAGGCCTGAGCAGGCTGCTCCCGCCTCCTTCATCTGCTCCATCAGACGGTGCACTACAGGATGCTGCAGCATTACTTCAATCTTCTTAAAACCGATCTCCTGAATCCTGTTTACCGCCGCCCCGAAGTCGTCCAGGCTCTCCTCCACAATGGAAGGCACCATGCGCACCAGTATCTGATAGCACAGCTCATGCACCTCTGACGCCGGCAGAGGGCAGAACTTCTGGAATATATCGACCTCCTTTTTCCCATGAGCGCCCGGGGGGACGTCTGGCAGCGCCAGGATGATCTTCCAGTCCCTGGGAAACTCGTGGCGCACAATTACCGGTGCGGGGCGCACTCCGCTGCATGCGGAGGAGGGCGAAAAGCTCATCTTTTCCTTTCCGGGCCCAAAGCTGTGCCCTCCGTCGATGACAAAGCCTCCTGCCTCAAACGCAGCCGTGCCGATTCCGCTGGTCCCGCCACGGTGGATGATGCGGGCGATCTCGCGGGCGGAAATGGGCCGCTCGTACAGCTCGCAGAGGGCCTTTCCTGCTGCTATGCCCATCTGCGTTCCCCCCCCGAGGCCCACATGTAATCTGTAGCCGCTGCGTATGGTAAGTTGTGCCCCGCCCAGCTTCAGATGCTCCTGCACCGCCCGTGCGGCTGCCAGCGCCCGGTCTGCGTTATCGCCCACAGCGGAAAGCTCATCGGCCCTCTCCGCCTCCAGCAGGATGTTCGGCTCCTCCAGCGAGATGCCCACACCCCCATCCACTCTGCCGCAGCTGCCGGTCATGTCTGTCAGGGTCAGATGCAGACGGGAGGGCGTCTGAATCAATATCCTCTTTTCGTCCATGAAGCTGCTGTAGGGAAATGTCTCGCGGATCGAGATGAGCGGCTGGCCGTGGCGAATTATCCTGTAGCTTCTGCTGAGCATGATCTCTCGAGGAAATACCCCGAAAGCCCGGCAGTGCTCCTGACCGGCTGGCAGAAAGGATGCGCCGGTTATGTCCCGCCGCGATTCTATGCCGTGCTTTTTCAAAATAACCCCAATGGGAATGTCTGCACGGGTCAGATCATCCTTGATGCCGGCTTCCAGGCGGCTTAAAGGTGTATTGGATACGGCGTAGATCAGAGCCTCCCTGCTGCCAGATTTTTTCAGCACCACGACTCTGTAGTTGACGGGCTCGCCCGGATTTATTGCCAGCTCTTCTGCCACCCCACCATCTGCCGGCACTACCCTCTGCTCCAAAGTCTCAATCTCGATTGGGTTATTGGTGACAACTTCCAGCAGGTTTGTCACAGATCCGTCCGTCCCGATGAGCATCTTCTGCACGGGACTGAGCCTGCCCAGGTCCGCTTCCAGTTTCATTATCACTTCAGCCGGCGTGAGTGCCGGGGCCGGCGGAGGATGCGGTGATATCCGATCCATAAAAATAAATCCTCCTGCTGGAATATAGCTTTGCCCCTTCCCTGAGGATTTGATCAGGAGGAATTGAGAACTATGACTTCCAGGATATCAGGATTCTATAAACTTGCCCCTGCAGACAGGCTCTCTGCCGCGGCCGAGCGGGCGGATTTAGGCCCAGAGGATATCTCTCAGCTAAAGGCAGGCCTGTCATTGGAGCAGGCGGACAAGATGGTTGAAAATGTGGTGGGAATGTTTCAGGTGCCGCTTGGCATTGCCACCAACTTCATCATCGACGGGCGGGAGGTGCTCATACCCATGGCCACAGAAGAGCCCTCCGTCATCGCCGCCGCCAGCAACGGAGCCAGGATGGCCCGCGAGGCAGGCGGTTTTTTCACATCGAGCACCGGCCCGGTCATGCGCGCCCAGATCCAGGCCACAGGCATATCCGATCCATTCGCAGCCAGGCAGGCCATACTGCTACACAAGGAGGAGCTGATAGGTATGGCCAATGAGAGGGACCCAATGCTGGTGAAATTTGGGGGTGGGGTCAAGGATATCGAGGTCTATGTCGTGGACTGCCGGCTGGGGCCGATGGTTGTCACCCATCTCATAGTGGACTGCCGGGATGCCATGGGAGCCAATACGGTCAATACCATGGCCGAGTCTCTGGCGCCCAGAATAGAGCAGATCACAGGGGGGCGGGTATACCTGCGCATCGTCTCCAACCTGGCAGACCTGAGGCTGGCCAGGGCGAGAGCGGTCTTCAAGGCTGAGGCCATAGGCGGGCACGAGGTGGTGGACGGGATAATGCTCGCGGCGGAGCTGGCCCAGGTAGATCCCTATCGGGCGGCAACCCACAACAAGGGCATCATGAACGGGGTGACTGCCGTGGTGCTGGCCACAGGAAACGACACCCGTGCCGTAGAGGCTGGGGCGCATGCCTATGCATCTCAGCACGGCTGCTACAGATCCCTGACCTGCTACGAGAAGAACAGGGATGGCGATTTGGTGGCAAGCATCGAGATGCCCGCGGCTGTGGGGCTGGTGGGCGGGGCGACGAGGGTGCATCCCGTGGCCAGGACGGCAATCAAGATCCTGGGTGTCAAGAGCGCCGATGATCTCTCCCGCATCATAGCTGCGGTGGGCCTCTGCCAGAATTTCGCTGCCCTGCGCGCCCTGGCCTCAGAGGGAATTCAGAGGGGGCATATGTCGCTTCATGCCAGAAATGTGGCTGTGCAGGCGGGGGCCAGGTGCGACATGATAGAGGTCATCGCTGCCCGCATGGCTGCAGAGAGGAGGATCAGCGTGGACCGGGCTCAGGAGCTGCTGGATGAGCTGAATAAGAAATCTCAGGAGAATGCTTGAGCCAGAGCATAGGGGCCCTGGGGCCGGAGGGAAGCTACTCAGAGAAGGCAGCCCTGCTCTGGGCAGCAGGAAAGCCGAACACAAATCTGGTCTACTTCAAGGATTTTGAGGGAGTGCTGGAGGCGGCTGCAAGCGGCAGCATCGATGCCGGCGTGGTTCCAGTGGAAAACAGCCTGGAGGGGGCGGTAGCTCTGGTTATGGATCTGCTCCTAAGGCTCGATGTGGTGATCATAGGGGAGGTCAATGTCCCCATCAGGCACTGCCTTGTGGGCAGGGGCAACGGGGAGGTCAAGGTCATCCTCTCCCATCCCCAGGCGCTGGCCCAGTGCCGCCGCTTCCTGCGAGAGAGGTATCCCGAGGCGGAGATCAGGACCACAGGCTCCACCAGCCATGCCGCCCGGCTGGCCCAGGAGTTTTCTGAGATGGCAGCCATCGCAGGAGCCGATACAGCGGAAAAGTACGGCCTGAAGATGCTGGCCCGGGATATTCAGGACGAAAAGGAGAATGTCACTCGCTTCATTGTGGCCGCAAAGGCGAGAGCAAAGCGGACTGGCAGGGACAAGACATCTCTGATAGTATACCTTGACAGAGACCGGCCTGGGGCGCTCTATTCCATTCTGCAGGAGTTTGCTTGCAGGCAGATCAACCTGACCCGCATCGAGTCCCGCCCCAGCCGGAAGGGCCTCGGAGACTACTACTTCTACATCGACCTGGAGGGGCATGTGGATGACAGTGCTGTGGGTGAGGCGATCGCCGCCGTCAAAGAGAAGGCAGCTGTCGTGCGGGTGCTTGGCTCCTATCCCAGAGCATGACTACCCCTGGTTTTAAATAGGAGCCATTCTCTTAGTGGGAAGCATCTGATGGATCACTACCAGGACAAATTCCCCTACCTGCCCGCCAGGATATGCCGTCTGGGCGAGCTTGCCTGCAACCTCTGGTGGAGCTGGCATCCGGAGGCAAAGGCCCTATTTCATATGCTGGCTGAAAACGGCTCGATCCTAAATACAAAGGCGCAAAATCCGGTCGAGCTCCTCGCCGGGGCAGAGAGGTCCCTGCTCGACTCTGCGGCAGCAGATCCCCGGTTCCTGAGGCACTATGACGCAGTCATGGCCAGATTCGACGCAGATGTCGGAGGCTACGATAGCTGGTTTGCCTCCAAGATCTCCAACCGCGAGCACTGCACCATCGCCTACTTCTCAGCAGAGTTCGGGCTGCACCACTCGCTTCCATTCTACGCAGGAGGGCTTGGATTTCTGGCTGGCGATTTCCTCAAGGAGGGCAGCGACCTGGGCATTCCCCTGGTCGGCATAGGATTCATGTATCCCGAAGGCTACCTGCACCAGAGGCTCTCCCCTGACGGCTGGCAGATCAATGAGAGCGAATCTCTGGACAGGAGCAAAGCCCCCATCTGCCGGGTGCTTGACGATCAAGGCAGGCCGATGCTGCTGAGGGTCCCTGCCTGTGAGCTTCCCATATATTTCGAGGTCTGGAAGGCGCAGATCGGGCGGGTTCCCCTCTACCTGATAGACACTGACATAGAGGCCAACCGTCCCGCCCACCGGGGCATATCATCGCGCCTTTACATCGGTGATCGTGAGCAGCGTCTAGTGCAGGAGATGATCCTTGGAATGGGGGGAATGCAGATCCTCCGGGCACTGGGCATAGACAACTCTGTTCTGCACCTAAACGAGGGGCACTCTGCCTTCGCCATCCTTGAGAAGGCCCGGCAGATGGTTGAGAGTGGAGTTGGCCGCAGCGAAGCCATGGATCGCATTCGAAAGACAACCGTATTCACAACTCACACCCCAGTGCCTGAGGGCCACGACGTCTTCTCCTTCGATCTTCTGGACAGATACTTTTCCTCATATATCCCAACGCTTGGCATGGATATGGAGGAGTTCCACCGCCTGGGCAGCGACCCCATGCAGCCAGAGGCGGGCTTCAACATGACAGTCTTTGCCCTGAGAATGGCCTGCTTCTGCAATGCTGTGAGCATGAAGCACGGCCAGGTAGCGAGGAGGATGTGGCGACACCTCTGGCCAGATCAAGAGGCTGCCCCCATCCGCCACATAACAAATGGTGTGCATCTTCCGACCTGGATCGACCCCCGGCTGGCGTCGCTCTTCAACATATATCTGGGACCGAAGTGGCTGGATGATCACGACGACCCCTACATATGGCAGCTCGTCGATGACATTCCAGATGAAAAGCTGTGGATGGTGCACCGCCTGCAGAAGATGCTCCTTGTCTCTATGATGCAGGAGAAGGCGCGCCTGCGCTGGATGGAGAATGCCGATCCGCGTATCATCCTGGCCTCTGGAATAATGTTCGATCCCAATGTCATCACACTGGGCTTTGCCAGGCGCTTTGCCTCATACAAGAGGGCCAGCCTCATACTCTCTGACAGGCAAAGGCTCAAGGCGATCCTGGGCAGCAGGAGGATGCCTGTGCAGATCGTATTCGCCGGAAAGGCGCACCCGTCTGATGATGCCGGAAAGCGTCTGATCCAGCAGGTCTTCAATATCGCCAGCGATCCGGAGTTCGGGGGCCGGGTGGCATTTATTGAGGACTATAATGAAGAGCTGGCTTCATATCTGGTGCGCGGCGTGGATGTGTGGCTGAACAACCCCCAGCCTCCCTTTGAGGCCTCGGGGACGAGCGGCATAAAGGCGGGCATAAACGGAGTGCTTCACCTCAGTGTCCTGGACGGATGGTGGATCGAGGGCTACAACGGCTTAAACGGCTGGGCATTTGACGGAGACGGGAACGGTTCGGCAGAGAAGGATGCCGATCAGCTCTACACCCTCCTCGAGAGGCAGATAGTACCCCTCTACTACCAGAAAGATGAGAACGGGATCTCGACCGGCTGGATTCGCATCATGAAGGAGTCCATAAAGAGTGCCGCTCCCAGGTTCAGCTCGCGGAGGATGGTCAAGGAGTATGCACTCACCTTTTACAGGGAGGCGCTACGCCAGTCCCGCCTGGTGGATACGCCTTAAATATTTGTGAAGTCATCTCCTGGATAAGGAGATAGATCATGCGATTTGGAAATGATAGCTCAAAAGCCAAAGCACTGCTCTTCCTAGCGGCTTTTGCTGCACTTTTCTGCATCCAGTGTGCTGCAGCCTTCGCAGGAGGCAATGCCGGAGATGAAGCAGCGGTCAATGTCTTAGCTTCTGCTGGCAAAGCTGTTAAAGGGCAGAATGATGACGATATACTCTTTCAGGTCTCCATCATAGACGGCCTAATGCAGGGCGTTTACGATGGCTTCTTCCCCCTTGAGGATCTGAGGAATCACGGCGACTTCGGTATAGGCACATTCGATTCCCTCGACGGAGAGATGGTGGCCCTGGATGGAGAGTACTACCAGGTCAAAACGGATGGAGTCGCATATCTCGTAGGCGGCGATGTGACCACTCCCTTCTCAACAGTGACATTCTTCCACGTGGATGAAGCCGCAGCAATTCATAATGCGGAAAATATGACTGAGCTATCCCTGCAGATCGACGAAATCCTTCCCTCTAAAAACGTCTTTTATGCTCTGAGGATCGACGGGACATTCCCGTACGTTAAGACCAGGAGCGTTCCCAGGCAGGACAGGCCCTATCTCCGGCTGGTCGATGCCATCAAGAACCAGACGGTCTTCGAGATGGAAAACGTGACTGGGACGGTTGTGGGCATCTGGGCTCCCCAGTTCTCCGAGGGGCTCAATGTGCCCGGATATCACCTTCATTTCATAACCGCCGACCGGAGGGCCGGTGGGCATATCCTGGACATTGCAGTCGATGAAGGTGAGGTGCTCCTGGACATCACATCTGGCTTTGCCATGGAGCTGCCGAAGGATGGGGACTTCTACAGCGTGGACCTGAGCAAAGACCTGCAGTCGGAGCTAGAGAAGGTGGAGGGATGAGATGCCGAAAACCCCGGCAATAATTGGACTTGCTGGCATGAGCGACGATTACAAGAGCGCGATACATAGACCACATTCTGCCCTGACTGAGGATGGCGAATCCAGCATTCCGGCATCCTCCTGCTTGCCGGTGTTATCCGAATTGACGTGATTGTCTGGCACTACTTCCTCCGGGAAGGACAGCTGGCGGAGCTAGCTGATCACGTCCCTATCTTCACCGGCTGTACAATCGATTTGAGCGTGGCTATGGCTGACAGCGCAGCCAGGTAGCTGGTCCTTGGATTTCTGGGAGATGGTATGTTCTCAACCCTGGTTGCGATCCTGCCGAAGTCTCCCTCCACCTCGATCTCGTGACGGTTGACATCTATAGCCGGATCGGCAGCCACCTTAACCCGGACATCCACCCCACCCCCTGCCAGGTACAGCGTCGCAGCCACATTGACGTTGGCAGGAAAGGCCCTGACCGCCTCCAGGGCGCTCCCCTCGAATATGACCTGCCGCCCGGCCAGACCGTCCAGATCGATATTATTTTCCACTATGTAGGGCGCGCCAGCCAGGCTCCTGGGATTCTTGGTGGTGGTGAGTGTGATCCTTCGAATCTTCCCTATGCTGGCAGACTTCAGGCCGTCCACGCCGGAAATGGCCCCCGAAGGCAAAAACACCTGTGAGCCGTGTGCCTGAGCCAGCCTGGTGACCTCCTCTAATAGGGCAGCATCAGTGAGCGCTCCCACGCTCATGATCATCAGCCTCCTTCCCTTTCTCAGCGCCGCCCTCGCGATGGAAGGGACCGCCCTCTGGGAAGCCGCCTCGACCACCACATCGGACAGCTCCACCAGCTCCTCCAGCCCGGCCCTGACCGGCCTCTTTTTCAGGCTCTCTATCAGAGCCTCAGCCGAGGCTGCATTGTGGTCGCAGACGGCCACCAAATTCGCATCTATCACGCCGCTATCGATCGCCTTTGCGATCTCGGTCCCGATGACCCCGCACCCGACAAGCCCGACATTGATAGGCATCGGAGGCTATAAATCGATTGGCCTTCAAAACCTTTGCGGTATGCTGAGATCCGACATGGAGAGGTTCATAGATGAGGATATAGGCGAGTGCGACGACTCGAGCGGGCTGGTCCCTGAGGTTGAGGCCTACGCTGCAGTCATCGCCAGAGAGGAGTGCATCATATCCGGCCTGGCTGAGGCAGTGCAGATCTTCCAGCACTTCGGCCTGACAGCGGAGACCCTCTACGACGATGGCGAGTTTGTGCCTGCGAATAGCTATGTCTTGACAGTTCAGGGCAGCAGTCGGTCCATTTTGCAGAGCGAGAGGCTGGCCCTGAACTTTCTCGCCAGGATGAGCGGCATATCCACTCTCACCCACAGGTGCGTTTTGGCAGGTGGCGGAAGGGTGCGCATCGCCGCGACCAGAAAGACCACTCCAGGCTTTCGCGCTTATGAAAAGAAGGCAGTCTTCCTGGGCGGGGGGGACACCCACAGGTTCAACCTCTCCGATGCAGTGCTCATCAAGGACAATCACATCAGGATCTGCGGCCTGGAAGAGTGCCTCCGTACGGCCTGCATGAGGGCGAGCTTCACAAAGAAGATCGAGGTAGAGGTGGAGAGCCTGGAAGAGATGCTGGCCGCCGCACAGGGCGGCGCAGACATCATCATGTTCGACAACATGCCCCCAAAAAAGATCGCAGAGGGCGTGAGACTTCTATCTGAAAAAGGCCTGCGCAAGGGCATAATACTGGAGGCGTCGGGTGGCATCAGCCTGGAGAGCATTCCTGATTACGCAGGCTGCGGGGTTGACGTGCTCTCCCTGGGAGAGCTTACCAGAAACGCCCGGTGGATAGACCTCTCCCTGGAGATAGCTCCCCAGAAAGATTTAATAAAGCTGAAAGAGCCCTGAAGGATTATAACGCGATGGTGGTCCGACATGCGGCTTAAGCTCATAGTCTGTCTGCTGCTTTTTGTGCTCTTGATGAGTTCTGCCCTGGCTGAGAATGATGATGACAACGGTGATGAGGTTACATTCAAGGACTTCAACCTGAATCTCGGCGACCGGATTGATGTCGGCGACTATAAGATGGAGCTTATCGAAATCCAGTCGGTAAGAGACGGGCTGGCAGTGATGCGCGTATCCCGGGCTGGCGGGGCTCTGGACGAGCAGAGGGCCTTTCTCATAGATAGCGCCAACAGCTTCGATGGAGGCGCGGAACGCGGCGGGGTCACCGTCACGGTAACAGATATCTTCGATGAGCAGTCAGCCAAGGTGAGGATCGAGTACAAGGAGAGCCTGGGCTCTGCCAGGAAGAGGGCCTCGGAGCGGCCGGCCGTCCCTCCTGACAGGCCTGAGATATCAGTGCAGAAGAGCTTCGACAAGAGCCAGATCAGAGTTGGAGACGAGGTCAAGGTCACCATCACAGTCAAGAATACGGGCACTGGACAGGCTCTGAACATAGCAGTGGATGATGCGCCCCCCCTTCCGGAGTTCTCATATGTGGCAGGCTACCCTCCCAGGATCAGGGAGACGCTCGATCCGGGACAGTCTGATTCGGCGGTATATGTCATGAGTGCCGTAAAAGAGGGCTCCGTTCGCGTTCCTGCGGTTCAGGTCACTTATACCGACTCCAGGAAGAATCCCAAATCCAATAGCTCCGAACCATTCGATATCCAGATCGGCCCACCGAGCCGGGCCGATCTGGCCATAGAATTGGAGGGGCCGGCGTCCCTGTCCGTGGATGGCGAAGCACCGGCCAATGTGAGCATCAAAAACATGGGGACGGCCTCTGCAACCAGGATAGTGATCGAGGGCGATGTGAAGCCGCCTGAGGGCCTGGCGGTCACAAACCTGGAGAGGAGCATATTTGAAATCCAGCCTGGCGCGCAGGAGAATTACTCCATGCACCTCACAGGCCGCACCCCCGGCGATTATGTCATAGTGCTCAAGGCAGGCTATGACGGCGGAGACGGAACGCGGACAGCGGAGGCCGCACTCAAGGTGTCGGTCCTGGAACGAGAGTATAAATACTTATATCTGCTAATTGCAGTTCCAGTTGTAATTGTGGCTGTATGGATGTACCGCAGATACAGAGAGTATAAATATTGAGAAAGAGGTAAGATTTGATATCATGCTCAATGTATTGATGCTTGGCGTAGGCCAGTGCGGAAACCGCATTCTGGACGCGATAAATAAGGAGGCCTTCGGAGGAAGCAGCGCCTCCAAGCTCGCCAAGTATTACCTTAAGCCCAAGTTCCCCAGCCGCGTAGAGACGCTGGCCATCAACACAGCTGTCAACGACCTCAAAGAGCTGCGCTTCACCACTGCCAAGGATAGGCTGCATGTTCCCAATCTGCATGGAGTGGGCGCCAACAGAAATGTGGGCAAGCAGGCCTTCATGGATAATCGCGACATGATCATGGGGGAGATCGAGAAGAGAGGCGACTTCGATCTCGCCTTTGTCATCACATCCACATCGGGCGGCACGGGCTCCTCTTTTTCGCCTCTGCTCATCAATGAGCTGAAACGGCAGTACCGCAGCATCACTGTGATCACAGTTGCCGTCCTGCCCTTCCGGGAGGAGGGCTCCATCTACCTGCAAAATGCAGCCTTCTGCATGCGCGAGCTGATGGAGGTTGAGGCGGAGGGCATAATCCTGGCGGACAACCAGTACATGAAGAGGTTTTCCGGTGACATCGCCTCCGCCTATGACAGGATCAACGGCATGATCGCCCAGAGGCTGCTGTTTTTGGTCGAATCCCTGGACTCTGAGATGCTCTCCGTAACCGACCTCGGCGACTTCAAGACTGTGATGAACGGCGGCCTGCACATAGGCACAATGGGATTTTACCAGGCGGACAGCAAGAACCAGTCCATCCGGGACGCCATTGAGAACAGCCTCAAGCCGGCAAACCTCCTCTATCCGGCCAATGTGGCGGACGATGCGGCCAGGGCCATGGTCATCATCCAGGGCTCTCGCGAGCACCTGGATGTGGATGAGATCACGAGAGAGGTGGAGAGGCTCTCGGCCAGCGCCGGACATGTCTTCAAGGGGATTGTGGTCAAGAAGGGCCGGCCTAAGGTGCTCTCTGTATTCACACTGACAGCGGCACCTGAGCTGGAGGGAATCTATTCCCAGGCGGCAAGGGCCATGCAGGACGAGAAGGAGAGGAGGACTAGAGCGAGGAAACAGCTCGATGATGCCTTCGCCCATATCGAGGACCTGGAAGAGATCTATTGATATCAGCAGGGCACAGCCACGTATATGTTGTGCTTGTTGCTCACGATCTGCACCCTCACGCTCCCCTCCTTGACAGGGCAGTCCATCACCGAAACCACCCTGTTTTTGGCCACTCCCATCTGCTCTCCAGCGAGCCAGCCAGGCGCCCTGATATGCACCCAGGCCTTCTGCCTCTTCTCGAAGACCGTGGGTATCATGGGCCTCCTCTCGATTGAAAAGTCCTGGGGCCTGAGGCGCAGAGGTATTGAGAACTGCTCCTCCCATGCGGCCAGGCTGCGGTTGTAGAACTGCCACCAGCTTTGCGCCTTCACCCTGCCGGGAGACCTGCCCAGCCGGTAGTGCTCGAACTTCTGTATGCCGAGGGCGGGCCACCTCTTGCCGGCGCCCACGCGGATGGCGAACCGGATCAGCTCCGGTATGTCCCCGTCATTGATGCCGGGGATATAAACAGGCGCTATCATCAGATCGATGGCGCTCTCTGCAATTCTCTCAGCAGCGTGCTTTACCCTCTCTATATCAAACCAGGGCGCTCCAGCCAGGTATGCCGCCCTTTCCGGATTCAGGGAATGGATGGACAGGTTGATCCTGTCGAGACCCGCCTTCTCCAGGGCAGCAATCATTTCATCATCGAGAAGTGTGCCGTTGCTCTGCATTGAAACGACGGCGACCTCTTTTATGCCCTTCATGGCAGCCACAAGCTCGGCGATTCTGGGATAGAGCATGGGCTCGCCTGGAGAGTCAATGTGGCACTCCACACCCGCCCCTTTGAAGGACGCGATCTCAGCCACCGCCTCCATCAGGTAGTCCAGATCCACCTGATAGTCTGTGACGCGGGTGGCGGACGCAGGCCCGGCATCGACAGAGCAGAATGGGCAGCTCAAGTTGCAGCCGCAGCTCGGCCGGATCTGCAGGAGATTGCTGCCACGGTCCACAACACCGAAGTAGAGGCATCCGACCAGGGGGATTTCCGACCGGCGGGTTATATGAAATACAGGCATATATCTGTATCCGCAATCATCCAATTACCGCCATGCCCCTCTCCATCCTTACGGAGCCGGATAGCGGGACGCTTCGAGACACCCCTCCCGCTTGCGCAGGAGTGCTATTCGTATTAAAGACGCCTCTTTTCTCTTCTGATGGGAGGGCGAAAGCACTGGGATTCATCTCCCCAGATCTCCAGGCCACATCCCAGCTATCCAGCACCTCTTCCTCCCGGCTGAGTCTCAGGTCCACAAGGCGGATGGCTGAAGGCCCCTCGCTCGCTCTGAAAAGGCCTGGATCAAACTGCAGGATTACTGTGGCATTTCCGGCAGTAAGATATCTCTCTTCCTCAGCCTCGCCCATCACATCTCCGTAGTCATCTACTATGACGCCCTGCAGAGCATACATTCCAGGCCTGTTCACAGTCACATTGATCCCGATGGCAATACTGCCTGCCGTTGTGAGATTGATGAACTCACCGGAGAGGTATGCGGGCGGAGACTGGAACTGATCCGGATCGACATCGATGATGATATCATCCTTAAAGCGGTCGATGTAGCTGCCGCTGTCATCGTAGAGTATGAGATTTTTAATATGCAGCGGTCCGCAACTGCCCCGCTTCCAGATATCCATGCCGCTGATGTTCACAGCCATGATTCCGCCGGACTTCAGCCTCTCAATGCTATCAATGAGATCGATGCTCCTTCCCTGGCAGTCCGTAAGGGCTCCTTTCAGCCTGTACTCTCCGCCTGCCGTTATGTTTACGGCAAAGCCCAGCGACAGCACGTCAAACAGGCCGTCTCCGTCGCTATCATATGTCTCATGGCTCGCCAGACCCTCCAGCCTGCTGCCGGCTACGGTCACGCTCACCGGGATCTCGAAGCTGCCGCCGTCTGTGGATTTGTCGAAAGAGATCTTGATGTAGCCGTCCAGGCGTGAGAGAGACGTATCAGTCGGTATGGTGAGATTGGCGTATAGAATTCCGCTCTCATTGGTGGGCAGATCTGCCGGGCCCCTCGTTTCAATCCATCCCCAGCGGTCCTCTGCATACTCTTTGTAGAGCACAGAAAAGGACTGGCCAGCCTCAGGAACATCATACCCGTAGACCTTGATCCTCCATGTGCCGTTCTCCGGATCGGATACCTCCAGGGGTCCGAGGTCTCCTGTGCCCAGCGCCGCGTCGACCGGCTTGCCCTCCGGATTCTCTAAGACCAGCATCATCTCACTGGAGTTGGTCCTGTCGCCGCTCAGCAGCCTGGCCGAGATCTTCCTGGTCCTCTCTGTCGCATTGACCGCATTCTCCCACACCTCCTTGTAGAGAACACTTCCCTCTATCTTCTCAGAGGTTATGTTCTCAATCACGCCGCTGTAGCTGAGATTAAATAAGGCGGGCCCAAAGTTTCCAAGAGAGAATTCATTGCTGCTGGTCGATCCCGGTGCAGCAGACTCCAGATTCCAGCGAATGGGATCTGTTATGATCCTCGATCTCTCCACATGCAGATCATAGTCGGCTGGATGCGTGGAGTTTTCGATGTGCACTGCAATCAGCCATCTTCCTGAGGGGGGGCTCTCCAGCCTCTTTTCTTCGGACCGGCTTATAAGTACGCCCTCTCCGCCGTCGCCAGAATAGTATTCGCTCGTAGGAGAGAGCAGGAACAGATCGACTCTCTCATCGCCCTGCCAGTTCAGCCTGGCGAAAAGCTCGCGATCACCGGGATTGATATCCAGATAGTAGTAATCCCATTCATTTCCCTTAAGCGTCCCGGAAGCCTCACCAACGCCGGCGACGATGGGGAGGGGCTCTGCCACCCGGACGCTGACCGGGATATCCAGGAGGCTCTTGCCCTCGCCAGAGATATCTATGCTTGCATTATAGACTCCAGGTGCAGCGTCATCCGGAACCCTGATGGAGGCGGCAAATACCTTCTGGCCATTGGCTTCTATGCTCTCAGGAAGGGGCTGCAGTCTTATCCATCCGCCTGCATCTCCCAGGGCGGACGCCTTCAGGCCTGTGATGCTGTCGTTGCTGAAAAAGACCAGTCGCAAATTCCAGTCTTCGTCTCCCGGAGCCAGAGCATAGAGCTTCTTCTGTGGCCGGTCTGCGCCGGTATACAGGCCGACGTAGACCCCTTCGCCAGAGGGCAGATAGGCCCAGCGACCTGCGCTCCACCGGTCCGGAATCACAGCGCAGACCGCATCGTCTCCGGCACCGGCGACGATATCATAGGAACGGAGGGCATCCAGCATTCCGGCCCCCTGATAATACAGCTCGTAGCTCTCCCCGAGGGTATTGTTCAGCTTTACAGCCCCTCTGGCCATAGCTGCCTTCACTCCTGCGGGGCTGAGGCTCCTCGCCTCAAGGAGAAGGGCTGCCAGGCCTGCGGCAACAGGGGTGGATAGGCTGGTGCCTGACTCGATGGCATAATAGTCGTCCACATAATCCGGCCTGCTCAGGCCGGAGGGAGCCGTGGATATGATGTCAACGCCCGGAGCCACTACATCCGGCTTTATCCTGTCGTCCCTGGTCGGGCCGGAGCCTGAGAATCCGGCTATGCGGCCGCTCGCATCTGCAGCCCCCACTGTGATGACATTGACACCGTCGCCTGGGGAGTCGATCAGTCCCGGAGGCAGGGCCACAACTATGGGAACCAGCAGAAGATAGAAGTCCTTATTGCTGCCGGAATCCTGAGACGGCCAGGCATCAATCTGGCTGGCCCGGGATCCTGCCAGATCCGCAGTCTTGCTGCTGTTGCGGTTTCCGGCAGCCACGCAGACCACCACCCCGGCTTTTGCAGCGTTGTCTGCGGCCATGGTTATGGGTGGGTTGGACTCGCCGAGATTTATGCCGCCCAGGCTCAGGCTCAGGATATCGGCCCCGCTGTAGACTGCCCACTCCATGCCGGCGATGATGTCCGATACCTTTCCGTCGCCCTTGCTGTCAATGACCTTGGCGCTGAGAAGGCTGGCTGCAGGAGCTATGCCCCTGTATAATCCCCCTGATGCAGCGCCCGAACCGGCAATTATGCCCGCCACCATTGTTCCGTGGCCGAGAAGGTCGTCGGCTGTGATCTCGTCTGCCAGAAAGTTCTTCTCAGCGACAACCTTTCCCACCAGATCCGGGTGGTTTTTGTCGATTCCGGAGTCGATGACAGCGACAGTGGTTCCATTGCCGTCGATGCCCTTCTCCCAGAGGCGGTCCGCCTTTATCTGTCTGGCTGGAGACATATAATCCCCGGGGCCTGCCATCTGCTCGGAAGGCGCAGACACCTGAGCATCCTGGTCATAATAGATAGCAGATACCCTCTCGTCTTCCGCCATCTGCTCGATGGCAGATGCCCCCGCCCGGCCTGACAGCCCCGGGATGAGCCTGTACCTGTACCTGACATCGAGGCCCGGGATATCATCACCGGAGCGTTCTTTCAGCATGACGATTACAGGGATATCCTGCTCCACTCCCCGGGCGATGATCCTGGAGATTTCAGCATCTATCTTGCCATGAGATGAACCGTTCGCCTCCGCTGCGGAGAGGGCTGCCAAAGCAACGCATGATATTATAATTACAAATTTTAGATTCATCGCCACCACGCCTGAGCCTCGCTACCTGCTAGGCAGATAATGCTAAATAAACCTGTGGTCCTACTATCATTGATGATGCCATCCTCACCGGTATCCTATCTGCTCTGGATCAGCCTGCTGCTTCTCCTGGCCTCGGCATTCTTGCAGGCCGGGCGCGCGGCTGTTCTGGGATGGGCTCTCTTCGCAGTCTTCTGGGTCGGCCAGATAGGCCACTACCTGGAAATAGCCGACTACTTCAATGCCGGGCTTTTTCTGGGGGCGGGCGCGCTCAGCCTCTACATGGCCTGGATAGTGGGCCGCAGGGGCTCCTCCTCTCATGCCTGCCGCTGGGCAAGCTATGCGGCGGCAGCATCTGGAATTATCTATTTTCCCTTTGCCGAGGTAGAGCCTCTCAATGAGGCGCTGATAGGATTTACCGCATCTCTGACCGCTAATGCCCTCCAGCTCTTCTCAGTGCCAGCGGTTCAGGAGAGCTGGAACATGATAAGCCTGAACGGCAGCCGTGTGGAGATCATACTGGCCTGTACAGCCATTGAAAGCATTGCCCTGTTTGCAGGAGTCATACTCTCGGTGCATGCACCACTTGGCCGCAGGATGGTGGCTTTAGCTGCCTCAACCTTCTCGATCTATATCCTGAACATACTGCGAAATGGATTTGTGCTCATGGCCTACGGATGGAGTTGGTTTGGCAGGGACAGCTTTGAGATCGCCCATAATTTGATAGCCAAGATCGGATCGACGCTGGCACTGCTTGCCATATCCTACCTGGTATTCATGCTACTGCCGGAGCTTTTATCACTCATAGATGAGCTTGCAGCAGAGGTAAAGCCCAGGAGAGGCGATGCAGCTTGAAGCTGGCCAAAGGCTCCGCACCATGGATTTCGGCGCCCATCCTTCTCTCTGCGGCCCTTGCCGCAGCAGGGAGCTGGTATATGTCAGCTTTAGCCATGGCAGGCTCCATCTTCATGATATTCTTTCACCGCGATCCAGACCGCCTGCCGGAGGGGGAGGGCATGCTGGCTCCCGCTGACGGAAAGGTGGTTCAGGCAGCCAGAGATGGAATCGCCATATTCATGAGCCCCTCAAGTGTCCATGTCAACCGGGCTCCCCTGGATGGACTGGTGCGCAACATCGAATACAGGAAGGGCACTCATCTGCCGGCATTCCTGGGCAGGGCCTGCGAAAATCAGCAGAACCGGATGCATTTGTCCACGGATGACGGTGAGATGGAGCTGCGCCAGATAACCGGGACGCTGGTCAGAGAGATCGTCTGCTATGTGAGGCCCGGCGATCGCATATCGCGGGGGGAGAGGATAGGCATGGTACGCTTCGGCTCACGTGTGGAGGTGAGCATTCCCCCCGGCTACAACCTTCAGGTTAAAAATGGCGACAGTGTGCGTGCCGGCCAGACTGTGGTCGCGGTGAGAGGTCCATGAATATAATCCGGATCATGCGGCTGCCGGACGTATTCACTCTTTTGAATGTGGTCTTCGGTTTTCTGGCCATCCTCGCAGCGGGCGGAGCCTGGGGCCGGGGCAATGTGCACTATGCCCTGGTCTTCATTCTGCTGGCGGCCATTGCCGACGGTGTGGACGGATTTCTGGCGAGGAAGGTTGGGGGCAGCGTTCTGGGAGCCGATCTGGACTCGCTGGCTGACATGCTCTCCTTCGGGGCGGCGCCAGCCTACTTTGCCATCTCTGCATTTCACATTCCCCCTCTCCTCTGGCCGGCGGGCATATTCTTCCTGCTCTGCGGAATTCTTCGCCTGGCCAGGTTCAACGTGGTCTCGGCCAGAGGCGATCAGTTCTTCGAGGGCCTCCCGATTCCCGCAGCAGGAATTGCCCTTTCCGCCAGCGTCCTGCTCGGCCGGCCTGCTATGACCGTCGCCCTCATGCTTCTCCTGGCGCTGCTCATGGCGAGCAGCATCTCTTATCCCAAGATCAGGGAGCTGTGGGTCATGGCCATGCTGGGAGCGATATTCCTGGGGGTGGGAGTGTACCTCTATATTGAGGAGAACATCATTCGTGCCGCCCTGGTGATAATAGCATTGATTGCTGCATATCTGGCAAGTCCGGTGGTGGTATCACGTATTCGAAAAAAGAGGTAGCTGCGTTCGAGGCAGGAATAAAGCTTGGTGCCCTCTACCATCAGTTCGTCGGCTCGCCCGTGAGCGTTGAGACGGCGGCAAGCCTGGAGCAGGCCATGCAAAAGAGCATCTCCCTGCAGCCCTATGTCAGGGAGGTAAAGGTCGAAATAGATAGGCATATGCTCGAAGAGAACTTCTTCGGCTACGGGGAGCTGGAGGGGCGTATGATCTGCGCAGAGGTGGTGATCGAGTATGAGGGGGAGACCGTCTCCGCCAGGCTGAAGTTTGACAGGGAGAAGAACTATCCGCTCATGAGCCTGATTTGATTACATCTTAGTCACTCGAACTCTATGGTTCCGGGCGGCTTGGGTGTCAGGTCGTAAACCACCCTGGCCACAGTGGGAATTTCGGCGGTGATGCGGCTGGAGATTCGCCTCAGTCTGTCCCATGGGATCTCCATCACATCTGCGGTCATGGCGTCCCTCGATGTCACAGAGCGCACTGCCACTATCCAGCCGTAGACCCGTACGTCGCCCTTGACGCCTGTGGCCTTTCCCAGCAGTGCAGCAAAGGCCTGCCAGGGGGAGAGCTGCACGACCTCCTCCTCGACGATGGAATTGGCCCTGCGCACCACATCCAGCTTCTCTGCTGTGACCTCGCCCAGGATGCGCACTGCCAGGCCGGGCCCGGGATAGGGCATCCTCTCGCTGATCTCCTGGGGCAGGCCCAGGGCGCGGGCCACCTCGCGGACCTCGTCCTTGTAGAGGTCGCGCAGTGGCTCGATTATGCTCTTGAAGTCCATGCTGCTGGGCAGCCCGCCAACATTGTGATGGGCCTTGATGCCACCTTCAGATTCGATCCTGTCCGGGTAGATGGTGCCCTGAATGAGGCAGTCTCCTCCTATCCTGGCTGCCTCCTCCTCGAAGATGCGGATGAATGTCTCGCCCACGATCTTTCTCTTTTTCTCCGGGTCGGTTACGCCCTTCAGGGCATCTATGAACCTGTCCTGGGCGTTGATACGCACGAGCCCTATATTCCGGAAGAGCTGCTCGATTCGGTCCGACTCGAACTGCCTCATCAGTCCGGAGTCGACATAAACCGGTACCAGCCTGTCGCCCAGAGCCCTGTGGGCCAGCACTGCGCAGACCGAGCTGTCCACGCCTCCAGACAGCCCGATGATGGCGCGGCCTTTGACATCGCGCCTGATCTCTTCAATGGCATTATCTATGAAACGCTGCACATTCAAGGCCATAATAGCAACCCCGGCTTAAGGGATAATATACTTGCGGTTTGGGCCCCTGCTGGGAGGCTGTCTTTTTTGCCATCAGGTGATCTTAATATGACATGTACATGAAAAATAAGGCTATAAATTATGAAAAAGAGGAGTATTCGGCGGGGCAGGGGAGTTGGGGCTCGCCCTCTGGGAGGGCTCATCCTCCGGCCCTCCCCCGATCAAAGCGCTGCAGCCGAATCAGTATGGTGTCGACTCCGTAACAGCTCCCGGGCAGCACTCCAGCCCCAGCTTCTCTGCGCTGATGCTCTTGTTGGCATACCTCCACCGGGCCCTGCCTGCCAGGCTGAAGTTTCCGGAGAGGTGTGTCTCGGCAGTGCCTGCCGGCCAGACTGCCTTTCGGTCGGCCAGGCCCGCCACCTCTGCCTCCGTCTCCAGCGAGCTTAGGGTCTTGCCCAGGCTGGCGGTATAGCTGAGGTTGAGGCTTTTGGCCTGCCAGTAGCTATCCCTCCAGAGTATATCGCGATAGTCATTCTCGGCCCTCAATCCCGCACACCACTCCTCCCGGGCCTCAATCTCTCCGCTCACATCCCCGCCGCCCATGGGTGAGAGGTCGATCTGCACCGGCGCTGATGCCGCCAGAACCCACCGGTTCACCCTGATGCTGGCAGAGCTGTAGTTAAGGACCTGCCCGGCCTGATAGCCGCCAGAGCCATGCTCTCCGTACTCCAGAGTCGATCCCACAACCGGCCTGATTTTGGTGGAGGCGGATGCGGAGAAGTTGAACTCTCCCGCCTGGATATGGACTTTATTGGCTACGAGGTAGCTCTCAAACTCAGTGCTGAGAAGGCCGTGCGTGGCGGTGAGGCCCTTTCCGGATACCATTCCATCTATTGCTGCGGTGGCCGATGGCCTTTTGGTTCTCATCTTGATCACAATCTGGCCGTGGGCTCCGGCAGGCAGATTGAGAAACGTCCAGGTGTCAAATGTTCCGGAATCGGGCGGCGGGTATGACTGTACAAAGACTGTGCGGGGATCGTACTCCTCCCTGACGATCACATCCGCCGGCTCCAGATTATTGTTGCCGTAGGTTATTGTGTAGGTTATCAGCCCGCCTGCCACCGCAGAGGAGGAGCCGTCCTTGATCTCCTCCTCTTCAAGCGGCTCGAAGCTTATCACATCACCACCTATCCTCACATAGTCGATATAGACCGATGTCGGAGATTGCGCGGAGGCAGAGGTGTCCTTGCTGCTGACTGTTATGTATATCCTGATCACCTTTCTCTCTCCCATCTCATTTTGCAGGCTGTCCAGGCTGCTGGCCGTACGGGACCTGTCTTTATAGACCAGATAATCCAGGTCGAAGCCATCGAGCTCATTCCATTCATCATAGGACATCTGCAAATCAGACCAGCTCCTCTCCAGTGAGGTGATCCTGGCGTCCTCCGAGCTTTTGCTGCTGTATTTGCCATCCCCATCGCCATCGAGATAGATATCGATCTGAATGGCGGAGCTGCCGGATTGGGGATTGACCCAGAGGCTGAGGCTGTCCAGTTCATCCAGTGGCAGAGGCTTTTGCAGATTCATGTAGATTCTGGAATAGCTGCCTTCGCTATTCATGAGCAGCTCGGCGCTGTTCGATCCGTGCAGGCTCTCCTCTCCAGATACCCTTCCCTCCGAATTCTTGAGCTTTCTAAGGCTGTAATCAATGTCTGTCAGACAAAATGAGCTGAAAGTGAATATTTGAATGATGATAATAACCAGCAGAAGACGGGAAAAAGGGATCAACAGGCGACTGCTACATAGGTTATAGACCAACTGCTTGCTCATAGATTTTATTTTTTCTTTGACTGTAGAAATAGAATTCGGTCCGTCTGAATTCGAGTAGGCAAATTCTCACCGGATACATTGGCCTGTAAAGACCTACATCTGATCTACACGACCTCTACATGAAAAAAAGGGTTATTAACTTTGGCGGCAACCGGGTATCTGGCGGGTAGGTGAGTGGGGACTTATCCTTACCGTCCGGGCAGGAGAGATCGGAAAAAGGGGGCGATCTCCTCTGCCATTCCCTTCTTTGTGAAAAGTCGTTAGCCGCTGCTTCCCGCTTCTGATAAAGCTAAAGACGGCTTTTTCTTTTCATCTTCAAACGCCGCAGCCCGTGCCGCCAGCCTGGCCAGGCGCACGGGCTCGGGGATTCTGCCGTCGCGGGTGAACCTGTTGAGCAGAATCCTGGCCTCATCAGTCGTGGCGCCAACAGGCCGCACAAAGACATCGTATCCGGTCTTCAAACGGACCCTCTGCCGCCCGCCCAAGCGCCTGTAGCCTGCAAGCTTTGCCTCCTGGCCGGGGAAGTATTCACGAATGTACCCCTCCAGCCCCTCTGACTCGTCATATGTCAGGCAGACGACCGGCCGGCCCGTCCCGGCATGGACTGCGTGGATGTCGATGATGTTAAACCAGCAGACAACAGCGCCGCTGATCAGCACTGCATTGATGTCCTGCCGGTCGAGGCCTTTGTAGATCTGCAGAACTGCCGATGTGGCATCGTCGCCGCCCACTAGGGCTCTGGCGAAGGCCAGGCCGTCCACCCTCATGTCGGCGCGCATGACAACTCCTGCTAATATGGACTTTTGCCGGGAGCGGACGAAGCTCTCTGCAATTCCCAGGACCCGCAGGGCCGGCTTGTTCAGATGGATGGTCATGTCATCAAACTCTTGAGATTCCTATTCTATTTCTATCCTGCGAGCTCTGTGCGCCTCATCCAGGGCCTCCCGCAGCTCCGGGGCTTTTTCCAGCAGCTCCTCCACTGTGAGCGGCCTGCCTGAAAGCGTGATCGCATACTCCTCCGCCCCTTCGACTATGAGCAAAGCGAAGGGCTGCAGATGGGCGATGAAGGCCCTGCCGCCCCTCATCCAGACGAGGGCTTTTATAACCGGCCAGATGCATCGCGCCCCGGCCTCTATCCGCCTGCCGAGGAGGACTCTCTTCTGCAGCCCTGTGAGGCCCTCCCCTCCCCCCCGCTCCGCCACTAATCCCACCCCATAAACTCCATTAAGAGCGCTCTCGTCTCTGCGGTCCGGAGGACCCTGAGGGCGGCGAGGAGAAGATAGACCGGCCGGACATCAAGATCTGCGGCCAGCTCTCCCTCCAGCCTCTCGCCCTCAAAATCGGGCTCGATGGAAATGCCGCAGGAGATGGCAGGGGAGAGCAGCCCTCCCGCCCAGGCGAGCGAGCAGAGGCAGCCGCTGGCCACAGCCGTATCTGCGGGATCGTCCAGGCCGAAGCAAATTCGGCAGGAGAAATCACCCAGCCTGATCCTCCTCAGCAGATCGAAGAGGATATCTGCGAGAGCTGGGGCAGCAGAGATAAACGAGCGGGCACTGGGGGCTTTAGAGCCCCTCTGCCCCTTCAGACCGGCCTTCGCTTCTCCCCCCGTCTCGCTCCTCTTCACAGCCACCCCCAGCCAGGCCAGCCTGTATCCTCCCTGCACGGCCGGACCATCTTTGCGGAGGTCAAAGCTCAGGCGCACAGGCAGCAGAAGCAGCAGTCCTGCAAGCAGAAGGGCGGCGATGAGAGCTGATAGCATCTATAATCCCGATCGGAATATCCGCTCTACCGCCTTTTCCATTGCGATATCTGCATGCTCCTCTGCAATTTCAGGAAGCAGTGGAGCAAACTGCACGCCATCCGGGCCGGCAATGCCCCTATGGATAATCACCGCACCCGCGGGGGATATCGCAGTAGCTGCCATGCCTGCTGCGCTGTCCCCTGCTGCGCAGGCGAAGAGGCTCATCCCCGCCGCGGGAATTATGATCAGGTCCTGCGTCTCGATCATCTCGCAGAATACAAATTCAGAGAGGGCCCGGAGAAGCTCATCCACTGCCGCCAATCCGGAATCGGCTTCAGACATTTCAAACCTCTTATAGTTTCAATAAATAAAGACCTTTCTGCAATTTTCCAGGCAATCATCCGCCTCTGGAAAAGGTATAATTAGACCGAATCCCCTTCAGAGAGGATAATGTCGGATGATCTGAAAGCAGTCTTCAGCCGGGCACCTGAGATCTTCAAAAATCTGAGGCGCGAGATAGACAAGGTCATAGTAGGCCAGAACACGGCCAAAGAGCAGCTGATGGTCGCCATCCTTGCGGGAGGCCATGCCCTTTTGGAGAGCAACCCGGGTCTGGCCAAGACGATGCTGGTAAAGACCACCGCATCCTGCCTGGGGCTGGACTACAGCCGCATTCAATGCACTCCAGACCTCATGCCTGCGGACATCACCGGGACCACAATCATCGAGGAGATGGAGAGGGGAAAGAAGTTCCGGTTCGAGCCGGGGCCGGTCTTCGCCAATATCGTCCTGGCGGATGAGATCAACCGCGCATCTCCCAAGACCCAGAGCGCCCTTCTCGAGGCCATGCAGGAGAAGCAGGTGACTGTCGGAAACAAGACATACCTTCTGGACAGGCCCTTCTTCATCCTGGCCACGCAAAATCCGATAGAGATGGAGGGCACATTCCCCCTTCCCGAGGCACAGCTGGACAGGTTTCTGCTCAAGATTTTCATGGACTATCCAGGAAGGGATGAGGAGCTGATGATACTCGAGAGGTACACTGTGCGAAGCGAGCCCGCTGTGGAGAGGGTCGTGAGCAAAGAGGAGGTCATAGCACTGCAGCAGCTGTGCAGGGACATTCCCATCGCCGACGACCTCAAGCAGGCGGCGGTGGACATAGTCCTGGCCAGCCGCAAGTGGCCGGGGGTGCAATATGGAGCCAGCCCCAGGGCCAGCATAGGCCTGGTTCTGTCCAGCAAGGCCCGCGCCTTCCTGCAGGGCAGAAATCATGTCTCCAGGGAGGACCTGCATGAAATAGCCTATCCTGTGCTCAGGCACAGGCTGATCCTGGGCTTCGAGGCGGAGAGGAAGGGGCTCACCCGCGATCAGGTGGTAACTGACATTCTCAAGAGCCTGTCTCTGTGAACCATCATGGATATCGATTTCTTCAAGGAGCTGGAGAGGTTCTCACTGCTTGTGAGAAAGAGGGTTTCGACGGCCTACAGCGGTGGCAGGAAGTCGCTGCGCTTCGGCCACGGCATCAGCCCCGTAGGCTACAGGGAGTACCGCAAGGGAGACGACTTCAAGCTGGTGGACTGGAAGGTCTACGGCAGAACCGAGAAGCTTTACATCCGGGAGCACGAGGAGGAGAGGAGCCTCGTAGTCCATATCCTCCTGGATGGCAGCGGCAGCATGGGATATGAGGACAAGTTCGGATATGCCTGCCGCCTGGCTGCAGGCTTTGCCTACCTCGCTGTGCTGGAGAACGAGAAGTACGCTATATCCCTGTTCTGCAGGAAATTCTATCCGGGAGAGCCAAAGCGGGGCAGGATCAACCTGATCCGCTCAGTGGAGGAGCTGGACGGAGTGGCCCCCAGGGGTGCAACCAGCCTGAGGGCGGTGGCAGACCAGCTTGAAGCGAGTCTGAAGAGCACCAGCCTCGTGGTCCTCATATCAGACCTTCTGGCAGATACTGAAGAGGTGCTATCCAGCATCTACCGCCTCTCCGGACATGAGCTTGTGGTGATTCAGGTTCTGGCCCCAGCAGAGACGGAGCTGTCCTTCGGGGGAGACATCAAGTTCGTGGACCTGGAGAGCGGCCAGCCGCTGATCACCCGCATAACAGAGGGGGAGAGGCGGGAGTATCTGCGAAGGCTGGGCGAGCACAACGACCGCATCCGCGAGGCATGCAGCCAGGTTGGGGCCGAATACTTCCTTTTCCGGACGGACCAGCCGGTATTCGAGTCGTTCACAGAGATGCTCGGCCGCACAATCATCCAGAAGGCATGAGTATGACTGATAAAGGCAGGAAGAGAGCAGATCACAGCCGCATTGAGCTGGGCTACGGCCGCATATGCCTCAGCCTTCCAGCTGGAGAAGAGGCAGAGGTGCTGCTGGCAGAGGAGCTGGCTGCGGCGCCAGAGGGGGAGATCGATAGGTCCCTGGACAGCCCCGCAGGAAAGAGGCTGGATGATTTTGCCGGCTGCAGATCGGCCTGCATTCTGGCGAGCGACATCACCCGGCCGGCTCCGAGCCACATCATGCTACCGCCTCTGGTGAGCAGGCTGAGGGATCTCGGAATAGACGACATTCTGGTCGTATTCGGCCTGGGCACCCACCGCAGGATGACCGAAGAGGAGGAGCGGCTTCTGCTGAAGGGCTCTTTCAGCCTGCCACACATGCAGCACGACCCCGAAGGCTGCGTGCTTCTGGGCGAGACTGCCAGGGGAACGCCCGTGGAAATTCTGGAGGCAGTCGCCTCATCCGAGCTGATCGTGGCCACGGGAAACATCGAGTATCACTACTATGCAGGCTACTCAGGCGGAGCCAAGGCCCTCCTGCCAGGCGTCAGCTCGGCGAGGTCGGTTGTGAAAAACCATGAGCTGATGAGGTATCCGGCCTCGGTTACCGGGAGGCTGGACAGCCCGGTGCGCCTGGACATGGAGGAGGCTGCTGGCATAGCCGGGCTTGACTTCATACTGAATGTGGTGCTCAATAGCAGAAAGGAGATAGTTCAGTCAGTTGCCGGTGACTGCATCGCCGCCCACAGGCAGGGAGCCGCCACTGTGGACCGCATGTACCGCCGGCCTGTGGAGCCGGCGGAGATCGTCGTCACCTGCGCCGGAGGCAGGCCCAAGGACCTCAACCTCTTCCAGGCTCAGAAGGCACTGGAGAACGCCAGGAGTGCCGCCCTGCCCGGCGGCAGCATCATACTGGTGGCAGAGTGCAGTGAGGGGCTCGGCAATCCGGTCTTCGAGCGCTGGGCGAATGATGCAGCCTCTGCAGGGGAGTGCTGGGAGAGGTTCGGCAGGGAGTACGAGTTCGGAGGTCACAAGGCCGCCTTCCTGGCCCGCGACTCAATGCAGTACCAGCTGATCCTGGTATCGGCGCTGCCGAAGGAGACGGCGGAGATGTGCTTCTTCACTCCTGCGAAAACGGTGGAGGAGGCGCTGCAGATGGCGAGGGCCAGGCAGGGGAGGGACGCCCGGCTTGTCGTCATTCCACACGGGAACCTGACGCTGGCGGTGGAGAAGTAGCCAGAGATAGAGCACAGGGGGTGGCGAACTGACTGCTATGCTCCTCCGGTCACTCTCTCTAAAGTCACCTTCAGATCCTCCATCTTAACCGGCTTGCTGATGTATTCATCCATGCCGGCTGCCAGGCACTGCTCCCTGTCTCCCTGCATGGTGTAGGCTGTCATGGCCACAATCCTGGGCTGCTCGCTTGATGGCAGCCGGCTTCTTATCAGACGGGTGGCCTGCAGTCCGTCCATCTCAGGCATCTGAATGTCCATGAGGATGACGTCGTACTTCTTCACCCCTTCCACCATATTGAGCACCTGCCTGCCGTTCTCCGCCACGTCCGCCCTGTATCCCAGGTGCCTGAGCATGGCCAGGGCTACCTTCTGATTCACGGGATTGTCCTCCGCCAATAGAATGCGGTAATTCTGATGGCTGGAAGGCTCTGCGCTACTCCTCTCTGCTGCCGCCTGCTTCTCAGCCATCTCCCTCTCCCCAGCCTCAAAGACACGCAGTAGTGCTGCAGCCATCTGCTTTTTCCGCACAGGCCTGGTCAGAAATGACGATACCCTGCCTCGCATCGGGCGGGATTTCTCCCCAAAAAAGGCAACCTGTATAACGGGCACGGACCTCATATCCTCCCTGCCGAGCCGCTCCCACATCCTCTCCGCCTCCGGCAGGTCGGTCCCTGCCACGACGACATCAACCCTCTCCCCAGCCAGGAGAAGTGAGGCCTCCCCCCCGTTGATGGCCTTTGCCGCAGTCATGCCCAGAGCGGTCACATGCCTCGCCAGCATCTCCCTGCCAGCCGCCCGGAAAAATGCAATCAATGCCCTCTTTTTTGCCAGTGCCGAATAATTGGGCTGATCGAAGCCGCACGCCGCCGGTGGAGAGGCCGGCTTGAGGGGAATGGCGAAATGAAAACGAGAGCCTATGCCGGGACTGCTCTCCGCCCAGATGCTGCCCCCCATCAGCTCCACCAGCCTGCTGCTGATGGCAAGGCCGAGGCCCGTTCCGCTGTACTTCCTTGATAGGGAGGTGTCCACCTGGCTGAAGGGAATGAAGAGCCGGGACATGCGATCCTCCGGAATGCCGATGCCCGTATCTATGACGTGGAAGACAAGCCTGCCCCATTCTTCTCTGCAGCGCGCATCCGGGCTATTCTTTCCTCCCACCGCCGAGACATCGCCCTCTTTCTCACTGGAGACGCTGACCGTCACCTCTCCGTAGTCGGTGAACTTTATGGCGTTGCTCAGCAGATTTACCAGAACCTGCCGGAGCCTTTGGGCATCTCCTGTTATCCATCCCGGAACCCCTTCATCAATGAAATAGGCCAGATCCAGGCGCTTCTCCGAGGCCCAGGGCGCTACCTGGTCCATGGACGTCTCCAGAGCCTCCCTGAGATCAAAGGGCTCGTCAGCCAGAGTCATCTTGCGGGCGTCCATCCTGGAGAAGTCCAGGATCTCATTGATAATGGCCAGGAGGGATAGCCCGCTGCTCCGCACTGTTGCCACATAGTCCCTGGCCACCGGATCGAGGTCCTGCTCCAGGAGGAGGTCGGTCATGCCTATGACGGCGTTCAGGGGCGTTCTCATCTCGTGGCTGACGCTGGCTGTGAATTCAGCCTTGGCCTGGGAGGAGGCTTCCGCCGCCTCTTTGGCCCTGATCAGCTCCTCTTCCAGCTTCTTCTGCTCAGTAATGTCGATGCAGACGCCCAGAGCTCCATAGATCGCCCCAGATTCGTCGAGCAGGGGATGTATGGAGTACATGGCCGGAAATATTTCTCCCGAGCGCCTCAGGAGGGAGATGAATCCCGAATAGGACTGTTTGTCGTCCTTTATGCGAACGGCAGCCCTGTACAGCCGCTCATGATCCTGGGGGAGGAGGAGCATGGTTGCTGGCCTGTTCAGAACCTCATTTCGATGGTAGCCGAAGGCCTTCTCAGCCCCAGGCGAAAAATCGAGGATTAGCGGCTGCATATTATTGGCATCGGCTATGATGAATGCCACATTTGTGGCCGCCTGGAATATGGCCTTCAGATACAGATCCCTTTCCAGCAGAGCCTTCTCCGCCCTCCTCCTCTCAGCCAGCTCTCTGTTCAGATCTTCCGTCCTCTCCATCACCTCCAGATTCAATGTATCCTGCCGGCTGACTGTGGTATAGAAGAGGATGATCAGAAGGCAGATGATCACCAGCCCGCCCATCTGAGCCATGCGCAGAGGCACCTGGACCGCTCCGGCCCATCCGGCGGCCGGCACTGCGGCCAGCTCCCAGTAGCCTTCGGAGAGCTCTACCCTGTAGAGCTCCGGATCGGCCTCGAAGACCGAACCATCCCCATAAAAGACATCTCCCTTGCCGTCTCGCAGTGCCATATTCAGGATGCTGGAGGAGAAATTCAATCCTGCTGCATCGAGGATGGCAGGGATGTCGATGGTCATGGAGACAATTCCCCAAAAGGTCTCATTTTCAAAGACGGCCTTTCTGGCCACCAGGCCGAGACCGCCCCTCTTCATTTGATGTGGCGGGGAGAGCACTATGTCACCTGAGTCGGCCGCCCTTTGCACATCCCCTCTAAAGGCAGGCTGGATATCGGTGAAGAGGCTCTGGCCTATCATTCCCGAACGGTTTTCCGGGGGATAGACATAGCGAAAAACGCCATGCGGGGCTACGGCCAGATTACAAATGCCGCTGCTGCTGGCGAAGATTTGAGACGAAAAGCCAGAAAACTCCTCATCCAGAGCAGTCCTGGGAGATGCAATCTCAGTCTGAACAAAGGCGGCGAGGCTTTCCAGCGATTTCAGACGTTCGGAAACGGCCATGGACAGAGAGTTGCCGTGCAGATGAAGGCCAGATGCTACCCGAAAATGCTCTTCAGCCATGAGCCTGTCCTCATACCACATGCCGGCCTGCCACCAGGCAAGCAGTAGTACCAGGGCAAACAGTGCCGTTTGCATTTGAATTTTTTTCATTTCATCCCTTTGCCGGGCAGAGCACTTCTCTCTTCATTATAAGAGATCTCCTGCTAAATTTCAGCCTCCCTGCGGATAAACTATTTCCCCTCAAAAGAAGTGCATTGCAGATGATGTGGCCGGAAGGACAGTCGGGCGGAGGGCTGGTGGACGGGGTTGATGCCGCAGCCTTCAAGGATCCGGTGGTGATACGAAGATTTCTGCCATCAGACCTGGAGGCGGCAATTGAGATCGACAGAGACGTATCCGGAGGATACGATCCAGCCATATTTACCGCCTTTTACGAGTACCACCCCCAAAGCACCCTCGTCGCGGAGGCGGGCGGGATCATAGCAGGCTTCGTCCTGGGATTCAAGCATTCCCCCTTCGAGGGCAGGGTCTTCTGGCTGGCGGTACGGCCCGGCTTTCAGGGACGGGGTATAGGCATGAGGCTGATGCTGGAGGAGATCCGCAGGTTCCGGCGGATGGGGGCGGTCGGAGCCACCCTTGAGGTCCGCGTCAGCAACAAGAAGGCGCAGTCACTGTATTCCATGCTTGGCTTTCGCATGATCGGCGTGTGCCCAGCTTACTACAGCGACGGTGAGGCGGCCATCATAATGAAGCTGAAGCTCTAGAACCGCTACTCCACCCCGCGGGCAGTCAGCCGGAACTGCGCGCTCGCTCCCTCCGGCTGGGAGCGGTGCTTGACAATCCGGGCGCTCCTGTACCCCTCTGCCCTCTTCTCCAGGAATATGATGGCCTTGCACATGTGCTCGAGGTAGGTGCCTCCCACAGGACGGAGGACGTCGTTCTCGATGTCCATGTAGACCTGGTTGGTTATGACAACGGGAATGCCGTGCCTTCTGGCTATCTCCTGAAGCTCTGAGAGCTGGGCTGAGAGTGCACGCCGCGCCGGCCGGCTGTCCTCGGCCTCAAGCAGCACCCTGTAGAGGGATGTGGCCGAGTCCAGGACGATCAATCCCACGTCCCGGCCGGCGATGCGGGAGGCGTCGCGAATGGCTACCGCCTGCTGCTCCAGGCTCATGGGCTCGAATATCATGATCTTCTCCGCCGCCTCCTTCGCCCCCGGGCCGGCGATTTGCCTGAACCTCTCCGCAGAAAAGCCCTCAGTATCAATGAAGATGACACGCAGGCCCCTTGCAACCGCCTGCACAGCCAGCTGCAGGACGATGTTGCTCTTTCCAGTGCCCGACTCTCCGTAGAGCTGGCTTATTATGCCGGATTCAAATCCTCCGCCCAAGAGCAGATCCAGGCTCTGGCATCCCGTAGGCAATCTGTCGAGCATCTCCACCCCATCAGCGAATGTGGGCATAGCTGTCAATCCTTTCCATCAGCCGGTCCATGGCCTCCCTCTCCCTGGGGCCGCCGCAGCGGTTGATGATCCTCTGCATCCTCATGAGATCCTCAAAGTAGGAATCGGTGCGCAGAGCCATGTACCTCGTCGCAGCCACTGCCGCCTCCACAACCAGATTGGCCCCCCTATTTACTGCCCGAAAGTCCTTTCTCAGCACCTCGCCTCGGACCAGCTCCACATTCGCGATTATGATATCGGTGGCAAAGGCCTCGCACTTGAAGAGGCCCCAGGCCTCGGCGTCCTTGAGGATGGGCAGGCCCTCGCGGCGGGTGAAGTGCTCCTGGGGGAGGTCCTCCAGGGCGGTCTCGGCGAAGAGCCAGGAGTCGTGGCTTACGTTGGCCACAAACCAGCCCCTGGTGAGCACATTTTCGTAGGTATGGGATCCCAGAAAGAGCCGGACGTAGAGGCTGTCGCCCTCTCTGATGATTCCAAGCGGTGCGGCATTGACCCTTCCCCGCGTCTCAGTGGTGGCTATTATCTCATTGATTCCGTCCAGTATTCCCAGTTCGTCCAGGCCTGCATTTCCATAAAGCATGATCAAAACCTCAAACCACTCAGAAGGGAGATAAATAAAGCTGCTGCAATCAGGTCCGCTGTGGAGCCCGGATTGATGTCCCTCTGCAGGAGATCGGCATCCAGCTCGCGGGCCTTTTTGAGAGTTTTGTCGCTGAGCGCCTCGCCCGCCTTCTTCGAGACCTGGCGGGCCTCCTCTATTCCGAATTTGGCGCAGATGAGGCTGTCCGGCTCCTCGTATAGCGCCTCGAGGAAGACCCTGACTATGCCGTCGTTGATGCCCCACAGCTCAGTCTCTTTCCCGATCCTTTCCGCGAGGAGGAATGTGCGCTGATAGCCGCTGGACCACTCACGGGCGATGAGGTCGTGGCCTGCCGACAGCTGCATCAGGTCGAGAAGCGTCTTTTCACTCGCGCGAAGGCCCTCCTCCCAGCCCGCCTCGTTGAGGCTGAATCTCTCCACATCCGCCACCCTGGCCCCGGCCTGGCGAAATGCCCTGTAAAAATCCACAGCATCGGCGACGGTGGTCTTATTCAGGACGCCTCTTACCTCGTCATGCAGCTCTCCGGGCCTGGCTGCTGCCAGGGCGATTGGCATCATGAGCGTGAGAGCGCCGAAGTGGGTATTGCTCTGCAGGTCCCAGCCCTTCCAGGCATCGACCGCCTGAAGGATGAGAGAGCCCACGCCGCCCTCGCCTTCATGAGCCTTCTGCGCAGCCTTTCTGAAGACCGGATAGGAAGAGACCGCACTCGCGAGGAAATGATGAAAGCCGATATCAGCAAAGTCGTGGCAGCGGTCCACATTTCCCGGCTTGGGGCTGGAGGAGAGCTCGAAGAGCATAGCAAGGACAGCGCTCTCCGCTATGCGATCTGGATCATTTAAATGCCTGCTCATGGATCATGAAGGCTGGCAGAGAAGCTCTTCGGCCAGCTTCTTCTTCAGCTCCATGTATTCCCTGGACGATAGTCCGATTTTGGCCATGGCCGCTTCTCTCAGGTAGCACAATTTGGTGGCCTTGCAGCACCAGACGAGGCTGCCAAAGCATGTTCCTTCGCCTTTCTCCAGGGGTGTTCCGCGGGCTATGGCCAGCTTCTTTGCAACAAACTCCTCCGGGGTCATCCCTGCTTTCTTCAGTGCGCCGTGCACAGGGCAGTGCTTGACTGGAGGGCAGCAGAAGGCCAGGCCGCGCAGGTCTCCTCCTGCGCAGATGTGCTTGGGGGCGTTGCACCAGCCGCTCATGGAGTCGTACTCCTGCATGGCATTGGAGAGCCACTCTGCAAACTCCGGATCGGCTCCGCGCAAGGAGACCAGGTCTGCGCCCATGGCCAGCAGATCTTTGGCATCATCGAACTCGCCGATATCAGCAAGGGCCATGATGGCGGGGCCCCTGCAGTCTTTGGCCTTCTTGACGATCCTCGGGCCGGCACCGTTCAGGCCGCGCAGGTCGAGGTGAATGATATCAAGCTCGCTCTCGTTCAGCTTTTCCAGAAGGTCTGGAAACAGATCCTCCGGGCGTATCCTCAGGGAGAGGGTGACTCCGCAGCGCTTGAGCCTGGGTATCAGCTCCAGCAGCCGGACGGGATCGTGGATCTTGTTGAGCCTGAGATCCAGGAGGGAGAGATTTTGGCTGGCCAGCCGGGCCGCCTCCAGGAGGGGCTCATCGCGAGAGCAGGTGACGGATATGCCTATTGCTCCTTTTTCGGTGCTGCCTTTATCTCCATCCATCCGCTCGCCTTTCGCCCTCCCGGCCTTCATCCTCACCAGGCCGGCCTGCATATCCTCCAGGCTGACCTCGTCCAGGTCAAAGCCATCCAGGAGCAGCAGGCCCGCAGCATTGCTGAATTCCGGGTGATTTTGGGAAGAAATGACTGCAATGGGATTGTCGATATGCAGATAACCTACTTCAAGCATCGGTGCATCATGCACAGTCTCAAGATATCAGCCTTTCGCTGATAATACGATTTACTACGTAGCAGAGGCATTTTTATATCCCAGAAAATACATGGTCGTGCGGTGATACGATGGTGACCTTCAAGGTTGATGCAGACGCAAGGGCTATTGTCCAGGGTTCGGAGGACCAGGAGAAGCGCCCCCTGGTGGCCAAGGTTAAGGGAGCGGGAAAGGACGGAGCTATAAGCGTCCAGATCTCCGGTGAGGGCGGCCCCATCTCCGCCAGGATATCGGGCGACTCGTCAAGCCCTGTGGCCGTCGGGCCCATAGAGGTCTCTCCCATCACCATTGTTCCCGATCTGCAGGCGGCGGCCAGAGTGGTCGACCTCGCCTCGCTCATAGGAGCCATCACCAAACTATCCCAGGGAGTCAATGTGCAGGTTGGCAATTCCGGAGAGCCCCTGGCCATAGCTCTCGGAAAGATTCCAGTGGACCTGACCATATCCGTCTCCTCTCCCGCCCAGGAGCCGGTCTTCAAGGTGGAGATCAAGGGAAGCATAGGTGATTGATAATTCTTCCAGCTCTCCCCTCCTGGCTGATGACGCTGCTGGCAGCAGCCCTTCCCATATCCGAAGTCCGGGGGGCCATACCCCTGGCCATAGGAATCTACGGCTACCCTCCTTTGCATGCCTATCTTCTGTCCGTCTTCGGCAATATGCTGCCCGTTCTTCCCCTGCTCCTTTTCCTGGGGCCGGTATCCGATTTCCTGAGGCGCTTCTCCGCGGGGGAGAGGTTTTTCTCCTGGCTCTTTGCACGCACCCGGAGAAAGTACATCCAGGAGCATGAGAACTTCGGGCTCGCCGCGCTGGTCATGTTCGTGGCCATCCCCCTGCCCATGACAGGAGCCTGGACAGGATGCGCCATCGCCTTTCTTCTGGGATTTCGCTTCTGGCCGGCCTTCGCAGCCATCGCCGCTGGAGTTGCCGTCGCAGGGATCATAGTCACGGTCACTGTGGTGGGCGTGCAGTGGATAGTGTTATGAATAATCGCGCATCTTTTCCCATTTTCCCTGTCCATCCAGTGCCATCTTGAAGTGTATGAGTATATAAATGCCAAGCTTTTAGGACTCTACAGAATAAGGCATGAATATATGGGATCGTCACTTTACGACGCAGAGGACCTGGCTGAGTACATCGCTCAAAACTACACCGGCCGGGTGGTGGAGGTGGGAGCAGGCCACATGCCTGATGTTGCCCTGGCAGTCCGGGCCCGCGGCCTGGATGTGCTGCTCACAGACAGAGAGGAGGGGCTGGCCGCAGTGGCGGACGACATATTCTCCCCTAAAATGGAGATATACCGGGGCGCAAGCCTTCTCTACTCAATCCGCCCGCCGCTGGAGCTGCAGCTGGCCATGGGCCAGGTCGCCGCCCGGACTGGTGCAGACGTCCTGGTCCGGCCGCTGGGAGACGAGGTGGCGGAGCTGCCCGGCCTCACCCGCAGGCTGGTCAACTTCGGACAGGCAAGGTTCTTCCTGTTTGTCCAATCCAGCCGTTAATATCCACAGATCGGATTCGATCTCGAGCTACAGGGACAATGTTGAGATGGTGCGAAACTTCCCTCCCCAATCATTAAGTCCTCTGCAGTACAATAGCATATCATGATCTCCCTCTCCGCCATACAGAACGCCTCAGATCTCCTCCGGGGCAAGGTCGTGCGTACCCCCCTCGTCTACTCCCAGACCTTCAGCGATATGACCGGCTCAGAGGTCTATCTGAAGCTTGAGAGCCTGCAGCTCGGCGGATCCTTCAAGGTCCGCGGCGCCACCTGCAAGATCCTCTCCCACATAAAAGACATAAAAGCCGGAGGTGTGGTCGCAGCGTCGGTGGGCAACCACGCTCAGGGAGTGGCTCTCGCCGCACGCGCGGCCTGCCTGCCAGCCACCATCATCATGCCGGTCTGGGCCTCCCTGGCCAAGCAGCAGGCAGCAAAAGGCTACGGTGCAGAGCTGCTCCTGAGGGGCGAGAGCCTCGTGGAGAGCATATCCATTGGCCGGAAGATAGCTGCCGAGACGCAGAGGCTCTTCATCCACCCCTACGACGACGAAGAGGTCATGGCAGGCCAGGGGACGATCGGCCTGGAGATCACGGAGGACCTGCCCGATGTGGACTATATATTCGTCCCTGTAGGTGGAGGCGGCCTCATCGCCGGCATAGCTGCGGCTGCAAAGGCGATACGCCCGGCCGTTCACGTCGCCGGCGTCCAGTCCTCCGCCTGCCCCTCTGCCCTCGAGGCCCTTCGGGCTGGCAGGCCCGTGGATGTGGAAGCAGATGAGAGAGGTGCCCTGGCCGATGCCATCATGGTCACACGTGTGGGAGAGTTTGCATTTCCCATACTGCAGAGGCTGGTGGACGAGATCGCCCTTGTGGACGAAGATCAGATCGCCTCCGCCATGCTGCTGCTCATCGAGCGCAAGAGGGTCCTGGCAGAGGGTGCAGGAGCTGCGCCCCTGGCTGCGCTTCTCGCCGGATCTCCGTCGATTCCACAGGGCAGCAGGGTGGCGCTTGTGATCAGCGGCGGAAATGTGGACAGCCTGCTCCTGGACAGGATAATAGCCGCCGGCCTGAGCAAGCAGGGAAGAATGATGCGTTTTTCCGTCTGCCTGGAGGACGCCCCCGGCACCCTGGCCGGGCTGCTCTCGCTGCTGGCCCGGCTGCAGGCCAATGTGGTGCATATTCACCATGCCAGAAATGAGCGCAACCTGCCCATAAATTTCAGCAGGGTGGACCTCGAGCTGGAGACGCGGGGATTCGAGCATATCAAAGAGATCGAGAGCAGTCTCCAGGAGACCGGCTACATCGTATGGTAGGCGTCTTGTAATCATACTGGCAGACAGCCACTGTCCCGGGATTTGCAGAGCCGTAGGGGCTCAGGCAGAAGAATCATCGAGCCTTATGCTCTTCTGAGCCTGAAACGAACCTTTGTAGAGCTCTTCGCTTTTATTCATATTGATGGAAAAGCCTCGCTTGTTATTGATGTCCCAGAGACCCTCAAAGGCCAGGGCTGTATCAAAGGCCATATAATTATTGTTGCGGCTATTAGACCTCACCACGCTGGACTCATTCTTGTCCACGTGGCTGAGGTTGAACCTCTCGCTCACACTGGCCCCGATGCCTTTTTGGAATAATGGCAACTCCAGCCTCTTCCTGTTCTTGAGCTGCCCTCCCGTAAAAACCAGGTCCGACTTCTGGGCGAGATCGACCTTCGTTCCTGCCTTGCTCATGTTACGCAGGGATTCGAAGCTGATCGATCCAGATCCCTTCATCCAGCCGCTGGAATCCACTGCATAATCGTGGAATGAGCCCTTGATAGAGATCTCGCCCGAGCCGCTGACAGTTGAGGCCTCATCGAAGTGAAATCCCCTGGGCCCAAAATCTGCCGCTATAGCACCGGAGAAAAACCCGGCAGCAAAGGCCAGTATGAGGACCGCACGAAGAGAGCCGAGCAAATTGCCTTTCACCAAAAATTCCTGATGGTGGGACTGGATAATTAATCTTTTGGGTCAGACGGAATGAGATCGGTTGAGTTTTATCACCGGCAGGGATACACATCTCATTGATATTCATGTTGAATTTATATTTTTTGTGTTATGAACTTGTTGGCTGAAAAACACAGATCCACAAAGAGCACCTCAGGCTCACAAAGACGGCTATCTCTACTAGACTCGTAATAATACCTAAGTAGTATATCGAAAGAATTAAATACCATGATGATTACGTTGTTATTATTAATATTATGTAGAACAGAACCCAAAACGGCTCAGGGGCACCTTTTGCAACCCTCATCCATCCCCTCTGCCCTGAGCCGTTTTACTTCCTCATCCCAATTTCCTGCGCTCCTCTCTTCCACCAGGCTCTTGACCCCCCGGTGCATCTCCTCCGTGGCCCTGAAGAGCCTGTCGAACATGGCAGGAGCCATCTCCCGGATCACAAGAGACGCCTGCCTTGCTTAATTCCGCCACTGGTGGCTACACTCTCTACCAGCATGGCAGTGTCGGGCATTGTCTTTCCGATGAGCCTCTGCGTACTTGTTGGTGGCGAGCCAGAATTTCGATCACCCCGGCCTGCTCCTGATCCTCGACCCTCCTGGAGGCAGAAACTGCACTATCCGGTCTACAGAGGCTATCGACTTGAGATATGCCCTGTCCTCCACCTTCTCTGAGAAGAGCCTGTATATCCTCTTGGCCAGGTCGTCGGCGTTGTACTCCCCAGGCTCGATCTGCACTGCAGGATCTGCCCTGGGCAGGACGGCGGAAACCGGGCCGCCGATGAGAAGCCCCTCAGATATCCCCAGGGCCAGGCCTAAAGCCGTGTCCCTGAAGTACCGGCGCTCGCCGCGGATGACAAAGGCGCCCTTCCTGAGAAACTCGCCGCTCTCCGGAGTTTTGCTGACCTGATCGCCCCTGACCAGGTAGCAGTCCGCGGCAGCAAGGCCGCCCTTCCATATGGAGGAGTAGCTGACAGCAAACTGGGCCGCCTCTGCCAGTGTGCCCTCAGGCACCGCCTCGCCCCCTGTCTTGATCACTGTGAGGGGCGCGCCGGGGGCGTCGGTATGCATGGCCAGGTCGCGCTTTTCCAGATATTTGGCATATATCTCCTCGTTGCTCTCCGCATCCCGGCCCCCCAGCACCAGAAATCCGTCCGAGGAGTGGAACCATCTGAACCTCTCGTACCACCTGGGCTTTCTCCTCCTCGGAGCAGCGGATTGGTGGCCTCTCCTGGGGGCGGACTTGCCTGCCTTCAGCTCCATTGTGATCTGAAGGGCCTCGCGCGCGCCTGCTGCCTTGCGGGCCATCTCCTTGGCCCTCTCATAGTACCTCTGGGCGTTCTGCGGGACTGTGAGACCAGCATGCAGCTCCATCTGCTCTCCCTCTACTACAGCCCGCATCTCCCCCTGGCCGTCCAGGGAGAGAATGGATCTGGCGGAGGGCAGGTCCGAGCCGCTGATCCTCTCCCAGATCTCGTTATATGAGTAGCCTTTGCCGTGGGCCTGGGCGACGACATTCAAAATCTTCTCTACGCTCCCGTATATTTGATAGACAAGCTCGCCCCTGGCGATGAGGGCCCTCTCCTGGGCCTCGAACTCCTCCACAGCCCTCTTCTGCAGCTCGATCCTCCTGTCCAGGGGGTCCTGCCCGGCCTCTGCCGGAGCCTCTTTTTCCTCAAAGAAGGCATCAACCGCCTCGCTGAATGTAGCATAGCGCCGTACGGGCAGCCCATCGTAAATGCGCAGCGGCCTGGAGAGCACATCCACCGGCTCGCTGCCGTCCCGGGATAGGACGATGTGTGGATCGAATGTCTGATCCAGAAAGACCTGGCGCAGGGCCTGGTGGACCCGCTCGACCTCAGAGGCATCCAGGTCGGCGGCCGGCCTGTTCTTGTCCACTCCCGCCACGAGACAGACCTCTTCACCGTAGGTTCCGCCCATGTTCAGCCCCCGCACCAGAGAGCGCACCAGGTCCTGGCCGGCGGAGGATAGCCACGCAGATAGCTCCTCTTGCGATATTGTGCGCGGGTCAGGCTGTCCGGGATGGTATACGTACCTCTCTCCGGCCGCCATCTTGCTGCCCCGGTAGACCATCTTTTTGAGCATGGAGAGGATCTGGCGGTTCTCATCCAGCAGCACTATGCTGCCCTTGGGAAACAGCTCTATCACCAGATAGTGGCGGGCGCCGGAGCGCTCCACTGCGATCTCCAGCACCCGGTCGAAGTCGTGCTGGCGGATCTCCACAATCCTGCCGCCGGAGAGGCGAGCCCTGAGCATTGTGGGAAACTGAGGAGGCGTCCTGGATGCCGGCCTCTGTCCTTTGGTGATATTGATCCTCCTGCCTGCCACAAGCAACAGGTCCAGCCTTCCCTCTGCCGGGGACTGGACGGACAGCCAGATCCTGTCCGAGGACTGCTGATAGGCCTTGCCCACGAAGCCGCCCAGGATCCTGTCAGACAGCTCTGCTGCCATGGCAGCAACATCCACATTGCTCATCGCCTTCTTCATGAGATGGCCCTGTAGCGGATCAATCGATAAATAGTTGCGGATGCTCAATAGAGAATGAGATGACCGGAAAAGAGTGCGAGGTGCAGAATGAGGCAGCTGAGAACGTGAAGCGCTTTTTAGCTGATCTTATGCTCATGCGCCTGGCCAGGTGGCTGCGGCTGCTGGGGCAGGATGTGGCAGTTCCGGCCGGCGAGAGGGACGAGGAGCTGCTGCGCCAGGCCGGGCAGGAGGAGCGGACTGTCATCACCAGGGATAAAGGGCTCTTTCAGGCCTGCCTGCGGGCAAATGTGCCCTGCGTTCTTATCAGGTCCTCAGACTTATCCGGTCAGCTGCGAGAGATGGCAGAGGCGGGCCTGCCACTGCGGCTTAACCCGAGAAGGTGCACAGTGTGCAACGGCCTGCTGGAGGAGATAGGCTCTCCACAGGGGCAGAGGTGGCGGTGCCGGGATTGCGGGAAGCTCTACTGGCAGGGGGGACACTGGAAGGGGATAAAAAAGAGGCTGGAGGAGCTGAGACCCTGAAGGAATAATCCGGCATTGATGAGCAATCTTTCCCTGATGAGCCATGTCAAGGCTGCAATTGGGGCATTCTTCCTGTAGCGTGTGGAACGGGCATTCACAATTCACATCATGATTTTATCGACCAACAAACTTAATAATTAATAATCATATATTCGGTAAAAATGGTGGTGAAATAGAAATGTCTCTTGAAGCTCCTCAGCAAATCCAGAAAAAAATGAGGATTAATTGGAGAATAAAGGCGGAGGACCTCCTGGCAATCTTGATTCTTGTGATCTTGACATTGGGAATTGCCCTGTACCTCCAGTTCATCATCATGAGCGGCCTGTATAATGCAGAAGAGATCAGCCGGTGGCCTTTATTGCGCTGAAGGACGAAAAGAGGCAGGAAATGGGATATATCTACGGTCCCTTTTCAGCCGAAAACTGTATATCTCATGATTAGATAGTTATATTGTCGCAAGATAAGGCTGCAACCGATTAAGCTCCCCTTGGGGAGCGCCTCGCATAAGAGCGAAGTCTTCGGCCAATTTGAGTTCGGGTCTCGTCTGTCTTATATGATTGCGACAAGAATGGCATATGTGCTGGCGAAAGGAGAGCAGGCATCTCATCTCAGATGAAGTGCCCCTGTAAGAAGGGCGCTGTGCCATGAATCCAGTGCTGCCTCCTGTTGCCTGTGTGATGGCACAGGGCGAGATCAAGGCCGCCACTACGGTGGATGGTCCCTGTCTGAAGGGTGCTCGCGGATCAGCGCTTGACTCGCCTCAAACATCACGTAGTCGCTTCTATATTCTATATTTTCGAGGTAGTAAAATGGCAAAGGAGATCCCATCCCGGGTCATGGAACTGATAAACAATCCGCAATCTGTTAAGATACTGTCGACGTGCTCTGTGGAGAATTCGCTACACTCTGTGCCTTTAGGGTCGCTGAGTGCTCCCTCCTCCCGATCCATCGTATTCGCCAAGATAATGGCCAATGAAACTCATGCCAATCTGGAAAATGCCCAGAAGAGCGGCGGAATCGTGTCGGTTCTGGCAGTCAAAGGAGAAGAGGCATATCAGGTCAAATGCCGGCCTATGGCATTCGACACAAGCGGTCCGGCGTTTCAGGCCATGAGGGCAAAGCTCTCCCAGAAGATGCCGCTGCATGGTGTGTGGCTTCTGGAGCCGGTGGAGATCATCAACCAGAGCCCAGGGCCGGATGCCGGAAAGAGGATATGATTTGGATACATTTATATCGACAAATGTACCTGCGAGACGCTGATATGGCAATGCTGATTGGACTGGCGATGACTGCAGTTGGAGCTGCGGTGCTTGGCAAGGTATTGACGGAAGGGTTCAGGCAATCGACGAAAACGACCGGAGGGATCCCAAAGTCTCAGGTCATTGAAATCGATGAGTATGAGGTTCTGGATGACCTGCAGGAGCAGCCGTCCAGATGGCACTGGGTCAGAGTCGATGACAGCGATGATTGAAATATATAGTTGAGGAGTGCGGGAGGCTTCAATCGGGAATGGTACTTCGTAGCGGATCCGTATCCTAATACCATTACTCATGCGTCTTCGGTTAATAGGAGAATCATTACTACTATTTCCATCAAGACCGAGGCACTACGGTTATCTTTGCATAGCAAATGGAGAGCTCCGCAAGAGCCTCGTCTTCTGGCCTATCTCCCCTTGATGTGCCTGATTTCCACAGCCACGCCCCGCCGCGAGCGCATCATCTCCCACCCGGACATCCTGGCCCGGCCCACTCCGAATGCCTTATCCCCTGCCAATATAACCTCGTCTCCGGGACGGATCTGCTCGTCTGCCTCGACCACGCCCGGAGCCAGAAGCGAGCCCTTCGGCAGCAGGTCGCCGGTGCGCACAATATAGCGGCCCAGCGGCTCCAGCCGCGCCGCTCCTGTGAGGGAGAGGGCGGTCATGCCATTTGGGGTCGTCGCGGCCAGCGGCCTCTTTTTCTCATCCTGGATCTCCCGGCCCCGCACCGCGATCTTTCCTGCGAGGAGAAGGTCGCCTGCGCCCCGCCCGAAGTAGAAGTCGGCATGGGCCCGGTAGCGCAGCAGCCGCAAGTCCGGCAGCTTTGCCGCATCCCTGCAGGCTTCGGCCAGGGCGGAGCCCAGCCGTGAGAGAGCCGGCCCGCTCGTGCCCCCGCCTGTATAGATCGCATCCAGGCCGCTCTCCTTTACAGCCTCCTCGAGCTCTCCCTCCAGATGGGCTACGATTCTGGCATACCTGTTCTTCCTGAGATAGGCCTCCAGGCAGCCTACGAGCCACGCCCTCTCCTCTCTATCCCAGCGGCCTGTGACGGGGACGTCATATCTGGCGGCGGGGTAGGCCTCCTCAAGCTCTCTCGGCACCAGGGCCAGCGGTGAGGTTAAGATCAGCTCATGCAGGTAGCGGCGGCGCGAGCCCATGGCCCAGGCGAATAGCTTATGCGAGCGGGAGAGGCTGTAGGGCTTTTTCGCCGAGCAGGGCAGAAGGAGCAGAACATCGCTTCTGGGAGCTGTATATCTGCTTATCACCCTCTCCGCAAAGCGGGTGACCTCCACCCTCTGCAGCGACTCTGCGCAGTTCGCATAGAATGTGCTGCGCCTGATGACCGGCGTCCTCCTCTCAATGTACCTGTGCTCAGCGTCCAGCAGCCGCAGGGCAGCAGTTTGGTCCGGGGCCACACGCACCTGCCGCTCCACATACTCCCGAATGCTCTCGGACCTGATTGCCTGGCGGACGGCTGAAAGCTCCTCCTCAAGCTTGAGGACGTTGTGGGAGGCGATGAGGCCGTTTCTTGCAGATGCCTCCGGCACGCAGGCGGCATCTACATCCCCCTCAGCCATACGCAGGCAGTGCGGACAGCGGCAGGGAAGCTCCCCCAGGTCCGTGGCAGCCCAGCAGCCATCCCGTGTGTGGTAGCGGCCCAAAAGGCCGTCTGCCTTCATGCGTGTTCCGTCTACCAGGTCGACTCCCAGATATATCAGCAGTGCCAGGTTGGCTGGTGTGGCGATGGCGGGGGCGTAGAGGGCAGAGTCCGGGCGTATCCTCTCCCGCAGGCCAATCAGTGCCCCAACCAGATCCCTGGGATTTTTTAGGGCTGCAGCATTGCCAAGAACATAGACGTCTGCATCCTGCGGCTCCATGGAGCTGAATGGGCGGACAAGCACGCCTTTGGGACCGCCCGTCTCGAAGTCAGGCAGCTCCAGCGCCGGCTCGGAATGCAGGGCCGATGGGACGTATGGCAGGATGGCCAGCCTTTTCTCCTCCCGGAGGGCCTCGCCTGCACTGATGGCCTCTCTGATGCTTGCATAGCCGTAGACGCTTCCCGCCGAGATGTAGTCGTCACTGCCTATCACTGCGGGCGAGCTCTTCTGCGGCTCGGAGATCAGCTTTCCCATGCGGGCCGGACCGTCGCGGCGGAGGACCTCAAAGTACCTGGTCATGGCTTTTGCGCCTCTCCTGCTACACCCTTCCCACTCGCCCTCTGCCAGTGCCCCTTTTCAGAATCATGTATATCGACTGCATCGTATTTCCGATAAAAAACCTGGGCGGCGTGCGCCTGCCAATCACCCTTGTTCTGCCCTGCCGGATGGCCGCCAGAGCCTGCTCGGCATCACCTGCATCGATCTCCGTCACCCCGAGGCCTACTGTTACTGCAAAGTGAGAGTCTGAGCCGGCCACCACGGGCAGGTGCTTCATGCTGGCCTCTATCCTGGCCCTGGCATTGGCTATGCCGAATATGTGCTTGGAATTATAAACCTCCACAGCATCGCAGTCAGGGATGCGGCCTATAGCATGCCGGAAGGGATGGTATGGGTGTGGTACAATGGCTATGCCCCCCTGCTCGCGGGCCAGATCCGCAGTCTCCTCCGGGCTGCGCCCGCGGGGCGGCAGATTCTCAATGCCCAGGAGCAGCAGGTGGCCCTCGGATGTGGTGACCTCGGCTCCGGGAATCAGTATCAGGTCCAGCCCCTCCTCCCGGATGATCTGCATGGCCGAAAGCGAGCCCTTCAGTGTGTCGTGATCTGTGATGGAGATGCCCGCCAGGCCGCAGCGAACGGCTGCGTGCAGAATGGTCCTGACGTCGTCTCTGCCATCGGAGCAGCTGGAATGCACATGCAGGTCAAATCTCATCTCTGCCACGGCTCTCCATCACAGATATATGCTTTACTGTTATCGGCTGAAGTCATCGCCGATCAGGCCGCCTCATCCGGCACAGCCAGGCAGCCCTGCAGGGCAGATGCCGCAGCAGTGGCCGGGCTGGCCAGGTAGACCCGCCCCCCTTTGCCCATCCGTCCCGGGAAGTTCCTGTTGGATGTGGAGACGCAGACCTCTCCCTCCCCCAGCACGCCCATATGCGCCCCCAGGCACGGCCCGCATCCGGGCGGCCCTATCATCGCACCGGCGGCAACAAGCGTCTCTATGATCCCGGCCTCCAAGGCCTCCATCAGAACCTGCCGCGAGGCTGGAATGACCAGAGTCCTCGCCCGGACCTGCTTTCCCTTGAGGATGCGGGCGGCTGCGGCCAGGTCCTCCAGCCGGCCGTTGGTGCATGTGCCTATGAAGACCTGATCGACTGGAAGCCCGGCCAGATCGGATGCGGGACGGACGTTGTCCACCCGGAACGGCTCTGCGACCAGCGGCACGAGGTCGCTAACATCGAACTCGTACTCGCAGTCATATGTGCCAGGATCGGAGTACACCGGCCTGTACTGCTCGCGTGCCCGACCTGCCAGCCACTCATCGGTCCTCCTGTCGGCAGGCACAATGGCCGCCTTGGCCCCCATCTCAACGCCAAGGTTGCACAGGGTCATCCTGCCGGAGATGCTCATCTGCTCGATGGCCGGGCCGGTGTACTCAACAGCCCTGTACGTCGCCCCATCCGCTCCCAGCTCGCCGATCACCATGAGGGCGATGTCCTTCGCAGAGACGCTGGAGCCGGCCTTCACCGCCCCGGAGATCCGCACGCCTATGGTCTCTGGCACCTTGAACCAGAGGCGGCCCCTGGAATAGATCTCGGCCATATCAGTCGCCCCCACGCCTGTGCCGAATGCCCCCAGGGCCCCGTATGTGCAGGAGTGAGAGTCGGCTCCCACCAGCAAGAGGCCCGGCAGGGCAAACCCCTGCTCAGAAAAGACCTGATGGCAGACGCCGCTGCCGCAGTCAAAGAAGTTGGAGATCTTCTGCTCTGCCGCAAAGGCCCGCACATCCCTATGCAGCTCAGCCGCAGTCTCGTTGTTGGCCGGGACTATATGGTCAAAGGGTATGACAATCCTCTCAGGATCCCAAACCCTCTCCGAGCCCATCTCCTTGAATGCCCGGATAGCTAAAACCGATGTGCCGTCATGAGACATGGCATAGTCTATGCCCGCCTCAACGATCTCCCCCGGCTCCACCATGCCAGTGGAGCCGGAGGCCCGCGAAAAAATCTTCTGACTTATAGTTCCGGCCGCCATTCTCGCCCGCCTCAGGGCTTAAATGGCGATTCCATCACTTAAGCTCAGCGCCCATCATTCCTGCACTTTATCTCCTCAGGAGAGGGCATCATGTAGGCGATGTCATCCGCGGGATGGCGGTAGAGCCTGGAGCCGAGGCGCTTTTGGTCCAGGATGTGGCCGATGAGGCCGATGGACCTGCCCAGGGCGAACAGCCCGTTCAGATAGCCGAGCTTCACCACCTCATCTATCTCCGCCTTGCTGAAGGCCCCGCAGGAGCTCATCAGGTCCAGGAAGAGAATGCCCACGCACCCATCCACATTGAGGATGAGAGTGCCTTTCTTGGCTGTGGTGATCTCCTCCACCTGCAGTGCATAGTTGAGAAGATCCGTGCTGGGAAAATTAGCACGGGCGAAGCTTATGAGCTGCTGGACACGCTTATCTGGATTCTTGACGCTCTTGATCTTATGGCCGATTCCCGGGATGTTGATCCCCTTCTTCTTCATGTCCGAGACAAACTGCTCCGGGCTCATGCCACTCTCATAGGCCCGCTTGAACTCGCGAGCAGCGTCGTCTATGGCCCCGCCAAAGCGCGGCCCGATGGTGAGCAGGCCGCTGCATAGCGATGATATGAGATCCTTTCCGGCACAGGAGGCGACGATGGCGTTATGGGCTCCGGAGACCGCAGGCCCGTGGTCTGCCACGATCTGCAGCACCAGCTCTATGAAGCGCGCTGCATAGTCGGGAAGCTCCTTCTTGAACCAGAGAAGGCCTATGACCCCGCCGATTCCCATCCTCTGCTCCAGCACCTCGGAGAGCTTCTTTCCAGCATAGAGCACCTCCTCGCCGCTGTCGTCGGATATTGTGCAGATGAATGTGGTGGGCTTTCTGATGTCCCCCTGGGCCAGGGCCCGGCTGTAGTCCACAGCGAGCTTCGGCACCTGCGGCTCTTCGAACCTCCGGACGATGCCTGCGGCAAGGAGCGACTCGTAGACCTTTCTGATCTCATCTCCGTAGCCGTCGAATGATGTGGGCACATGGGCGCCGGCATCGCGAAAGGCCTCGTTTTTGGCCTGGGCAGTCTCCCTCTGGGTGTCGGCCTTGGCTCCAGCGTGTCCGAACTGGACGCTGGCAGGCAGCACAGGCGCACAGGTTCCAGTCACCCAGGCCACCAGAGGCTTGGTTATCCTCTTCTCCTGGAGAGCCTTGATGATCCTGTACTCATCCTCGCCGCCCAGCTCTCCGAGGCATGCAATCATCTTGATGGCGGGATTGGCCTCATAGCGCAGTATGTGATCGAGCATGGTCGAGCCGGGATGGCGGTCGCCGCCGATGGCTATGCCCTCGTATATGCCGTCTGAGTTCCTGGAGATGATGTTGAAGGCCTCGTTTAGCATGCCCCCCGATTTGGAGACAAAGCCGACGCATCCCGGCCGATATAGCTTGGAGGCTATGATGTTCTCGATGGTTCCTGCGGTGTTGCCGATGCGGAATGCCCCCGCAACCATGCCCCCTACTGTAGCCGGGCCGATGATGACCTTGCCCTCCTTTCTGGCAGTGGCGCTCATGATGCGCGACTGCCTCTCAGGCACACCCTCGGCTATGACAGCCACCACGCGGATGCTCTCCTCTGCCAGCGCCTCCATGGTCGTCTCGAAGGCGGAGCGGTGCGAGGCAAAGTTGACCATCGTGTCTGCCTGGGGATAGGCTTTGGCCGCCAGGCCTATGGTCCTGTACATGGGCAGGATGATCTCTTTGCTTCCCCAGAAGGCCTTGTGAATTCCTGCACGGCTGGGGTTGATGATGGCAGCTATGCTGGGCTCAGAGCGCTTGCAGATGTAGTCGAAGTCAAGCATACGCTGGATGGCATTGGTCTGATAGCCGTAGATGAAGGCCTTGGTATTTTTATCAAATAGGACATAATCCTCTCTCGTCTCACTCATGCCGATGCACCTTCCAGGGCCAGGGGAACAATTCTGGTCATATGCGTCTCGGGCCCGTAAACCTCAATTGGCACGCCTATCCTCTTGCCGAGATCCCTCATGAGCTGGAGACCCTCCTCGTAGTTGGGGCCGCCCCGGCGCACGTATATCTTGACGCCCGTCTCTTGTAGCTTCTTCTGGTACTCCTCCAGTGCCATGACAACGCCCTTGAATGTCTTGGCCACGTCTGTGAAATTGGCTATGGCCCCGCCTATGAGAAGCACCTTGCCCCGCGGGTCCTTCTTCCTGGTCATCAGGTCGAGTATGGTCCGGGTATAGTAGTAGGTCTCCTCTGTGTTGGGATCGCCGCTGTACTCGCCGTAGTTGGCCATCTCTCCGGCAAATCCCAGGTCGCAGATTGTATCCGCATAGATCACGCTGGCTCCGCCGCCCGCGACCATTGTCCAGACCCTTCCCTCGGGATTGAGAATTGTCAGCTTCAATGAGGCACCCGTCTTGGAGTCCAAGTCCTTGATGAAAAGCTCCTCGCGGGTCAAGCTTCTGCCGAAGGGCTCTGGGAAGGTGAGGCCCGCCCATCTCTTCTTCTGCCAGTACTCCTCGGCATCATCAAGCTTTGCCACCATGTCCAGGGGCAGAATTGAGCCGTCCCTGAGTGTGAGGGGGTTGATCTCCAGGTAGGCAAAGCCCGTATCCACATAAAAGCGCCATAGAGCCCTGATTAATTCCTCTACTGCTGCCGACCTATCGCCAAGCTCCGCAGGAAGCTTCGACTTTATGTCCAGCGAATCGATTCCCGCCAGTGTGTCCACATGCAGCCGGACAACACTGTCCCAGTTCTCCTCGATCATGACGCCGCCCTTCGTCGAGAAGAATATGTTTTCTCCATCGCTGTCAGAGCTGATAGCTATGTAGTACTCCTCTTCATGAGGCACGAACGGCTCGATCAGAAAGTGAGACAGCCTTCCAGTGATGCCTCCGATCGTGACCTCTGCGCCCATCTTATCTGCGATATACCTCTTTGCTGAATCCCAGTCCGCATCCAGCAAGACCAGACCGTGCTTGCCCCTCTTTCCAAAGAGCTGATCCGGCTTGACAACGAGCTTTGTCGTCTCAAGCCAGGGATGATTTGATGCCAGCGCCTCCAGGTCCGTCTCCGGTCCCACAAGGGCGATATCTCCCTTATAGGAGAACCCATCGAGGTACTCGGGGAGGAACCTGGCCAGCAGGCGTTTTGCATCGTACTCCCTAATGCCTCTCTGTGCCATGTCCAAAACCACCTTCGCCGCCCTAATGATCTTCTTATTTACAAACCTTTCTAAGGGATGAGATATTAACGATTCCTATCGATGGCGAAAACATAGAGAAGACCATCCAGAAGAGTGGAATATCATGAAGTGTCCTGCTTGCGGAAATGACTGCGTGAAGCCGGCGGAGGAGCTCCTGGCAGTAATCGAGCAGCTCTATTTAGCCTGCCCCGCATGCGCGGCGGAGCCGAATCTGAACAAATCCGCCCCGGCGAGGCATCTGCCTGAGAGGGTGGAGAGGTGCTCCTCCTGCGGAAAGGCGCCGCTTGATTCCGTAATGCTCGATGCCCTGCGCCTTTTGCAGGAGTTCGGCCTGCGCGAGGATGATGCCACATTGCGCAGCGTGGGCACGCCGCTCATCGAAGTCGGCTATCCGCTGGCCTATCCGCCCCGCCTGGGCAGAAGAAACCTGATTCTCTCGGGAGAGGGCTACAGCCGCAAGGCGGCAGAGGCGATGGTGGAGAGGATACCTGAAATCAAAGGGGTGATCCTGAGCCGGGGAGTTCCTGGAGTCTTGAGCCTCGAGAAGAAGCCGGTGGAAAATGTCCTCCTGGCTGGCTGCGATATGCGCGCCGACATATGCCAGAGCCTATTTGGAGAGCTGGTCATATACAAGAGCCAGTCGCGCATACACATCGAGTTCTCGCGCAAAAGCGCCCCAAAAATGAGAATTTTAGAGCAGCTCTACCTGCAGGGCCGCATTCGCGATGTGGTGGACGGCCTGTGCGGCCCGGGAACCCTGGGTCTCATGTGCGCCCTGGCGGGGGCTCGTAGAGTGGTGCTCAACGATTCCTGGCAGGCAGCCGTATCCAACGCCTGCCTCAACCTGGAGGTCAACCGCAGCCTGCTGAGAATTGAGGAGATAGAGTATCCGGAGAGGCCGGCGGAGGACGTGGGGAGAGAGCCGAGGCTGGCAGCCTGCGCCCACGGGCCGGCCGAAATTGAGGTCTATCATGGAGACCTGGCCAGGCTGTTTTCTCGAGCCAGGCCCGGGGAGCTCTGCCTTATCGATCATTTTCCTGGTGAGAGCACGGCAGAGATGGAGAAGGCCTGCCGCTGCTGCAAAGAGATAGTAATAGTATAAAACTCATGTTGCTGAGGCAGTATAATGAGATAAATAAGATTATGGGACAGCGCGGATTCGAACCGCGGTCCAAGAGTCCCAAACCCTCGAGGATAGACCAGGCTACCCCACTGTCCCAAAAAGGACGTAGCCCTACTAAACTAAAGCTCCTTAAAAGCCTTTTGCTGAATCACAAGCTTTTTAAACGCTGCTCTGATAGGGGCATCTCATGGGAAAGACTGGAAGCATAGAATGGGTCAAGATCAAGGGCAGAAAGGGTCAGGTCAGGCAGGTAACCAGGGCTGAGGCCACCCACAAAAAGCCCGGTCCGATGCAGAGATACACAGCCGCCGGTTCCAGGGTCAAGAAGATCAAGAGGTCCCTGAAGGCCACTCAGACCAGATCATGATCTCTCAGGATGTAGTGCTGGTTCGCTACGGAGAGATCACTCTAAAGGACAGATGGACGCGGCAGAAATGGGAGCGCATTCTTGCCGGAAATATCGCTTTTTCTTTGAATCGGGCGGCAGTTGCGCATAAGATGGAGAGGGGCGAGGGGAGGATCTTCGTCCACACCTCTGACCCCAGGGCCTGCCAGATAGCGGCAATGGTTTTCGGCACAGTTTCAGCAAGCCCCGCCCAGACAGTAGCCTCCGATCTGCAGCAGATCAGCCTTGCTGCCGTCGAGCTTGCAGGCCGGGCAGGCTTGAGCGGTCTGGCCGGTACAGAGAGCAGAAAGAGCTTTGCCATCCGGCCGAGGCGCTCTGGCGTTTCATTTACCAGCGAGCAGATCGGCCGCGCTGTGGGGCAGGCTGTGCAGAGCAGCAGCGGAGCCTCTGTAGACCTCGAACGTCCCGATCTGGAAATATACATAGAGGCCAGGAGGGACAGGACATTCATCTTCACAGATGTGGTGAAGGGGGTCGGAGGCCTGCCTCTGGGCTCGCAGGGCAGAATGCTGGCCCTCATCTCCGGAGGAATAGACTCGCCTGTGGCCGCCTGGATGATGATGAAAAGGGGCTGTCCGGTGACTCTGCTGCACTTCGACTCCCGCCCTTATGCCGATGCCATCAGCCAGTCCATGAGATGCGCTGAGGCTCTTGCCAGGTGGACGTCCGGCAGAAAGATAGATTTCATAACAGTGCCAATCAGCCGGGCAGTTGAGAAGATATCATCCCACTATCCGAGGGCCACATGCGTCCTGTGCCGGCGTCTCATGTACCGCATAGCCTCGCAGGTCATGCTTGATCAGGGCTGCCTGGGCATAGTCACAGGCTACTCCATGGGACAGGTTGCATCGCAGACGGCAGAGAACATCCTGGCCGAGCAGTCGGGGATCTGCGCTCCCGTCTACCATCCGCTCATCGCCCTGGACAAGTCTGAGATCACCGGTCTGGCCAGAAGGATCGGCACATACGGAATATCCGAGGAGACGAAGCCCTGCACTGCTGTGCCACGCAGGCCAGTGACACGGGCCGGGAGAGAGGAGATCAACAGGGCGGAGGAGCTGCTCGGGCTCGTGGAGATGGCCGGGGCGCTGGCCAAAGAAATGACAGTGAGCAGAATAGGATAGAAATGAACAATTCATTATTGATGTATTCGTAACTGTAAGTAAGGAACCAACTTACGGATTATAAACAATATGTTTCAATGGCGAACCAGCATATGGGACCTATTTTTCCAAACCCAGCCGCTCTGATGATACAGAAATTGGCCATAAGGGCGGACAGAGGGTCAAAGAGCTGATTGAGGAAGGAAAGAAGGCCAGGAGCCTGGCGGCAAATAAATAAGACTCTTTCTACGGGTGATTGATTCTACCTCCTCCGTGATCATTTATGCTCTCTGTGGTGGCCGTCAGCAACCAATATGGCCAGTGGCTGACGGCGTTTTCACCACAGAGCTAACAACTGAGAATATAGATTTATAGTGCTGCACCAATGGATTAATTGCCGATATCCAGAGACCGATCGACCTGCCAAGTATGTATCATTTCATAGGTTCTGCACTATAATTAAACCTTTTCTTGGCAGGCTCCTCATCCTCCAGCCCGTACCTGCCAGCAGGCCGATTGCCCGGCCGGGCCATCTCATCTCGCAATTATCTTCTTACATTGATCCCCCTGCTCGCCAGATAATCCTTCACCTCTCCCACTGTGTACTCGCCCCTGTGAAACATGCCCGCAGCTAAAGCAGCGTCAGCCCTGCCCACTGTGAAGCCCTCCAGGATATGCTGGGGGGTGGAGGCGCCGCCGCTGGCTGTAACCGGTATGCTCACAGCATCGCATATGGCGCGGGTGAGGGGCAGATCGTATCCCGTGTTGGTCCCGTCCCGGTCCATGCTGGTTGGCAGAAGCTCTCCGGCCCCCAGCCTCTCCATGCGCCGGCACCAGTCGATTGCATCAATTCCGGCAGGCGTCCTGCCACCGTATATCACCACCTCAAACCACGCCTTCGAGCCGTCCTCCATCTGGTAGACGTTCACGCCCGGGACGATTTTGCTGTTTCTGCGGGCGTCCACCGCCACCACGATCCTCTCCGGGCCGAAGGCGCCGGCAGCCTGCTTGACGAAATCTGGATTTTTGACTGCTGCGGTGTTGATTCCCACCTTGTCAGCTCCCGCATCCAGGATCCGCTTTGCCCCATCGAGTGTGGCGATGCCCCCGCCCACCGTGAAAGGTATGTCCACCACATCCGCCACCCTGCGGGCCACATCCACCATCGTCTTCCTGCCCTCATGAGATGCGGTTATATCCAGAAAGACCAGCTCATCAGCACCCTGCTCCCGATAGCGGCGGGCAAGCTCCACAGGATCGCCCTGCCTCTTCAGATCCACGAACTTGACGCCCTTGACCACGGAGGGCGCTCCGTCCACCACCTTGACATCCAGGCAGGGGACGATCTTGGCATAATCGCTCATGGTGAAGGGATTGAACTGATGAAGTAAAAGATTTGCCCTCGGCTGCCATGGCTGGAAGGGGTTTCCTGTGGGGGCAGCCTGGAAGAAGCGCAAGGATTAATAATGCAAACATATTTGCTAACTTAATCTAAAATAGTAATCTAAACAGCTTACTGAGGTAGTAAGGTGAAAAAATAGGAATAACGAAGGAGATTGATGGAATATGAAAGACGAAAAAGAAGAGGTGGTATCTATGATGAGCTGCAAAACTATACTCCTCGCCGCCCTCATTTTCTTTATACCGCAGGGCATCGCTGCCCAGATGGATGAGACGGCCAGCGACGAGATCGTCGTGTTCGCTGCTGCGTCCCTGACAGGGGCCTTCGGCGAGATAGGAGACATTTATGAAAACAGGACGGACATGAAGGTGGCCATCAACTTCGACGGCTCTCAGGCTCTGCGAACTCAGATCGAGAACGGCGCCTATTCTGATGTGGTGGCCTTCGCGAGCACAAAGCACATGAACAAATTGATGGGAGAGGGGCTGATGAATAACAGCAGCGTCTGCATCTTCACGAAGAACAAGATCGCACTGATCGTCCCCAGGGGCAATCCAGCCGGGATAAATAACCTCAGCGACCTGGCCAGGCCGGGGATTAAGATCGTCATAGGCACAAAGGATGTTCCAGTAGGGGACTACGCCCTCCAGATAATCGACAGGCTGGCCAATGACTTTGCATATGGGCCGGACTACAAGAAAAATGTGATGGCCAACATCATATCCCAGGAGACCACTGTCAGCTATGTTGTGACCAAGGCCGCCCTGGGCGAGGCAGATGTGGGATTTGCATATGTCTCAGATGTCACAGAGGATATGGCATCCAAAGTAGACCGGATCGAGATACCTGACGAGTACAATGTGATAGCCGAGTATCCGATGGGACTGTCTGCCGAGTGCAGGAATCCCGGCATGGCTCAGGAGTTCATGGATCTGGTACAGTCCGCCGATGGCAGGGCCGTCCTGGAGAGGTACGGGTTCAGTCCAGCCGCTTGATCGAAGACTTGAGAAGGGAGGAGACCCTAGATGGAGAAATGCAAGATACTGATAATGCTCGTCCTGCTGGCCGGCCTCTCTCCGGCCTTGGCGGAGGAGGGAGAGAGGCTTACTGTGTTTTGCGGTGCAGGCCTCACTGGAGCATTAAGCGAGATCGGCGGGGTTTATGAGAACGCTACCAACATAAGCGTAGAGTTCAATTTTGACGGCGTGCCTGCGCTGCGCTCTCAAATCGAGCAGGGGGCCTATGCCGATATCCTTGTCTCGGCAAACCTAAAGCACATGAACGCCCTGAAATCGGAGGGCTTTATCAATAACAGCACAGTAGAGGTCTTTGCCAGAAATAAAGTGGCAATAATCGTGCCCAATGACAATCCTGCCAGTATAACCGGCCTGAAGGATCTGGCATCTCCTGGGGTCAAGATCTTGATGGGAACCAAAGATCTTCCAGCCGGAGACTATGCCCTCCAGGTTCTGGATAAGCTGGCAGCCGATCCTGAGTATGGACCGGCATACAGGGAATCGGTACTGTCCAATGTAGTCTCTCAGGAGACCACTGTAAATCGCATCGTCTCCAAGATTGCCCTGGGGGAAGCTGATGCGGGATTTGCTTTTATATCCGATGTCAGCCCGCAGATGGTGGGAAAGGTCACCAGGATTCTCATTCCCGAAAAATATAACGTAGTGGGGGACTTTCCTGTGGCTGTGCTTTCGCAATCCAAATACCCTGTGGAGGCGCAAGCCTTTTTAGATATGATAATGTCCACAGAAGGTCAATCCATCCTGGGGAAGTACGGGTTCATTCCCGCGGTGCAATCTGGTGCTTCCAGCGGCACAGCGGAGGCTGCCACAGCCTGAAGGAGGCCGAAATATATAATGCAGGAAAAGAGGGATACGACAGCGGTCAACGCCTTCCGGTATTTCCGCAGGATGATATTCAGACGGGGGCTTTTCAAAAGCATGAGGAGCCGGGCCATGAAGGCAGGCCTCGTGCTTCTCATCTTTCTGACCATATCCTTCATCGCCCTGCCAGTAGCCTCTCTCTTTCTTAGAAGCCCGATGGGTACGGTTTTGCACTCGCTGAAAAGCCCCATGGTGGCCGATGCCCTCAGGCTATCCATATCCACCGCCGCCGTCACCACCATAACCATCGTCATCCTGGGAACGCCCCTGGCCTATGTCAATGCCCGTTTCCGCTATCCCGGAAAGGAGATCGTCGACTCGGTGATCGATCTTCCGGTGATCATGCCCCCGGCCGTGGCCGGCATTGCCCTGCTCATGGCCTTCGGCAGAATGGGAATCGTGGGGCAGCACCTGAACGCCATGGGGATAAGCGTTGCATTCACAACTCTGGCTGTGATCATAGCCCAGATGTTCGTCTCCTCTCCCTTTTACATCAGGCAGGCGAAGACCAGCTTTGAAGATGTGGATCTCTCACTGGAAAACGCCGCCCGCACCCTTGGAGCCTCGCAGGCCTACACATTCTTTCATGTGGTACTGCCCATCGCATATAGGGGCTTGGTCTCGGGGGCCATCATGGCCTTCGCCCGCTCCCTTGGCGAGTTCGGGGCCACCATCATGTTTGCGGGCAACTTTCAGGGAAGGACGCAGACAATGCCCCTGGCCATTTACACAGCCATGCAGGGAGATCTCGATGCGGCTTTATGTCTGGCCATCATACTGGTGATAATCTCCTTCCTGGTCATATTCCTGGTCAGGGCCCTCTCGCGGAGGATGTACGAGAATGCTGGAAATTGATGTCAGAAAGAGGCTGCGGGACTTCTCCCTGGCCGTCCAGATCGATGTGCCAAAGGGGGAGATCCTCATGCTTGTGGGGGACAACGGCTGCGGCAAGACCACCACTCTCAACCTCATCGCCGGCATAAGCAGCCCCGACTGGGGCAGGATTGCCCTGAACGGCAAAACCCTATTCAACTCAGAGATGAATGCCGATGCAGCACCTGAGGAGAGGAACATAGGATACGTCTTCCAGAGCTATGCCCTCTTTCCCCACATGAGCGTCTACGACAATGTGGCCTTCGGCCTGCGGGCCCGGGGGCTCTCCGCAGCAGAGATAGACCTGATGGTCAGGGACAGGCTGGATGAGGCAGGGCTGTGGGAGATCAGGAAGGCAAAGGCCTCCAGCATATCCGGCGGCCAGAAGCAGAGGGTGGCCCTGGCACGCGCTCTGATCATAGAGCCCGACCTGCTGCTGCTGGACGAGCCGCTTGCGGCGCTGGACGTGCGAAGGCAGGAGGCCATGAGAAGAGAGCTGAAGGAGAGGCTTCATGCCTGCAGGGTGCCAAGCATCATCGTCACCCACGACCTGAGGGATATCTCCTGCATAGGTGACCGGGCCTGCCTTCTGGAGAGGGGAAAGATCGTCCTCTGCGGCAGGCCTGAGGAGGTCGCGAGCTGGGGCAGCGCTTTTCCGCCTGCCAGCCATTCGAGCAGCGGTTTGAGATGCAAGGATTGAAAGCGGTGAGAGGAATATGGGGAAGGATATACTGGAAGAGGCAAAGAGGCTTTTCGTCCATGAGCTGAAATCCAAAAGGGGAGAGGAAGGGGAGGCGGAGCTGATGGAAGGAGATGTGTTGATCAGCCGCCCCCTCAGCCCCATGGAGGCCCTTGGAGATCCCGGGCGGGATGACCTTCCCGTACTGAGAGGAAAGGAGGTCCTGATGCAGGCCGTTTTCAGGGGCTGCTACGGGCAGGCATTCACATCAGCGGCTGGAAGCTTCAAGGGAACTTTGGGCGATGTGCTCGATCTGCCTTTGGAAGGGGGCTTCGAGCGCGCTGTTCTGATATCAACCATGAACGCCACTCTCCGGTACCACGGCCTGATCGAAGGCACTGTGCACTGCAAGGACGACGGCCCGAAGAGATGCGGGCAATGCCTGGCTGAATGGATAAAGGGGCAGGAGGCGGATAAGTTCGGGCTGATAGGCATGCAGCCGGCCCTTCTGGAGGCGATGGTGGCCGCTGCGGGGCCGGAGCGGGTGATGGTCTCGGACCTGGATCTTGCCGGATCTGTCAGCTGCGGCGTTGCTGTCCTGGACGGCATGAACTGCACTGAGATATTTGAGCGATGCCAGATCATATTGATCACCGGCTCGGCTCTGGCCAACGGCACCATGGACGGCCTGATGGAGTGTGCCAGACGACACAAAAATCGAACCATATTCTTTGGAACGACTATATCCGGGCCGGCATATCTCCTGAAGCTGGAGAGATGGTGTCCCTCCTCCACCTAACCAGCCATAATTTCGCAATTGCTGCGGTATGCGATGCAAACCTTCTTAAATTCCCGGCGGAATTAGAATGCGCCCTGGAGGAAGAAAGTGACTGCTAAACTGGCTGCATCCCTCTGCCCCTACTGTGCCGTTGGCTGCGGAATGTATATTGTCGTCGACAAAGGAAAAGCTGTTGGCATTGAGTACATGAAGGATCACCCAGCCAGCGAGGGGGCGCTCTGCCCAAAGGGCAATGCCGTTCTGGAGGTTTTGAACAGTGAGGAGAGGCTTGCCCATCCCCTGAAGAGGAGAGGAGAGGGATTTGTAGAGATATCCTGGGACGAGGCCCTGAATCTGGTGGCGGAGGGCCTCTCCAGGAGCATCAGAAGGCACGAGGCCGGCTCCCTGGGCTTTCTTGCCTCCTCGCGCTGCAACAACGAAGAGAATTACCTGCTGCAGAAGATGGCCCGGATGCTGGGCTCGCCCAACGTGGACAACTGCGCCAGGCTCTGCCACTCGCCGACCGTAGTCGGCCTGGGGGCGGTGCTTGGAACCGGGGCCATGACCAACAACCTGCCGGACCTGGAGAACACCAAATGCATATTTGCCATAGGGACCAACTTCGCCGAGGCCCATCCTGTCGTCTCCCGCTGGGTGCAGAGGGCGAGGGACCGGGGTGCCGCCATCATAGTGGCAGATCCCCGCATCACATCCACATCCTGGACGGCTGACATCCACCTGCGCATCAAACCCGGCTCCGACATAGACCTGCTGCGGGGCATGATGAAGGTGATTGTAGATGAGGGGCTGCTGGACAGGGACTTCATCTCAAAGAGGACTGAGGGCTTCGATGCCCTGAAGGAGAGCCTGAGCGGCTTCATCCTGGAGCAGGCGGCGGAGAGCACCGGCATTCCTGCGGGCGAGATTGCGAGGGCTGCGAGGATATATGCAAAATCGCCTGCCTCGGCGCTGCTCTATTCCATGGGCATCACACAGCATGTCTGCGGCACGGACAACGTCAGGGCCTGCGCCACACTGGCACTCATCTGCGGCCATATGGGCCGGCCGGGGGCTGGCGTCTGGCCCATGCGCGGCCAGAACAATGTTCAGGGAACCTGCGACATGGGCGGCATGGCAGAGTTTTATCCGGGCTACAGGAGGGCCTCTGACCCAAAGTCGGCCGGGCTCTTCCAGAAGGCATGGAATGCCCCCAGCCTGCCGCTGGGGCCGGGCCTCACATCCACGGAGATGACAGAGGCGGCACTGCAGGGCGCAGTGAAGGCCATGTACATCATCGGCGAGGACCCTGTGATGTGCGACGCCAATGTCAGCCGGACAAGAGCTGCTCTGGAGGGCCTGGACTTTCTTGTTGTGCAGGAGATATTCATGACCGCAACTGCGAAGATGGCGGATGTGATTCTGCCTGCGGCCGCCTGGGCGGAGAAGGACGGCAGCTACACCTCCATGGAGAGGCGGGTGCAGTGGATCTACAGGGCTGTGCCTGCCGTCGGAGAGGCGAAGGAGGGGCTTTGGATCATCAATGAGGTAGGCAGGAGGCTTGGCCTGGAGCTTGGAGGCTCGTCTGCTGCAGACGTTCTCAGGGAGATCAACCGCAATGTGCCCCAGTACGGGGGCATGACCCGGGAGAGGATCTCCCGGGTGGGAGGCCTGCTCTGGCCCTGCCCGGATGAGAGTCACCCTGGAACGGACATACTGCACAGGGAGCGCTTCTCATCCGCAAACGGGCGGGCCAGCATTGCAGCCGTCGAGAACCGGCCGGCCGGGGAGGCCGTCAGCCACGAGTATCCCATCCTTCTCAGCACAGGCAGGATTGTGGAGCACTACAACAGCGGCTCCATGACCCGGAGGTGTCCATCGCTAAACGAGATGGACAATGAGCTTTACGTCGAGATCCATCCGGAGGATGCGGAGAGGCTGGGGGTAGGGCACGGTCGCATGGTCAAAGTCAAAACTGTGCGTGGAGAGACTGAGGCACGGGCGCGGATCACAGAGAGGGTAAAGCCGGGAATGGTCTTCATGCCATTCCACTGGCAGGGAACCAACATCATCACATCAGATGCCCTGGATCCGGTGGCCAGGATTCCTGAGTACAAGATCGCAGCATGCCGGATAGAGGCGATGGGGTGAAGTTATGGAAGCGCTGCCCGATAGAAAGATGCCGGAGAAATCCTGGCATCAGCCTTTTTACAGGCTCTTCCAGCTTCCTCCTTCAAAGACCCTGAAAGATGATTTGCTCGCGGCATAACTCATAGTTGATGTCCAGTTCTTCACGAATGGGTCCCATTGCATTGCAGCCAGGGACTGGTTCCTGAACTCCGACTGCGTGGCGTAGAACGGATAAGGGTATGTGGTTATATAGGGCCTATAAAAGCTCAGGGGCTGGGATACGGGAACCCTCGTATAAAATATCGGATCTGTGAAGTACTGCCGGATCTCTCCATAATTCGCAGAGCCCACATATCCTCCTTCCAGCCAGTCCCCTGCGCAAGCAGTCATGCTTAGCAGGGCTATGATCAAAAACAATCGAAGCATATAGATCGCCACCTTATTTTACCGACTCAAGGCTTTAAATCTTATGCTTCGATATATTAATAGTGCTCAAGCCGGGCGTTCACCGCTTCCACTTGATCCTGTCGCCCTTGACCTTTATCACCCCGTTCTTCTCCAGCGACCTGGCGAGCTCCTCCACCGCCTCGCTGCCGTCCAGCTCCAGAAGATTTCCGTTTATATCCATATTCACTATGCTCCTCTCGCAAAAGGCAGCCATGTCCTCTTTGCTTTGAGGGGCCTCCTCTAAAGAATCGATGATCTTTGCGAGTAAGGTGAGCTGGGAGTACTCCCTCGGATACTCATCACGAAAATCCTCATCCAGATCATCTGCCAGCAGGGATGAGAACTCGTCAACCAGTACCTGTGCTCTGGGCTCAACCGAAAAGGTGGTGCTACTTCTGACCAGCTCCGCCCCCCTTTCATCGTCCTCCCTTTCATCATAGACCCGCAGGATGGGATCGTCTGGCAGTGCTGCGCCATCCTCCCCAAAACGAAAATGATTTCTCTCAAGGACCAGCTCGGCAAAATACTTTGCATCGGATACATCCATTATCGCCTTCACCAGCCTGGATTTCTCCTCGGTCCGGGCTTCTTCGGATTGACTCTCTGGTTGATTTGCCTCCACTGCTTGATTCGGCTCATCCGGCAAAGTTGCATCCGGGACCTGATCGGATTCTTCGACATGGCCGGCCTCTTCAGATTTCTTTTCCCTCTCCTGTCGACTATCGGAGATAAGCTGAAGCAGCCTCTCCCTCTTCTCTTCCCTGTGCGGATCGATCTCATCTGCCAGCCTTTCGCTCCAGTCCTCCTCGGATGCACCCTCCGCCAGAACATTGCGCAGGGCTGACAGGTACCTCTCATACTTTTGCCTTTCGTCTTCAGTCAGGACGGCCAGCAGCTCGCTCATCCGGCCTTCCAGGAAATGATCTGTCTCCACCTCGCTGGCTGTGTAGGTTCTGATGTCCACCTTCATTCCGGCATCCTTGAGGCAATCGGCAACAAACCTTGCCTCTTCGTCGCAATACTCTCCAAGCAGGAACATGGACGAAGGTACACTGTCAGGGCTTATGAAGCTATCTTGAGAGTCAAAATCTGCGCTCTATCTCCAAAATAGCGGCATGGAAAAGGCGGTAGTGTACCTTAATTAAGGGCAGTGTCTCGATCTTGATGTAAAATAGTAGTAATAATCCTGGCGATGTATAGTATGCTACTATGCCGATAGGAGCATTCTGATCATCCGCAGGATTTATAATAAGCCCTGTATCCAGACTTG